>CAMVDC010000062.1 GCA_947166155.1 uncultured Prevotellaceae bacterium | reverse complement strand
AGTGCGCACTCACAGGCCTGCGACCGCGCACTCTCAGGGCCGCGAGTGCGCACTCGCAGAAACTATTTTAGGTGTGTACCTATATTTTTATGCATTTTGATTTGCTCATGTCAATATTTGTGGTTACCTTTGCAATGAATTACGAAAATATAATATCGAGAGCAAAGAAAAATGAGAGAAGAAGGCAAGCGTTCGCCCAAGGAGCTGGGCACACGTCCCGTGGGTCGGTTGCTCATGCAATATGCTATTCCGGCAGTGATTTCAATGTTGGCTGCGTCGGCCTACAACATAGTCGACCGCGCCTTTCTGGGGCAGAACGTGGGAGCCCTTGCCATCGCCGGCCTTGCCATCACGTTTCCCATCATGAACCTGGGTGCAGCCTTCGGCGCGATGATAGGAGCCGGAGGGTCGACACTGCTGAGCATCAAGCTGGGTCAGCGCGACAACGAGACAGCCGAGCACGTGGTGGGCAACATCATAAGCCTCAACATCATTGTGGGAGCCATATTTGCAGCACTGGCCATAGTGTTTATCGACCCCATCCTCGAGTTTTTCGGAGCCAGCGAAGACACCATCGAATATGCCCGCACCTACATGCTCATCATCCTCTACGGCAACATCATCAACCACCTGAACCACGGCATGGTGAATGTGCTGAGAGTGGCAGGGCACCCCAACAAGGCCATGGTGTCGGTGCTCGGAGGAGTGGGCATCAACATAGTGATGGACTACCTGTTCATCTACGTATGGCAATGGGGCATAGCCGGAGCCGCATGGGCCACGGTGCTGTCGCAGACGCTGGGCGTGGTTTACCTGACATGGGCCCTGTGTAACAAAAACGACCTCATACGCCTGCACCGCGGCATCTACGGATTGCGCCGGCGCATAGTGCGCAACATATTTGCAATAGGCATTTCGCCATTCTGCATACAGCTGTGTGCATGCATGGTGGTGATACTCATCAACCGCGGGCTCAAGACCCACGGCGGCGACCTGGCCATCGGGGCATACGGCATAGTGAACAGCATCACCTTCATGTTCATCATGATAGTGATGGGAATCACCCAAGGCATGCAACCGATAGCCGGCTACAACTACGGAGCACAACAATACGACCGAGTGACCAAAGTGCTGAAGTACTCCATACTCTACTCCACCCTGGTCATGACCCTGAGCTTCGTGCTGTGTGAGTTCTTCCCACACTACACCATACGCATCTTCACCGACGATGCCGAAACCACACGCCTTGCCACCGAAGGCATGCGTGTGATACAGTTGCTCTCGCCACTGGTGGGTTTCCAGATAGTGGTGGGCAACTTCTTCCAAAGCATCGGCATGGCAAAGAAAAGCATATTCATCTCACTGTCGCGACAGCTGGTGTTCCTCATTCCCATGCTGCTCATCCTGCCCCGATACTTCGGCACCACCGGCGTATGGGCCAGCATCACAGTAGCCGACGGGCTGTCGATCATCGTGTCGGCATCAATGCTATGGTATTTCTACCACCACGGCTCGTTCCGCGAAAGCGACATACGATGAAGCCACATCACGCAACAACAGAAAACAAAAAACATAACAATAAACAAAACAAACCCCAACTCAATTATGGAAAACTACGTTATAACTATTGGCCGCGAACTGGGCAGCGGCGGCAAGCGCATTGGTGAAATCATGGCACAACAACTCAATGTACCCATCTACGACAACCGCCTCATCACCATTGCAGCACAAGAGAGCGGCATCAACCCCGAACTCTTCGAAAAAGCCGACGAAGTGACCAACAAAGTAACTGGATCGACCGTGATGCGAGCCATCACATCACCATTCCAGTCGGTAGGTAACTTCTACGACATAAGCCTCAGCAACGAAGCACTCTTCAAGGTGCAGACCGACGTAATCAACAAAAAGGCCGAGACAGAAAGCTGCATCATAGTGGGACGCTGCGCCGACTACATACTGCGCAACCACCCACGCCACCTCAACATATTCGTGCGCGCCAACTACGACGACCGCGTGAAGTTTATCTGCAACCGCGACAACCTAACCCCAGCCAAGGCACGCCACCTCATCGACAAGACCGACAACCAGCGCAGCGAATACCACGACTTCTACTGCGAAACCAACTGGGGCGACAGCCGCGCATACGATATATGCGTCAACAGCTCACTGCTCGGACTTGAAGACACAGCACAGTTCCTGCTCGACTTCGCAAAGAAGTATCTCAAAATCTGAGAGAACTGAGAGAGCTCCGAGAACTCCGAAAACTCCGAGGACTCCGAGGACTCCGAGAACTCCGAGGACTCCGAAAACACCCCCCCAACCCTCAATAACAAAAGATTGCAATTTTAGGAACATAAAGAACAGACACTGATGAACTGGTTAACAGAACTATTAACCAACGGGCAGTCGGTGGCACACGTCGTGATGCTCTACTCGCTCGTAATCGCCCTGGGCGTACTGCTGGGAAAAATAAAGATAGCAGGCATATCGCTCGGAGTGACCTTCGTGTTGTTTGTCGGAATAGTGGCAGGCCACATACTCAACCAACAACACATAGCAGAAAACACCTTCGTGATGAACTTCATCCAAGACTTCGGACTCATTCTGTTTGTCTATGCAATAGGACTGCAAGTGGGACCCTCGTTCTTCACGTCGTTCAAGCAAGGCGGCATAACGATGAACATGATAGCCGCAGGCATCATACTACTCAACATAGCCGTCATGCTCACACTTTACTACACATGCTGCGACACAACCGACCCACAATCGCTGCCCATGATGGTGGGAGTGCTGTGTGGAGCAGTGACCAACACACCAGGACTCGGTGCCGCCAACGCAGCACTCGAGCAAATAGGCGCCAGCAAACTGGGAGGCACACTGCCAACCATAGCCAACGGATACGCATGCGCCTACCCACTGGGAGTCATCGGAATCATTCTGAGCATCATACTCATACGCGTCATCTTCAAGATAAGCATAAAGCATGAGACCGACAGCTACAACACCATGCACAGCAACCAGGCAGCCGTGAAGCCAAAGATAATGAGCATCGAAGTGGCCAACCCATCAATCAACGGCAAGTCGATAATGCAGATACGACAATACTCGGTGCGCGACTTCGTATGCACACGATGCCTGCACGAAGGACACGTGAGCCTGCCCAACAAAGACACACTGCTCTACACCGGCGACCGACTCTGCATCGTCTGTGCCGAAGAAGACGCTGAAGCCATCACCACATTCATCGGCAAGACAGTCAACGTAAACTGGGAAAAACAAGACACGCCAATGATGTCGAAGCAACTGCTCGTGACACGCGACAAGGTGAACGGCAAAACCCTTGGAAGCCTGCACCCCAGCAGTGTCTTCGGAGTCAACGTGTCGAGAATATTCCGTTCGGGCATCGAGCTCTTTGCTAACCCCAACACCACACTGCAAGTGGGCGACAAACTCGTCGTGGTAGGTCCAGAGGATGCCATACAAATGTTTGCAACACGAATAGGCAACCACCGCTCACGACTCGACAAACCCAACCTCGTGACAATATTCATCGGCATATTCCTCGGTATCATATTCGGTAGCCTGCCGTTCGACATACCAGGCATGTCGATGCCAGTAAAACTGGGACTGGCAGGCGGACCACTCATCATAGCCATCCTCGTGGGACGATTCGGATTCAAACTGAAACTCGTGGCATACACATCGAGCAGCGCCTCACAGATGATACGCGATATCGGCCTCGTACTCTTCCTGGCAAGCGTAGGCATCAAGGCAGGCGGCAACTTTATCGAGACCGTCATGAATGGCGGACTCTTGTACGTGCTCTACGGATTTATCATCACCACCCTGCCTCTCATCATCATGGGGTGCGTGGCACGCATGTACTACAAAGAAAACTACCTGCTCATCATGGGTATCATGGCTGGAGCCACGACCGACCCACCAGCACTGGCATATACCACACAGACAGCCAACAACGACATACCGTCAATAGGCTACTCAACAGTATATCCACTGTCAATGTTCCTGAGAATAGTGACAGCACAAATCATAATATTAATGCTATGTTCATAGCCGAAGCATTCATACTCGGACTTCTCGTTGCACTCAATCCATGTCAACTGGCCATCAACGTATCGGCACTCACATACCTCAACCAACGATGTGGAGCGCCGACCGACCTCATGCGTCAAGCCATAATCTATGCCATTGGGCGCATGACTACCTACACTCTGCTGGCCATCGTGCTCATGATAATATGGCAGCACAGCAGTGGCATCGACAAGGTGCAACAACTATTGAGCCAAGGCGAGGTGCTGCTGCCCTATATATTAATTATAATAGGTGTATACATGATAATACGTGTATTCCACCACCACAACCACCACGGCGACGATTGTCATAACTGCGGACAGACCATACGCCGCAGCGGACCATCCGGTGCACTCGTACTCGGCCTCATGCTTGCCTTTGCTTTCTGTCCCGAAAGCGCTGTGATATACTTCGGCCTTATGATGCCGCTGGCCATAACCCACAGCATGGGAGTACTCGCACCCCTGGCTTTTGCCATTGCTTCGGTCATGCCCATCATCCTCATAGCGGCACTCATGAGTAAAGCAGAGCAGAGAGTGAAAGCATTCACAAGGAAGTTCAGCCACTTCCAGCAAATGCTCAACGCCATCATCGGCATCGCATTCATTGCTGCAGCCATAATCCTGGCTGTAAAGTAAAACCAATAAGCGAGACGGTAAGGACACCATCCCGATAGCAAGTAAAAAAAGCGAAAGACTATGAAACGAATAGGTCTATTGTCCGACACCCACGGATATTGGGACGACCGCTATGCCAAATACTTCGCAGAGTGTGACGAGATATGGCATGCCGGCGATATCGGCTCCATGGAGGTGGCCGACCGATTGGCAGCACTCAAACCACTGAGGGCAGTATATGGCAATATTGACGGGGGCGACGTGAGGATAGCATTCACCGAGAAATACAGGTTCAACTGCGAAGATGTCGATGTACTTATAAAACACATCGGTGGCTACCCAGGCAACTACGACCCCTCGATTCGCGGCAGCATATATGCCCGACCGCCCAAACTGTTTATATCAGGACATAGCCACATACTAAAAGTGATGTATGACAAAACCCTGGGACTGCTTCACATAAACCCGGGAGCTGCCGGAGTGTCGGGATTTCACAAGGTAAGGACACTCGTAAGATTCACTATCGACCGCGCAGAGATAAAAGACCTCGAAGTCATAGAACTGGCAGAGAACAAATAAAGCAAAAGGGCTATAAGCAGACAAGAACATCGAAGGACAAGAACATCGAAGGACAAGAACGTCGAAAGACAAGATCATCGAAAGACAAGAACGTCGAAAGACAATAACGTCGAAAGGCAACTACATTAAAAGACAAGAACGTCGAAAGACAATAACGTCGAAAGGCAACTACATTAAAAGGCAAGAACGTCGAAAGGCAATAAAGCATAACACATGAGCGACAACCACCACAACCATAACATTGACGACAAGTCGGGCAGCGAAATGTTGTCCGAGATAATGCGTTTGTTGCTCAAACTGCTGCTGAAGATTCTCGCCAAAATACTGATTCTCATCATCAAGGGCGTAAAACTGCTCTACGCCATGCTGAAGATGTTGCTACAGGCCTGTGCCGACTTCTGGTACGACAACAGCACTCAGGAAAAACTGAGAATGGCTCGAATATGGTGCATACATGCAATGGAAACCACCCTGCAATGGTGCCTCATTGCCCTGCGAACCGCTGCAAGATGGAGTATCATTTCACTCAAAGCACTATGCAAAGCCGTGGTGTGGCTGGCTAAATCTGTGGTGAGAGGCATCATACACTTACGCCCCACCCTCGTCGCCATGCGCCGCGCAGTGGCGAAAGGGTTGCGACTTTTATGGCAATTCACCAAATCTTCAGCGCGCAGGACTAAAGCCGCAACAGTGAAACAGCAACGCCGATACCGTCAGTTCAGGAAGAACAAAGGTTTCAAGGGATTGCTTATCGACATAAAGAACCACTTGCAGATGCGCCTCAACGACTATATGGACGAAGGGCAGGAAGACCAGACGAGCGATGCCATGAGCTATGGAGAATATATAGGCGACGAGATTGGCGAAAAAGGCAAGACACGCTCAATCGGCAAGAAGATTTACAAAAGTATGAACAAACTATTCGACGACAATGAATAAGATTATCAAGTTGATGACAGTATGTGCGATTGTGCTGATGCAAGTTCTGCCCGCACATGCCGTTTTGAAAGAGAAGGACCTGGCACAGACGCTCAGCGTGTTGCGCCTGGAGTTGGAACAGAGCTATCATGAGCAGAAGACGTTCATGCTGAGATATGAGCAGATGAGTGCAGCGCAACACAAGCAACTCATCGAATACATGAAACGCAGTGAGCAAATAGGGCTTATGCTCTATTCGCAGAAGAGCGATTTCACGTTTGACGTTGCTTATGCA
Organism: uncultured Prevotellaceae bacterium; assembly: GCA_947166155.1. Lineage (GTDB taxonomy): Bacteria > Bacteroidota > Bacteroidia > Bacteroidales > Bacteroidaceae > Colivivens. Next base: position 8,559 of record CAMVDC010000062.1, on the reverse strand, counting down.
TGCAACGAAGCTGCCAAGCTCTATAAGCAACTCAACAAGACCAACATACCCTACGACCGAATACGCACCCGGATGATGGGCGAGATAGCACGCTACGACAGCCTTATCACCTCGCTGCGCGAACTGCCGCCAGCCATCGAAAGCGGCAAGAAACTGACGGCTACCGACTCTATCAACATCAAGATTCAGGAGTATGATGAGGACATCATCGGCACGTCGCACATAGCCAAGCCGTTCATACTGACGGAAGGGGAGCAGAAAGACCGCGAGAAGTGCCTCTTGTATGCCAAGGCTCTGCGCAACAACTTGGTGAGAATGCTCAACTCTATCGACGAGGACCAACAGTATTATTCGATAGTGACCGACAAGGTAGGCAAACTCTACAACTACTCGCAGAACAAGTATAAGGACATACAGAACAACCTGTTTGAGGATATGGGCCACAACTATATCAACGTGTTGCGTGCCCTGCCACAACAGATTCAACACGCCAAGCGCGACTATACCGACAAATACCGCGCATTTGGCAATTCGGGCAAACGCTTCTCAGAATGGAGAGGCCCAATAGTGTTGGCAGTCAGTGTGTTCATGTTGTTCTATATATTCCTTGCGACCATATTTAGCAACATCATCGTGAGGTTCTTGCCGCGCCTTATGCGCCACTTGTGTCCCAAACTAAGTACGAAGATTGAGAACAAGGTGCTGAAAGAGTGGTTTAACTTCAGCCACGAAGCCTACAAACAGCAGCGCAAGATAATCATCCTGGCACTGGGTGTAGCCATGTTTGCAGTGGCCATCACCATTGCCAACCAGTTCATCACGCTCAATCTATACATCATGGCATCGAAGCTCATGATCAGCTTCGCATGGCTCTACGAGGCAATTCTCATATCGTTGCTCGTGCGCCTGAAGCCCGAACAGGCCAATCACGGTGTTGCAATTTATACGCCATTTATCTGGATGGCAATGGTTATCATCATATTCCGCATAGTGCTGATACCCAACAATCTGGTCAACCTGATATGCCCTCCGCTCATCCTCACATTCACCATCTGGCAGTATTTCAGCATCATGCGCCATAAGAACCACTTGCCTTTCATCGACCTCATCTATTCAAGTGTTTCACTGGCCGTGCTCGTAGTGTCGTGCATATTGTCGTGGCTGGGCCATACGCTCATGGCTGTGCAAGTCATCATTTGGTGGACATTCCTGCTGGCTGCCATCGAAACCATAAACTGCATGTACGACCTGCTCAACAAATATGAAAAGCGGTTTATCATCACCAATATCATCAAGAGCGAGGACACGATGAGCGCCAAGCGTAAGCTCATCAACCAACGCAACAACGGCGAGCTCGACAAGGCTATCGACCGGGGTACCTATATCCACAAGACATGGATTTTCGACTTCATCGAAAAGACCATAGTGCCTACAGCCACCGTCGGAGCCGTTATAGCCAGTTTCTACTGGGCTGCCGACATATTTGAGATGACAGCCGCATGCACCGAGATGTTTACACGCACCATTATCGACGAGCCTAAGTACATACAGCTTTCACTCATGAAGCTGGCAATGGTCATCACGCTCTACTTCCTGTTCAAATACATCAACTATGTCACTCACGCCCTGTACATACTGCTGCGCACCAAGCAGGCAGCCGAGAAGGGCGACGACTTCAACGAGACACTGGCCAAGAACGTGATTGCCATACTGGTGTGGGGACTCTACATCGTGGTGTCGCTCATCATGCTCAAAGTGCCTCAGACAGGAATCTCGGTCGTCATGGCAGGTCTGGCAACCGGTATGGGTTTCGCCATGAAAGACCTCTTGGAAAACTTCTTCTACGGCATTTCGCTCATGAGCGGCCGTGTGCGTGTAGGCGACTACATCGAGTGTGACGGCATTCAAGGCAAGGTGGAGAGCATCACATATCAGAGCACACAGATCACCACCCTCGACGGAAGCGTCATAGCATTCCTCAACGCATCGCTTTTCAGCAAAAACTTCAAAAACCTGACCCGCAACTACGGATACATCCTTGTGAAGATACCTATAGGCGTTGCCTACGGTACCGACATATCCCTGGCCCGACGCCTCATCATCGACGCCACCACCCCCCTGTGCGTGAAGACCGAGGACGGCGAAGACATCGTAGACCCCAAGAAGCCCATCACCGTGGTGGTCGACGGCTTTGGCGACAACAGCGTCGACCTCATCGTCACCGCATGGGTGCTCTTCAACCAGCGATGGGGATTCACCACCCGAACACGCGAGGAAATCTACCGCACATTCAACGAAAACGGAGTTGAAATCCCGTTCCCGCAGCGCGACCTACACATACGCTCGATTGTAAGCAACACCCCCCATTTCGACGACAAATGAGCCATCAACACACTTTTTTTGAAAAAAAACGTGAAGAAATATACTTCGTATAAAAAAAAAGTGCTACATTTGCCACAAATACCAATCAGCATCAAATTGCAATAACAATAAAACAAGTATAACATGGAAATTAAGAAATCAAAGAAAGCCGACCTTGAAGGACAGAAGAGTACCAGCATGCTCATCGGTTACATCTTCGCCCTTGGCGCCATTTTTGCCGCATTCGAGTGGACCACTCGCGACTACAAGGAGACCGATCCTGTGATTTATGCAGCCTACGCACAGATGGAAGAAGAGGTTCCGCCAGTAACTCAACCAATATTCCAGACAGCACCCCCACCACCACAGGAAGCACCACAGGTAGCTGAAATCCTCGACATCGTGGACGACGATGAGGAAATCGAAGAAGAAGAAATCCAAAGTTCGGAAGACACCAACGAAGCTATCACAGGCCCTGTGGCTCAGACTTCAGGCCCAGTCATGACAGGACCAACAGTTGTTGAACTTACCGACGAAGACGAAATCTTCGACATCGTAGAAAAGATGCCAGAATTCCCCGGAGGTACAGACGCACTGCTCAAGTATCTGGGTAAGAACATCAAATATCCACGCCGTGCACAGGAACAAGGCATCCGCGGAACATGCGTGATAGAATTCGTAGTAAACCGCGACGGATCGGTAGTAGACCCGAAAGTGCTCCGTCCACTCGAGCCAGAATGCGACGCAGAAGCCTTACGCGTGGTACGCGCAATGCCAAAATGGAAACCAGGCATGCAGCGTAACAAACCTGTGAGAGTAAAGTACACTGTGCCTATACAGTTCAAGATACAGTAATCAACAAGATGATAAACAACATAAGGTGTGCCACAACGAACAACGATGGGGTACACCTTATTATATATATAATATAAGCAGAAAAACAAAGCAAGACCAACATGGGAAAAAGCGCACCCCAACACCCGCTAAAAAATGAGCGCGCACTCACAGCCCCGAGAGTGCGCACTCGCAAGCCCGAGAGTGCGCACTCGCAGCCCCGAAAGTGCGCACTCGCAAAACGACAAGCACGCACTCGCAAAACGACAAGCAAAACATCATCACTATGAAGACCTATCAACAACTCCTCGACAACGTAAACCAATACATCGACAACCTGCCCTACCCCGCCCAGCCACAAGGACTCTACGGCCCCATACGCTACGTACTCTCGCTCGGCGGCAAACGCATCCGGCCCATACTCATGCTCATGGCCTACAACATATATCGCGACACCACCGACGACATCATGCCACAAGCCATAGCACTCGAGACCTACCACAACTTCACCCTGCTCCACGACGACCTCATGGACCACGCCGACATGCGACGCAGCCACCCTACCGTACACCGCAAATGGGACGAAAACACCGCAATACTGTCGGGCGACACCATGCTCATAATGGCATACCGACTATTCACACAAGACACCTCAAACCCACACATCATACAAGCACTCAAGACATTCAACGACGCAACCATCGGCGTGTGCGACGGACAGATGTACGACATGGAATTTGAGACACGCAACGACGTGAGCACCGACGAATACATGGAAATGATACGTCTCAAAACATCACTCCTGCTCGCATGCGCACTCAAGATAGGAGCACAACTGGCAGGAGCTACCGACAGCGACAGCAACCACCTCTACGACTTCGGAGAAAAAATGGGCCTCGCATTCCAACTGCAAGACGACCTGCTCGACGTATATGGCGACCCGGCAACATTCGGCAAAAACACCGGAGGCGACATCCTGTGCAACAAAAAGACATTCATGCTGCTCAAGACACAAGAAATAGCATCAACCAACGAGCAACAACAACTGCAACAATGGATCGACGCCACACAATACGACCCAGCCGAGAAAATCAAAGCCGTGACAGCAATATACGACCACGTTGGAATACGACAAATATGCCAGGAAAAGATCGAGCAAATCTTCATCCAATCACTCAAAAGCCTCGACCAAGTCGGCACTGACGACCTGCACAAAGCACAACTCTACGACTTCGCACACCGATTGCTAAAGCGAAAGAAATAAGACCAATGTATATCGACACACACTCACACCTCGATGCACCCGAATTCGACGACGACCTCGAAGCCGTAATACAACGAGCCAAGGACGCACAAGTCGAGACCATACTCATACCCGCAACCAACCTCGCCAGCCTCGACCGCATAGAACAAATATGCAGCCAGCACCCCGGATACCTATACCCCATGATAGGCCTCCACCCCGAGGAAATCGACAACGACTACCAACAGCAACTCGACCAGATACACCAACGACTCGACCAAAACCCCAAGCGATACGTGGCCATAGGCGAAGTGGGACTCGACCTCTACTGGGACGACACCTACGCCATGCAGCAAACCGATGCCTTCGAACAACAAATCGGCTGGGCAATACAATACCACAAGCCACTCATGATACACGCCCGCAACGCCCACAGCCAGCTCATCGAAATCATGGAGCGCCACCGAGCCGACAACCTCAGCGGAGTATTCCACTGCTTCAGCGGCACCGTCGAAGAAGCACAGCAACTGCTCAGCTTCCCCAACTTCAAACTCGGAATCGGCGGAGTCCTTACATTCAAGAAATCCACCCTGCCCGAAGTCCTCCGCCAAGCAGTCCCACTCTCGCGAATAGTGCTCGAAACCGACGCCCCATACCTTGCCCCGACACCACATCGAGGCAAACGCAACGAAAGTGCATTTTTAAGTGCAACAGCAACCCACTTATCTGCAATTTACGGCATCAAAACAGAAAATATCGCCCTCAAAACAAAGAAAAATGCATTCTTTCTATTCAGATAATAAAAATTTTTCGTATTTTTGTTGCTGATTTAGCTGCTTCGATAACAAAACGCCATAAAAAGACATGGCAAAACACCCAAAAAGCAGCCAAAAAGAGGAGAGATGCTCGAGTGGCTGAAGAGGCACGCCTGGAAAGCGTGTGACCGGCAAAACTGGTTCGCGAGTTCGAATCTCGCTCTCTCCGCACCAAAACAAATCCGACACAAACGGGACGCCAGCCCAGTCGCCACACACACGACAAGCATCCGCCCCACAACATAAAAACAAACAAACTAATAAATAAAAGTATTAATCTTAACAAAATTAAAGACACAATGAAAAAAGCATTTGCAATCATTGCACTCATGGGAGTCTTCACATTTGGAATGACTCAGACAATGTCAGCTCAAGACGAAGAAGCCGTAGACACAACAGCAGCAGCCGTTGAGCAAGTAGACACACTCGCAGCCGAAGAGGAAGCAGCTGTAGAAGCCGAACCCGAAATCCCAGAAGCAACTGTGGAAGAAGTAGGCATGTACAAAACCCTCAAAACCAAGTTCATCGAAGGTGACGCAGGCTTCATGGCCATCGTTGCCATCGCACTCATCATCGGTCTCGCATTCTGCATCGAGCGTATCATCTACCTCGCACTGGCCGACGTTAAGACCGACAAAATGCTCGCTGAAGTAGAAAAAGCACTCGACGGAGGCGACGTAGAAAAGGCAAAGACAGCATGCCGCAACACACGCGGACCAATAGCCTCAATCTGCTACCAAGGCCTCATGCGTCTGAAAGACGGAGCCGACTCAGTAGAAAAAGCAGTAGTAGCCTACGGAGCTGTTCAGGCATCAAACCTCGAGAAGGGATGCTCATGGATCACCCTGTTCATCGCAATGGCACCATCACTCGGATTCTTGGGAACTGTGATCGGTATGGTTCAGGCATTCGACGCCATCCAGCAGGCAGGTGACATCAGCCCGACAGTCGTTGCCGGAGGTATGAAGGTCGCACTTCTTACTACAATCTTCGGTATCATCGTAGCACTCATCCTGCAGGTATTCTACAACTACATCCTCGCCAAGATCGAGTCAATCACAGCCCAGATGGAAGACTCAACCATCTCACTCCTTGACCTCGTTGCAAAGTACAACCTTAAGAAATAATAAGGTGTACAAAACAACCTAGCAATACTAGGCATACAAGAAACTAGGAATACTAGGCAACAACCCCAATAATTAACCAACCAAAAACAAGGAGACCACAATGAATATAGACAAAATATCCAAGATAACACTCTGGAGCATCATGGGCATCAGCGTCGTTGTCTTCATACTCTTCTTTCTGGTGGGATTCGACACACCATGGGAAGAAAACCCACAGCAGTATGATCCTCAGTTTACCGACGCACTTATCATTTGGGCAATAGTACTCAGCGCTGCTACACTCGTGATAATGCTCGTCAGCTTCTTCATGTATGTGAAAGAGTACGGCTTCAACAAGTCATACCTCTACACATGGGGACTGCCAATCATCACCCTTGCAATCGGTGCCGCCATCGGCTTCAGCAACAAGAATGAAGTGATGCTCATCAACGGTAAGGACTGGAACACAGAAGCAAAGCCCGAAGTGTTCAACATGATCCTCACCGATGCAACGATGATATCAATCGCAATCCTCTTCGTCATCTCTATCGTTGCTATCATCTATAGCATCGTATTGAAAGGAAAGAAGTAACCATTAAACACTGAGTGACTATGGGAAAAAAGAGAAAAATGCCAGGTCTGAACACAAGTTCGACGGCCGACATATCATTCATGTTGCTCATCTTCTTCCTCGTCACCACCTCTATGGACACCGACCAGGGTTTGGCACGCACACTCCCTAAACCACCAGAGGAAGACGAACTCAACAACGAGATCAAGGTAAAAGAGCGCAACATTCTCAACATTCGCATCAACAAGGACGACATGCTCATGATTGGTGATGATTATGTCGACATCCGCGATGTGAAACCAAGAGCAAAAGAATTTATTGCAAACCCAGAAAATAGATCAAACCTGCCAGAACTCAAGCCAAAGCAAATCAAACTGCTCGGCACACGAATGGTCACCGAGAACCACGTAATCTCGGTACAGACCGACCGCGGAACCAGCTATGGCATCTATTTTCAAGTTCAAGACCAACTCGTAGCTGCTTACAACGAACTGCGTGACGAACTCGCCAAACAAGAGTTCGGTTACAAGTATCAGTTCCTCACCAAGGAAGAACAAGAAGCAATACGTGAAGTCTATCCTCAGAAAATCTCTGAGGCCGAACCAAAACAATACGGAAAGGGCCAGTAACTATGAGTAGATTTAACAAAGGACAGAAGGAAATGCCAGAACTGAATACCTCGTCACTCCCTGACTTGATATTCTCCGTGCTCTTCTTCTTTATGATGGTAACATCAATGCGCGACGCAACCCTCATGGTGAAATTCGAGCGCCCTTCAGGTACCCAGCTTGAGAAACTCGCACGTAAGTCGTGTACGTCTTTCATCTACATCGGAAAGCCACTCGACCCACAGCAGTATGGCAACGGAACCAAGATACAGATCAACGACAAAATCGCCGAAGCAAACGAAGTGTACGACTTCGTAATGGACGACCGTAACAAGCTTGCCGAAATCGACAAACCGTTCTACACTGTATCAATCAAGGCCGACCAAAACTCACCTATGGGAACCATCACCGACGTGAAGCAGATGTTGCGTAAGGGATACGCCCTCAAAATCGTATACTCAGCAACAAAGCCAAGAGACTAAAAAAGGCACTCATGACTGCAACAGGCAGTCAGAGCCTACATGATAGAATAGCGGATCAACCACAATGGTTGGTCCGCTATTCGTTTTTTATAGTGCGGTATGTTGAGTGTGAAGGGGAAATGTGAAGGGGAATGTGAAGGGGAATTGTGAAGGGGAATTGTAAAGGGAATTGTAAGGGGAATTGTAAGGGGAATTGTAAGGGGAATTGTAAGGGGGAAATGTAAAGGGGGAATGGGACCTGACGTAGGAAGTAGGTACTTAAAGTAGCAAGGCAGGGTGTTTTTTGTAAAGTGCTCTGCACTTTTAAGATCCTCTCCAACCTCACTCCTTGCGTCGGAGGTTGTCGGGATGACAATATGGGGAGGTTGTGGTGCATTGGATGGTTGTTATGGAGGGCGTGTGGTATGCAGGAAACTAAATCATCTGAATTGGGATGACAATATGGGGAGGTTGTGGTGCATTGGATGGTTGTTTTGGAGGGCGTGTGTGGTATGCAGGAAACTAAATCATCTGAATTGGGATGACAATATGGGGAGGTT
>CAMVDC010000061.1 GCA_947166155.1 uncultured Prevotellaceae bacterium | reverse complement strand
CTTCTGGGCATTCCTATCATGATGAGCGAATTCCTCATCGGACGTCGCACCCACAGCAACACAGCACGTGCCTACGATCAACTATCGGGCGGCACCTGCTGGAAGTGGCTGGGGCGCCTGGGCGTATTTACAGGCACATTCATCCTGTGCTACTACTGCGTAGTTGGCGGATGGACCCTGCAATACACCACGATGGCAGCCACGGGAGCCTTTGATGGAGTACCAGCCAACGAATTCGGTTCCTTGTTTCAGACATTCGTCGCCAACCCCTGGATGCCCACCGTGTGGCTCATCATCTTCATGCTCATGACCCACATTGTAGTGTCGCGAGGCATACAACATGGCATCGAGCGGTTCTCAAAAATCATAATGCCCACACTGTTCATACTGGTGGTGCTGCTCGTGGTGTGCTCCGTATGCCTGCCAGGTGCCGGAGCCGGCATCGAGTTCCTGCTGAAACCCGACTTCTCGAAGGTGACGGGCAAGGTGATACTTGGAGCCATGGGACAAGCGTTCTACTCGCTAAGCCTGGGCATGGGATGCCTCTGCACCTATGCGTCATACTTCAATCATCACACCAACCTGGGACGTACGGCAGTCAACGTGTGTGTCATCGATACCATCGTGGCCATCATGGCCGGATTCATCATCTTCCCCTCGGTATTCAACATAGGAATGGATGCCAACAACCTCGACGCAGGAGCCGGGCTCCTGTTCGTATCCCTGCCCAATGTGTTCCAAAAGTCATTTGGAGCACTACCCTTCCTCGCCATCCTTTTCTCCACGGCATTCTATTTCCTCATATTCATCGCAGCGCTCACATCGGCCATATCGCTCCACGAAGTGACCACCGCCTTCATCGTGGAGGAGATGAAGCTGAAGCGCCGTTGGGCAGCACTGATTGTGACCGCCGTCTGCAGCGCAGTGGGCGTAGTGTGCTCCCTCTCGTTCGGGCCGCTAAAGGATGTTCTGATATTCGGCATGTCGATATTCGATTTCTTCGACTACATCTCGGGCAATATATTCCTCCCCGTGGCAGGAATGCTCATCAGCATCTTTGCCGGTTGGTACCTCGACCGCCGCATTCTGACCGAAGAATTTTCAAACAACGGCGAACTTCGCGCGAAATACATACCCCTCATCGTGTTCCTCCTGCGCTATATCGCCCCTGTAGCTATCGGATTGGTACTTCTCAACCAAGTGGGAGTCTTCTCATTTCTTGCCTGATGTATCAAAAGTTACAATAAATGAAACCTCGACGATAGTTTTTCGGTCGAGGTTTTTTCATTCTGTATCATAATTGGCCTTATTTGTTTCATAAATGCAAAAACAAACATAAATATAGTCGTAACTTTGCAGCGTGAAACAAATACAGAGGTATTCTTTCATCCAAGTCCACCCAAAACAACAAAATATCGGTTGCCGCCGAGGCACCCGAACACAATGAACATTTGAAGGTTAGTAACTCTAAGTTATTTGGATAGCACCTAAAAGACACATAAGTTTTCATAGTTAGATTAGTTAATAGATTAGTTAATGTAGTCATGAACGGTCTGATGTCGAGAGGACATAAGGACCGTTTTTTTTGTTTTGCCATCCGGTGAATAATAATCAAGCATTTACATTCTCAAACAGTTTCTTGCGCTTGAGAAAGTCGTCCCCTGCACGGGGGACGAGCGTACTTTGCACGGGGGACGACCGTACTCTGCACGGGGGACGAGCGTACTCTGCACGGGGGACGAGCGTACTCTGCACGGGGGACGGCCGTACTTTGCACGGGGGACGACCGTACTCTGCACGGGGGACGAGCTGAGAAAACGCAGTCGCAATGCCGAACGTCTATATGCTCGTGGCATCATCTGCATACCTGACAGTATTTTTATTTAGGCAACAAACGATGCAAATCCTCGGTTTCATCGGTGTTTTTGGGGACAATAAGCATCAGGTCGCGGTAAAGAAGAAACATAGGAAATGTGGGAAAGAGGGAAAAGGTAAAGGAAAAACAATAATGCCATGATATGGAAGATGGAAAAAATAAGGAAGAAACAAAAATGCCATCATAGGAAAGAGGGAAAAAATAAAGGAGAAACAAAAATGCCATCATGGGAAAGAGGGAAAAAATAAGGAAGAAACAATAATGCCATCATAGGAAAGAGGGAAAAAATAAGGAAGAAACAAAAATGCCATGATATGGAAGAGGAAAAGAGTAAAGAAGAAACAATAATGCCATCATAGGAAAGCCCGAATACAGATTTCATCTATTCTATGTATCCGGCTTTCATCAGTTCGTGGTATGCGGTGTCGCATTCGTCCCACCATTCTTGTCCGAATCGGCGTATGAGCGGTTGTTTCAGAAACTGATATAGTGGCAGTTTCATTTGACTGCCGAGGGCGCATGCCCCCTTGCATACATCCCATTTATGGTAGTTCACGCCTGTGTACTTACCTACGTTGGTGAGCCTGATGGGATACAGGTGGCATGATATTGGTTTGAGGAATGTGGTTCGGTTCTGACGGCATGCTCGTTCGAGCAGACATTGTGTGTTGCCCTGCTCATCGTCGGCAGCAAAGACACAATGTCCGGTCGAGACAATGCTGGTGACAAGTTCGCCCGAAGGGTCGGCATACACTATGCCTTGGCGGTTTATCACGTCTTGCGCCTCGGGTGTCAGTTCGTCCCATATCACCTCGAGTACTTCCTCCATCTGTGCTATCTCGTCGACTTCTACAGGGGCCCCTGCGTCGCCTTCCACGCAGCAGATGCCGTGACAGTCGCTTATGTCGCAACAGAAATGACGGCTGAAGACGTCGAGGCTTACGAGTGTGTCTTGTATTTCGAGCATTATGGTGATGGGGTTGTTGGTTGTTGGGCGGTTGCTGTCTTTATTCTCTCTATCAGTTTTTCCACGCTTTGCTGTATCTGCAGGTATTGTGGTGCGGTCTTATATCCCGAGTTGCGCCTTATCATCTGCTCGATGGGTGCGCATGAGTGCTGGTAGCTTGCGAGCTCGTTGTCTTGCTGCTGTGCATGTATGGCGTTCTGACGTATTTCGCGCTCACGTGCTCGTCGCAGCATGGTGCATACGGGATTGAGCACTTCCATGACCACATTGTCCATGATGTGGTGACCTTGCGAATAGAGGTATGTGTTTTGCTGTGTCACTCCCAGTGCCTGCAGTTCATCGCGCAACGGCTTTATCTTGTTTTTTGCAGCGGGGAAGTGTTGCTGCAGGTATGCCACCTTGCGGTTTACGGTTCGTCGCAGTGTGTTGAGTGCCTCCTCGGGGTTGTGTATGTTGAATTTATGCAGTGTTGTGAGGTTGCAGAATGATGTGAGCGGCATCTCGTGTGCTTGATCGGTGCGGTAGAGCCATATAGCCCACACAAACAGCGGGTATATTGTTTCGGAATAAGCAGTCATGAAGGCCTCGAAGTCGAAGAGTTGGCGGTCGTTGAGCGTTGCCATCACGCACACGTTGTGCAGGCTTGGTGCATAGCACTGCAGGTTTTCGATGGCGTAGGCATAGGTATGCAACACGTATGGACTTCCTACAATCTGCCTGCTGGTGGGTGTGGCTCCTTGCATCAGGTAGTCGAGGTCGGCATCCACGCATGCTATCATGCTGGTTCCGAGCCTTGAGCCGAGCGAGTTGGTGAGTGCCGACTTTTTTCCTCGATTGAGTGTTGTGCGCGATGGCAGCACAATCTCGAATCCCAGTTGTGCCGACTCGAAGGGTGTGAGTATGTCGCGCCAGAAGTATATGTCGTCGTAACTCTCGACATACACTATGACCTTGTGTGCTTTCCATCGTGGCCGCATGTGGTTGGCAGCCTCGAAGTATCGCGAATTGACATTCTCTGTTAGTCGTCGGCTCATGTGTGCTTATGGTGTATAAACTACGTCTTCCACTTCGGTCACACGGTCCATCCATCCGTTCATGATGACTGCTGGCGAGTGTGTCGAGAGTATGATTTGTGCGTTGGGGTTGAGTTCGCGTATGAGGCCTATGAGTTGCTTCTGCCACTCGATGTGTAGGCTTATCTCGGGTTCGTCCATGAGCAGTGCATAGTGTTCGCCGTTTTCGATGAGGGCGGTGAGCATTATGACGAGTATCTGCTTCTCGCCCGACGAGAGTTGGTAGGGCGACAATCGTTGTCCGTCTTGCACGAATGCTATCTCGTTGCTGTGGCGGTCGATTGACTTGTTGGTTTCGCTCAGCAGCTCGTCCATTATGTTCTGGAACTTCGTCTTAGGTCCCGAGATGAGTGCCGCCTGCTTCATTTGCTCGTCGGCCGATGTGGTGGTGGTGAGCACCTCTATGATTCGGTTGCTTAGGGTCACCTGGTAGTCGAGGTATGCCTTCTGCAGTTTGTATATCTGCCAGTCGAGTTCGGTCTTCACCCTCGAGTCGGCCAGCTTTTCGAGCAGGTTGCCGTTGATGAGTGGTCGGTCGAACGAGCGTACCACATCGAGGCGTATGGTGCGTGCCGTCGATGGGTGTAGCTTGATGGTCACCCCCTGCACGGTGGTCCCTGCCTGCACCTCGCCGCGTTGCATCTTTTCGAGCACCGACACGGCGTGGTTGATGATGGTCGATTTGCCCACACCGTTTATTCCGCTCAAGATGTTGACCTCGGGGTCGAGCTTCCACAATATGTGTTTACCGCCTTCCCACAGGGCTTCGATCTCGATGCTTTCTATGTATTGTGCCTGTTTTGCCATGCTTTGGTTCGATTTACATCATACCTTGTTATCCACCTACTGCCATCAGGAACTTCTCGAGGTTGCGTTGCTTGGTAGCTCCCATGATGAGGAAGAGGTCCACAATCCACCACACCAGACCTGAACCACAGCAAAGGAAGAGCAGCAGTTTGCCGATTCCCAGCCCTGTCTGGCCGATGAGGAAGCGGTCGACACCAAATTCTCCTACGAATATCGACACTATCAGGTTGACAATGGGATTGAGGTAATCTATTGAGGTGGCCGCCAATCCGTACTGCGGGTCGAGGTGTTCCAGGCGCTCGCGAATCATGGGAATTGATTCTGATGGGAAATAATCGCCTTTCGACGCGAGAAAAATGTTGATTTGATTTGCATCCATTGTTTTATTGTTTTTTGATGTTTTGATTTCTGTTCGTTAGGTTTCTGTGTGGCAAAGGTAGTAAATAATTGATAACTGACAAATGACAAACGGCATTTTTTTGCTGATTCAAACATAAAAAATGCCATATGCAGCCCCGCTTTCCTATTTTGTTGCAGTTTATCATATGTGCTTTATAATTTATTTCGTACCTTTGCATCACATTTACAGATGCTATGCCTCGATTCGTTTCGTCGGGGGCATCACTCAAAACGCTATGAACTGGAATCAACTCATCTCAAATAAACGACTGGGGCAGGAAAACCTGCACTACCAGAAGAAGGACGACCGCACTGAGTTTCACCGCGACTACGACCGCCTGATTTTCTCGGCGCCCTTCCGCCGCCTGCAAAACAAGACTCAGGTGTTCCCGCTGCCGGGCAGTATATTCGTACACAACCGTCTGACCCACAGCCTCGAAGTGGCCAGTGTGGGTCGTTCGTTAGGCGACGACGTATCGCGCCGGCTCATTGAGCGGCATCCCGAGTTGGCCAACTCTCATCTTGGTGAATGTGGTTCGATAGTCAGTGCTGCATGTCTGGCTCACGACATGGGCAATCCGCCATTCGGACACTCGGGCGAACGCGCCATTGCATCATACTTCCGCGAAGGAGCCGGGCAGCAATATCAGTCGCTCATGACCCCCGAGCAGTGGCAAGACCTCACCCACTACGAAGGCAACGCCAATGCCTTCCGCTTGCTCACACATCAGTTTGCAGGTCGACGTCCCGGCGGTTTTGTCATGACATACACCACCCTGGCTTCAATAGTGAAATACCCGTTCCCATCAACCCTTGCAGGCAAGAAACAGAAGTTCGGATTCTTCCAGAGCGAACGTCCCGTGTATGAAAAAATCGTAGACGAACTGGGCATTCACCAAGTCGACGGCCGCTACGCACGCCATCCACTCGTGTATCTCGTAGAGGCAGCCGACGACATCTGCTACGAAATCATGGACATCGAAGATGCCCACAAACTCAAGATTCTCTCCACAGCCGAAACCCACGACCTGCTGCTCGCCTACTTCGAACCCGAGCGTCAGGCACGCATCAAGGAGGTGCTGAACACCGTGACCGACGTGAACGAGCAAGTCGTTTACCTGCGTTCGTGCTGCATCGGAGCCCTCGAGTCGGCATGCGTCAACACCTTTGTCGAAAACGAAGAAGCCATACTCAACGGCACATTCCCCGAGTCGCTCATCAAGCACCTGCCAGGCACCATTGGCGAAGCTTATCGCGAGTGTGAACGTGTGTCGTATGCACGCATCTACTGCGCCCGCGACGTGACCGACATCGAGTTGGCCGGACATAAAATCATAAGCACCCTCGTCGACCTCTTCACCTCGGCAGCCATGAACCCCGATGGCGCCTACTCGCGACTGCTGCTGCAGCGAGTATCGCCGCAATACGACGTGAAAGCCCCCGACCCCTACACTCGCATCATGGCAGTACTCGACTACATATCGGGCATGACCGATGTTTATGCCCTCGACCTCTTCCGCAAAATCAACGGCGAAAGCATCCCGATTATATGATAAAGACACACCCCCTCACAGCACACTGTGGAGGGGTCGGAAAATGAGTG
Source organism: uncultured Prevotellaceae bacterium (assembly GCA_947166155.1). GTDB lineage: Bacteria > Bacteroidota > Bacteroidia > Bacteroidales > Bacteroidaceae > Colivivens. Next base: position 8,565 of record CAMVDC010000061.1, on the reverse strand, counting down.
CGCACTCGCAGGCCCGAGACCGCGCACTCACAGGCCCGAGAGTGCGCACTCTCAGCCCCGAAAGTGCGCGCTCGCAAATCGGAAAATACGCAGGCGCATTTCGGTAAACAAAAAAGAGCTATTAAAAATATACAAAAGCGAAGGTCATAAAAGATAAAAGCGAGGGTCAAAAAACATAAAAGCGAAGTTCAAATCATACAAGAAGCGCAGGTTATGAATCTCGTCATATCCTGCGCTTTTTTGTTATTGTATGTACTGGCGTCAGTATTCGGCCGACAGTTCACGACCGATTTCCATCAGCTGGTCGCGAACGGCAATCAACCGGTCGATGACCTCGGTGGTCTTCACCGTCGTGCCCCCACTGTCGTGGCGTATGGCACGTCGGGCACCATCGTGAGTGAGGCCGCATTCGCGCACATAGTGATACACTTGGCGCACTGCCTCGATGTCTTTTTTCGTGTATTGGCGTATGTCGCGCCCCGCCCGCCGCGGATGTATGGTGGGAAACTCGCGCTCCCAGAATCGCAGCAGGGTCTCGCTCACGCCAAACATCTCGGCCACCTCCGATATCGAATAATAACGCTTCAGGTCCATCTCTGTATCTTTATATCCATGAATTAAGGCTTACAGTGCCTTCAGCACCTCGACCACATAGTTATAGAACTTGCCCACCGACGGGATGTAGCATCGTTCGCTCGGTGTGTGGGGCGAGAGCAGTGTCGGACCAATCGAGGCCATATCCATATCGGGATATTTGGGGCCTATGATTCCACACTCGAGTCCTGCATGCACCACGAGAATCTTCGGGCGTTCGCCGTTCAACTTCTCATACACGCTCGACATGGTTTCCACCAGCGGACTCTTGGTGTTGGGCTGCCAGCCGCTGTATCCGCCCTCAAATTTCACCTTCATGCCTGCCATGGCAAAGCATGCCTTGAGGCCGTTACACAGGTATTGCTTCATGCTGTCCTGACTGCTTCGTGCCAGTATCTGCACCGATGCCTTTCCGTCGGCTATGCTGATGATGGCCAGGTTGCTCGATGTCTCGACAATAGATGGTATGGTCGGTATGTTGCGCATCACTCCGTCCTGAGCTGCCAGCACGGCACTGATGAGGTTCTCCTGTATGTCGTCGGGCACTGCCTTGGTTGGGATGTCGGCCAGCTTGGTAGCCGTGAGCTGTATGCCCTGCTTCTCTATGTCGGCATATTCATGGTTGAATGTCTGGCAACACTTGTCGACCAACTGGCAGAACTCCTCTTCCTTCTGCTGCGGCACGAGCACCACTGCCTCGCCGTCGCGCGGTATGGCATTGCGCATGTTACCTCCGTGCCATGTTGAGAGATGTGCCAGGCCTGTACCCACGGCTGCATAGAGCACACGAGCCAGCAGCTTGATGGCATTGGCCCTGCCTTCGTTGATTTCAAGGCCCGAGTGTCCGCCCAGCAATCCCTTCACTGCTATGGTGTAGGCCACCATGCCTTCGGGCTCTACGTTCATCTCCTGATACTCCATCGTGCACACCACGTCGAGGCCACCTGCACAGCCTATTGTTATCTCGCCGTCGGTCTCGCTGTCGAGGTTGAGCATATACTTGGCCTTCAGGGTGTCGGGAGCAAGTTCGAATGCACCATACATGCCCGTCTCTTCATCGCGCGTGATGAGCACTTCGAGTGGTCCGTGTTGCAGTGTCTTGTCCTCCACGATGGCCATAGCCGTTGCCACGCCCATACCGTCGTCGGCTCCGAGGGTTGTGTCCTTGGCACGCAGCCACTCGCCATCAACCCATGTCTCGATGGGGTCGGTCTCGAAGTTGTGAGTGCTGTCCTTGGTTTTCTGTGGCACCATATCCATGTGTGCCTGCAACACAACGGTTGGGTGGTCTTCATATCCCGGTGTGGCTGCCACTCGCATCACCACATTGCCGGCTTGGTCGATAAAGGCATCGGCGCCATGTTCACGTCCGAAGTTCACGAGAAACTCTGCTACTTGCTGTGTGTGTCCCGAAGGACGTGGAATTTGTGTGAGTGCATGGAAGCATCGCCACACATTCTGAGGTTGTAAGTCATGGATTGTCATAACGGTTTACTGTTTATTTGGTTGTTTGTTTATTGTATGTAACTTGTGATTCAATGATGTGTCGCTCACGATTCAGCATCCATCGGCCGGTGCTTGATGCTTTTGACCCTGAGCAGCGAGATGGCCGAATAGATGGCGAGCAGCGGCATGAGGGCCGTCTGTATGGCATGCACTATGAGCACATAGGTCTCTGCGTCGGTAGCACTCTCAACTCCCGCCATAAGCAACACGGTCTTCACGGCAAAATGCCACGACCCCATGCCGTTGGGCGTGGGTACTATCACGGCAAAACTGCCCACCACAAATGCCACGAGGGCTGTGGCCGCAGTCAGCGACGAAGTGAATGGGAAACAGAAGAAAGTGATGTAGAAATGGAGGAAATAACTGCCCCATATACCTATGGTGTATGCTACATAGAGGGTCATGTTGCTCACGTGTCGGAGCGAGAAAATGCCTGCCTTGATGTCGTCGACCACCTGTCGGAGGCGCGAAAAGGGTGAATAGTGGCGTATGATATACCACAAAAAAAGGACTGTAACCACCCCACACACGGCGGTGACTATGTATCCTGTGGCCGAGAACGATGCGACCCACTCCGTGAGGTCGATGCCTGTCTGGCTGAAGAAGTTCATGAAGGTGGGCATCTGGAACATGAATACCAAGACCGCCAGCACCATGATGACCACGCTGTCCACGATGCGCTCGCTCACCACCGTGCCAAACGACTTGGAAAACGACGTACCGTCATACTTGGTAAGGACCCCACATCTTGTCACCTCGCCCGAACGGGGAATGATGAGACTGCTGGCATACGACAAGAAAATGGCATGCACACAGTTCATCGTGCGTGGATATTCGCCCAGCGGAGCCAGTGTCTGCTTCCACCGAAGGCCGCGAAACACCTGTGCCGTAACACCAAACACCAACGAAAGCGACATAATCCACCAGTTGGTGTCGCGGGCAAGAGTGGTGCTCACACGCCCGAAATCGAAGTCGCGATACATCCAATACAAGATGGCACCGCCAAGCAATATCGGCAGCACTATCTTGAGCGTTTCTGACAGAACCGACTTCGTTCTGCACATCGCTGTGGGTTGATTGGCTAATGGTTCGTTCACGCTACACCTCTCCTTTTTTATGATGAAAGGCCATTCATTCACCCGCAAAATGCAAATAATCGCATGTTGTGGAGTGGGGTTTATGAATTATTTCTTACCTTTGTACTTGCAAATTTAAGGAATAAAAGTGAATCATCACTGCAATGAACGAATATTTTTCACGTGTAAGGCCAAAAAAGTTTCTCGGACAACACTTCTTGACCGATATGAGCGTCGCAAGTCGCATTGCTGACACGGTCGATGCCTGTCAGCAGATTCCTATACTTGAAGTAGGACCAGGCACGGGCGTGCTGACTCAGTTTCTGCTTCGCAAAGAGCGCGAACTGAAAGTGGTGGAAATCGACCGCGAGTCGGTGCCATACCTACATACCCACTTCCCCGAGCTTGGCAACAATGTCATCGAGGGCGACTTCCTGCAGATGGACCTCAGCAATGTGTTTGCAGGGCGCCAGTTTGTGCTCACCGGCAACTATCCCTACAATATATCGAGCCAGATATTCTTCAAGATGCTCGACAACAAAGACCTCATTCCTTGTTGCACTGGCATGATACAGAAGGAGGTGGCCGAGCGCATGGCAGCCGCACCGGGCAGCAAGACCTACGGTGTGCTGAGTGTGATAGTACAGGCGTGGTACGATGTGGAATACCTGTTCACCGTCGACGAACACGTGTTCAATCCGCCTCCAAAGGTAAAGAGCGCCGTGGTGTGCCTCAAGCGCAATAGCCGCAACGAACTGGGATGCGACCCTCAACTATTCCGACGCATAGTGAAGACGGTCTTTACCATGCGCCGCAAAATGATGCGCAATGGCATGAAACAGATTGTGGGCAAGGATTCACCCATGCTTGCCGACCCTATATTCAACCGCCGTCCCGAGCAGTTGTCGGTCGAGGAGTTCATCGATTTGACAAATATGGCGAGAAAAAATATATAATATATAATCGAGAATATATAATAGGCCATCCGGATGGACGTGCAACGAGCAACATGCCGAAGGACCTATTTTTAATATATAATAAAGAATACATAATAAATAATAGGCCATCCGGCGGAGCGTGCTAAGAGCAACATGCCGAAGGGCCTTTATTATATATTCTCGATTATATATTATATATTATTCCCAGCCGGATGGCCTATTATATATTATTGATTATATATTATATATTATTGATTATATATTTTTTCAAGTGTTTCCTTTGCAACATACAGTTTGTGTATCATGCCCGAATAGTTTACGTTGCCTATTTGGGGCTCTATCTGGTTGGCCATATTCTGGATAGATACTTTAGCATTTGTCATCACTTGGCCGCCACCTATGTCAAGACGTCCTTCATAGTCGACGCTACGTGCCCAGGCAATCAGTGCCTCGACTTCTTCCTTCGTATATTGTGATTTGAACTCCATAGTCGTTGATGTATTTACGTTTACTTACTTCGTTTTTCCGTTGTTCATGTCATTCAGTTTCTTTATCATGGCTCGTGCGGCTCGGCTCGACGCCCCGCTCTCGCCCAGCATGGCTATTACCGAATCGTAGTCGCGGAGCATCTGCTGGCGGTGCGCTCCGCCTGGCATGATATCGCGCAGGTTGGCTTCCACCGCTTCGGCAGTCATTTGGTCGGCCACCAATTCCTTCACCACTTCGCGCTGAGCAATGAGGTTGACCAGCGATATGTACTTCACCTTGAGCAACATGCGGCGCAACAGCGAGATGAGGCGCCCGAAGGCGGTGTAGTAGCACACCACTTGCGGAATGCGCAGCAATGCAGTTTCGAGTGTGGCGGTACCGCTGGTGACGAGTGCGGCATCCGAGTGTTGCAGCAACCGATAAGTCTGTCCTCTCACCACTGCCACATGGCGGTCGTGGGGCAAGAAGCGCTGGTAGTATTCGGGAGCTATGCCCGGTGCACCGGCTATTACCACCTGATGCGATGTGAACTTCGTCGTGGCTTGCAGCATGATGGGCAGGTTGTCGCGTATCTCCTGCTCACGGCTTCCTGCCAGCAGGGCTATGATGGGCATGTGAGGCAGATGGTGTTCGGCCTCGAATGTCTCGGCATCTTCGCTGAATTGCGAGGTGTGGCGAAATGCATCGACAGCATCGACACACGGGTTGCCCACATAAGTGGCATGATAGTTGAGGCGGTGGAAATAATCGACCTCAAACGGGAGGATGGAGAACATCGCGTCAACATCGCGGCGGATGCGGCGGATGCGGTATTCCTTCCATGCCCATATCTTGGGCGATATATAGTAGAAGACGGGGATGTCGGTCTTGGCGTGCAGGTACTTAGCTATATCGAGGTTGAAGCCCGGATAGTCGATAAGAATCACCACATCGGGTTGCCACTGGCGGATGTCGGCCTTACACCGTCGCATGTTGGCAAGAATGGTGTGCAGATGTGTCAGCACCGGTATGAAACCCATGTATGCCATGTGGCGGTAGTGACGCACAAGTGTGCCGCCAGCCCCTTGCATGAGGTCGCCCCCCATACAGCGGAAACAGGCCTCGGGGTCTTCATCCCTGAGTGCCTTCATCAGGTTCGACCCATGGAGGTCGCCCGATGCTTCGCCGGCTATGAGGTAGTACTTCATGGTTCAGTCGTTCAGCGAGTTGAGTTTGTCAATCATGTCGTAGGCCGTCACGTCGATTTTTATGGGTGTCACGGTCACATATCCCTGTCGCATGACCTGATAGTCGCTGTCGGCAGCATCGATGTTCTCGGTGTTGAAGTCGCCCACCATCCAGTAGTACTCCCCTCCGCGCGGGTGGTTGCGTCGCTCCAGTTCGTTTTGCCACACCCCGTGACCCATGCGGCACACCTTCATGCCGAGGTATTGAGCCACGTCGGGAGCATTGACATTGAGACACACACCCTGCGGCAATCCTTGACCCACGACATACTTCACCACCTTATTTATATATACGCGCATAGGTTCGAAGTCGGTATCCATGCTGTGCGACTGATGCGAGAAGCCCACCGACGGTATGCCCTTCATACACCCTTCCATCACAATGCCCATCGTGCCTGAATAGTGAACGTTGACCGCCGAGTTGTCGCCGTGGTTTATTCCGCCCAACACGAGGTCGGGGGTGCGCCGACATATCTGCGAGAGTGCCAACTTGATGCAGTCGACGGGAGTGCCGTTGCAGGCATACACCGTAAGCCCCGGCTCCTGGCTTATGAGTCGCAAGCGAAGGGGAGTTTGGAACGTGACCGACATGGCAGCACCCGATCGAGGACCGTCGGGGGCCACCACAATCACATCGCCCCACTGCCTGCACACCGATGCCAGGAAACGAATACCAGGTATGTCGAATCCGTCGTCGTTTGATATGAGTATGAGAGGTCTTGCCATGAGTTTGTCAGTGATTATGAGTACGTATTGATGTAAAAAAAAGAGAATTAAGAAGCGATTCTTAATTCCTTTCTTCGTGTCGATGGTGTTGGGATATCGGGACTCGAACCCAAAATAACAGGACCAGAATCTGTTGTGTTGCCAATTACACCATATCCCAATCTATTATGTATGCCATGGGGCGACGGATACCATCCCTCATCCCATTGCGGCTGCAAAGTTACGACAAAATCTGCAACCAGCCAAACTTTTTTGCGTTTTTTTTAACTCTCGCCCCATTATTTTCTGAAAAGGAATTGCACACACCTGCACAGGCTTGCAAAATGAGTCCGCACTCGCGAGGCCGAGAGTCCGCACTCACAAGGCCGAGACTCCGCACTCGCAGGGCCGAGACTCCGCACTCGCAAGGCCGAGAGTCCGCACTCGCAAAATCACAAGCTAACAGCCATGTCCCGTCCTACCACTTTTTTCACAAACAAACGAAGACATCCACCATCACCTGCCGACCCCTCTACAAGCAAAACACACCCAAAAATCCACATTTACCCCCCCCCACAAAGAATTATGCAAAAAGATTTGGCAGTAAAGACAGAAAGATGTATCTTTGCACACCGATTAACCATTAATAACCAAAACAACCCTTTTATGAAAAAAACAACAACCCTGTGGCTATTATCACTCACCCTGTTGGCGATTACCACAATCACATCATGCAGCAAAGACGAGCCCATCATAGAGGTGCTCGAAAATGGAACAACATCCAACGGCAACATCGTATCCATAATCGACGACGCAAACTTTGTTCTCGACTACATCAAATACACCGTAAAAGATGACCACCTCGTTGTCTCGGGCTACGACAAAGAAGGCTTCCAAGGCAAAGCAAACATCATACCGCGGATTACGTACAAAGGAACCACCTACGATGTGAATGAAATAGATGAATTTGCATTTGTGCGCTGTACAAGCCTCACCTCAGTCAACATACCAAGCAGCGTGACAACAATAAAACATAATGCATTCCAAGGCTGCACAGGCCTCACTGCAATTACCATACCAAATGGCGTACAAATAATAGGCAGGGACGCATTCCAGGGCTGCACAGGTCTCACAGCAATCGCGATACCAAGCAGCGTGATAGCATTAGAACTTGCCTTCCCCGATTGCACAAACATCGAGTCGATTAAGGTTGACAAAAACAATAGCAGGTACGACTCACGCCAGAATTGTAATGCCATAATCACGACCTCGACAAACAAACTAACCTATGGATGCAAGAACACCACCATTCCAAACAGTGTCACATCCATCGGCAGTTTTGCCTTCAGTGGCTGCACAGGACTTACCTCCATCACCATTCCAAACAGCGTGACAACAATTGGGATTAGCGCTTTCAAGAATTCAGGCCTCACTGCAATCACCATTCCAAACAGTGTGACAGACATCGAAAGTGGGGCTTTTTGGAATTCCACAAGCCTCACATCAGTCACAATACCAAACAGCGTGACATCTATAAAAGAAGCGGTTTTCATGGACTGCACAAGCCTCAAATCAGTCACCATACCCAATAGTGTAAAAACAATCGGCAACATAGCTTTTTCGGGTTGCACTGGCCTGACCTCAATAGAGATACCGAGCAGTGTAACATCAATCGGCAGTGGTGCTTTCTCATTGTGCAATCTGGAATCAATGCATATCCAAAGCAAAACACCGCCGCAGACTTCAATCGAAGGCAGTTTCCAACTGAGAATAGATTATATCACCCTATACGTTCCCGTAGGTTCGGCCGATGCATATAAAGCCGCAACACCATGGAAGTATTTCAAAGAAATCATAGAAGAATAGGGCAGCACAAAGAACACACAGAAACACACAAAAGAAACACACGGAGGTGCCATCGCCTACGTGTGTTTTGCTTTACTACCTACAGCTAAAGATTCATCAATACTTCATAATATTGCTGTCCGCTAAAACCCAAATGAGTAAAAAAATATCATCCGCAAAGCCTTT
>CAMVDC010000060.1 GCA_947166155.1 uncultured Prevotellaceae bacterium | reverse complement strand
TGTTTTGGTTACATGTTAGACAGGGTTTACACCCTGCCCTTTGTAATATCACCCCTTTGGGGTTGGGCGTTACGAATGGCTGATTGGCAATTATCACTTGTCAATTAACATTTTGGGCCAACGGCCTAAATGTATGTAACTTGCCCAGATGTTGCCCGTTCGTATGATTGGTGAATCGACTGGGTTGCCTCGTGCGTCCATCACCTGACAGGCCGATGTGGGTTTCGTTCCGGTGAACTGGCTGTAGTGGAACTCGTGGCCGCGCATCTCGATGCCGTCGATGGTCCATCGTCGATAGCCGAGCGAGAGGTGGCGGTCGGCCTTGCGGAATGAGACTATGTAGGGCAGGACTCCGCACATGGGGTATTCGCCCTCGTCGGTCACGATGCTCTGGCACAGGTACATCATGCCGCCACATTCGGCCACGATGCGTCCGCCGCGAGCCGCATAGTCGGCTATCGACTGGCGCATTGACGTGTTGCCCGTCAGTGTGTCGAGATGTTTTTCTGGGTATCCGCCTGGCAGGTAGAGCAACTCGGTATGGGTCGGCAACATGGTGTCGGTTTCGGGATCGATGTGTGTAGCTCCAGGCATGAGGTCGAGGGTTTCCTGATAGACGAACGAGAACGACTCGCTGTTGAGTGCAACGACTGCGTTGGGGCATTTGCCTGATGCTGCCGTGACTTGCACTGCATTGCCGGTGGACTTCTTTTCCAACTGCAAGACAGCGGCCAGCGACGACCAGTCGATGTGTTCCTCGATGATGTCGGCCAGCCTGTCGGCGCAGCCCATGCTGCTGAAGTCGAGGCCGAGGTAGCGTTCGCCGTTCTCCAGGTCTTTGCTGCGTGGTATGCAACCGAGGCAGTCGATGCCTGTGTCGTGGCTCACCTGTCGCAGCATCTGCTCATGGCGCTCCGTCCCCACCTTATTATATATTACGCGCGCGAGGCGCAGGTCCTTGTCCCAGCGGCTGAATCCGTATAGCAGCGGAGCCAGCGAGTATCCGGCCGAGCGTGAATCGACCACCATCACTACCGGCACATCGAGCAGACGGGCTATCTCGGCAGCCGAGCCGCGGTCGTGGTCGTAGCCGTCGAACAGTCCCATCATCCCCTCGATGATGCACACATCGGCCGTGGCAGCATATTGCTGAAACAGCCTGCGTACATGCTCGGGGCTCGACATGAAGGTGTCGAGGTTGATGCTGGGGCGCCCGGTGACCGCTGCATGAAACTTCGTGTCGATGTAGTCGGGGCCGCATTTCATGGGTTGCACCGTGTAGCCCTTGCGGGTGAGCAGGGCCATAAGCCCACGGGCAACGGTGGTCTTACCGCTGCCGCTCGACGGAGCTGCTATTAGTATTGCGTTGTTCATTCCGTCTGCAAAGTTACGAAAATATTCATAATTCATGATATGTATTGACTAATAATTTTCAGTGCGGTTGCATGCTTTTTTGCGAGTGCGCACTCTCGGGGCTGCGAGTGCGCACTCACAGGGCCGCGAGTGCGCACTCTCGGGGTCGCGAGTGCGCACTCGCAAATGGGCATATGCGAAAAGACCTTAAAATGCTTTGCTACATCGCAAATAATGTGTAACTTTGCAGGGTAAAAACAGCAACTGAGACAATGAACTTAAACATCAAAATATCAAACGGCATATTGCATGTGGCGACGGTCGTGTTGACGGTCGTAGCACTGACTGCATGCAATGGCGCCGCAGGGCCGCAGGGCGATGCACCTGGCACTGCCGACAGTATTGAGATAAAGTATGCACGCGGATTCAATGTGCGACAGACACCCGACGGTGTGCGACTGGTCGAGGTGTCCGACCCCCAGGGGCCCGAGTCTGGCGAGGAACGCATGCCCATAGGTTACCAGTTTGCCCTTGTGCCACACGGGTGGAACGGCACTGTGCCCGACGGATACACTAAGGTGGAAGTGCCAATCAGCGGCACTATATGCATGACGGCACTGCAACTGTCGAACTTCACAGCCCTCGATGCCCACCAGTTCATACGCGGCATCACAGGCACCAAGAACCTCTACAACAGCGATATACTGGCACGTGTGGACCGTGGCGACATAGTGAAGATAGGCATGGAAGGCGAATTTGACACCGAACTCGTGCTGGCTGCCAACCCCGACGTCATCTTCATCTCGCCGTTTAAGCGGGGCGGATATGATGCCATAAAGGAAACGGGCATCACGCTGGTGCCACACCTCGGATACAAAGAGCTCGACCCACTGGGGCAGGCCGAGTGGATAAAGTTCGTAGCCCTGTTTCTGGGCAAGGAAGCAGAAGCCGACTCGGTGTTTGCAGGTATCGAACAACGATATAATGACCTGAAAGCCAAGGCGGCAACTGTCGATGCCCGACCCACGGTATTCAGTGGCGAGATGCATGGCGGCAACTGGTATGCCGTGGGTGGACGCAACCATCTGGCACAACTTTTCCGCGATGCCGGTGCCGACTACATCTTTAAAAACGAAGAAACAGGCGGTGTGAATATCGAATACGAACAAATGTATGCCGTGGCAGCCAATGCCGACTACTGGCGCATACTCAACAGCTTCAAGGGCGACTTTACCTACGAGGCCCTACAGCAGTCGGAACCGCGCAACACACTGTTTGTCGCATTTCGCAACCGACACGTCATATACTGCAACATGCGTCAGACTCCCTACTACGAACTTTCGCCCGTACAACCCGACATACTGCTGGCCGACCTCATCGCCATCTTCCACCCCGAACTCATGCCACACGACTACCAACCAACATTCTATACGCTGCTCAAATGAAAGTAATAGTGATAATAGTGGCCATTATGGTGGCGTTTGTACTCAATCTGCTGCTGGGGTCGGTTGACATACCCATGGGGGATATCCTGCGCATACTGATAGGCGACGATAGTGTATCGGTGATTTCTCGCAACATAATCATGCAGTCGCGTGTGCCACAGGCACTGACCGCCACCGTGGCAGGCGCGGGGCTTGCCGTGTCGGGACTGCAGATGCAGGTGGTGTTTCGCAATCCGCTGGCAGGTCCGTCGGTGCTCGGCATCAGCAACGGAGCAAGCCTCGGTGTGGCCCTCGTGGTGCTGTTGTCGGGGTCGATAGGTGGTGTGGCATTGAGCCGAATGGGGTATATAGGCAATGCTGCCATATCGATGGCAGCCATCGTAGGAGCCATGGCCGTGATGTCGCTCATCATGTATGTAGCCACCAAGGTGAGGGGTAACGTCACGTTGTTGATCATCGGTGTGCTAATAGGCCATCTTGCCACTGCCATCATCGGTGTGCTGAAGTTTTTCAGCGCCGAGGAAGATGTGAAAGCCTATGTGGTGTGGGGCTTAGGCTCGTTTGCACGCGTGTCGGGCGACGAGATGATGCTGTTCGTGTGCCTCATGCTCCTGCTTCTCCCACTGAGCATGCTGCTCATCAAGACCATGAATATACTGCTACTTGGCGACGACTATGCACGCAGTTTGGGCCTTAACCTCAACCGCGCACGTACGTTTGTCATACTCTCGTCGGGGGTGTTGGTGGCTATCGTCACTGCCTATTGCGGCCCTGTCATGTTCATCGGCTTGGCAGTGCCCCACCTGTGTCGCGCCATGTTTCGCACCAACGACAACCGCACCCTCATGCCTGCCACCATGCTTATGGGGGCACTCTTGGCCCTCGTCTGCAACCTTGTGGCACGCATGCCCGGCATGGAAGGTGCACTACCCGTCAATTCGGTGACAGCACTCGTCGGGGCGCCCGTCATTGCGTGGGTGATATTCAAACGAAACAACCAGTACTAAAACGAAATACTCAGTATCTGGGTGCAACACTCAGTAGGAAGAACATAATAAAAACCTGTCGTGAAATATAGGAATGCGAATCGGTCATCAAGTGATATGTCTTGATGACCGATTCGCATTGTGTAGGTGTCTGTAGCTCTCAAATCGACAGTTCGTCGAGCACCGTCATGAGATCCGGGTCCATGCGCTTCTTGCCTTGTATGGCCCTGGAGAAGGGTACATAGACAATTTCGTTGTTTTTCACACCAATCATCACGTTGCGCTGACCTTCCTTGATGGCTTGAATGGCTCCTACACCGAGTCGGCTGGCAAGGATGCGGTCGCGTGCCGAGGGCGAGCCTCCGCGTTGCAGGTGGCCGAGTATCGACACTCGCACATCGTAGCCGTCGTATTCTTTTTGCATACGCTTGGCGTAGTGCATGGCTCCACACTTTGGGCTTTCGCTCACAATCACTATGCTCGAGTTCTTGCTTTTGCGTATGCCACGACCTACGTAGTGCTCCAGTTGGTCGAAGTTGGTTTGCTCTTCGGGTATGATGGCAGCTTCGGCTCCTGCTGCAATGGCACTGTTTTGTGCCAGGAAACCGGCGTCGCGTCCCATCACTTCGACAAAGAATATCCGCTCGTGGCTGGTGGCTGTGTCGCGAATCTTGTCGACACACTGCATGATGGTGTTGAGGGTTGTGTCGTAGCCGATGGTGAAGTCGGTGCCGTCGAGGTCGTTGTCGATGGTACCGGGCAGGCCGATGCATGGCACTCCGTATTCCTCGGCAAAGATTTTGGCACCGGTGAGCGAGCCGTTGCCGCCGATGACACAGAGAATGTCGATGTGGTGTGCCTGCATCTGTTCGTATGCACGGCGACGGCCTTCGGTGGTGGTGAATTCGGCCGAACGTGCAGTCCTGAGTATGGTGCCGCCACGGTTTATGATGTTACTTACGCTTTCGGTGGTGAATGGCTTGATTTCGCCACTGATGAGGCCTTCGAAGCCTCGGTAGATGCCTGCAACTTTGAAGCCGTTGTAGATGGCTGAGCGGGTTACGGCACGGATGGCGGCATTCATGCCTGGTGCGTCACCGCCCGATGTGAGTATGCCTATTGTCTTGGTGTCCATTGGCTGTTGGTATTTATTTCTTCGGGGCGGAACCCCGAAGCACTGACGGGTGTGGGGTTTATGGTTTGATGTTGAGTGTTACGTTGTTGAATCTGACGTCGCGCATGAGGCCCTGCAGGCGGTTGCCCTGGGGGTCGGTGATGCCGTTCCAGGTGCAGTTGCTTATGTTGATGTTCTGCACGTTGGTGGAGTCGGTGAGGGCGTCGATGTAGGCACCGTAGCGACTGCGCTGGCAGGTGATGTTGTCGATGTAGATGTTGCGCACGATGGGGTAGTGGCCGCGTTCGCTTTGTTCGCGTGGCTCATATACGAGGTTAATCTTCACAACTGCTTCCTTGCACTGGCCCACTGTGATGTTTCTTACATATAGGTTTTCGGTCACTCCGCCACGGCAGGTGTTGGTCTTGAGGCGTATGACTCGTTCGAGGTTGGGGCTGTCCATGTTGCAGTTTTCTACGAATATGTTGCGTGCGCCTCCGCTCACTTCGCTGCCTATCACCACTCCGCCGTGGCCGTTGGCCATGGTGCAGTTGCGCACTATGATGTTTTGGCTGGGTTCGTTCCATCGGCGTCCGTCGGCGTTGCGTCCGCTCTTGATGGCTATGCAGTCGTCGCCGGTGTTGAATCGGCAACCCTCGATCAGCACTCCGTCGCATGATTCGGGATTGCATCCGTCGCCGTTGGGTCCTGAGTTTTCGATGGTTACATTCCTTACCGTGATGTTGCTGCTACGCAGTGGATGTATCGACCAGAATGGTGAGTTGAGTACGCTGACCCCTTCGATTAGCACGCGGTCGCACTGATAGCATTGAATCATCTGTGGGCGCAGACCTTTGCCAGGGCCGAAGACTCGCTGCTCCAGCGGTGTCTGTTGGTCGCTCATCTGTAGCAGTTGGTTGCGGCTGCCTCCGTTTTGCGCCTCTGGTGTGGATGGTGTCCACCCATATCGTGCACTGCCGCACATGGGCCACCACGCGGTGTTGCTGGCGCATCCGTCGATTATGCCGCTGCCGGTGATTGCTATGTCGGTGGCTTGATAGGCATAGATGAGCGGCGAGTAGTTGATGAGGTCGAGCCCTTCCCACCGTGATGTGACGAGGGGGTAGAGCTTTGTGTCGGCCGAAAAGCATAGGCGTGCGCCCTCGCTCACCACCAGGTTCACTTTGCTTTGCAGTCGCAGCGCACCGGTGTGCCATGTGCCTGCGGGTATTACCACCCGGCCGCCGCCGGCTTTCGAGCATCGCTCGATGGCACGGTTGATGGCTCGTTGGTTCTTGGCGGCATCGGCCGTTGGCGATGCTCCGTAGCGAGTGATGTCGTACTCCTTATTATATAACTCGGGCGCGCGTATGGAGCGCTCTACCTCGGGGTAGAGTGTCTGCCATGCGTCAGTGGCTTGTGCACTCACGGTGAGTGATGCCACAAGCGTAAGGGCTGAAAACAGTGTCCTGAGTTTGTTCATAGTTATTATTAGTCTTCAAAGTCGTAGTGGTCGAGTTTCTTGCCGCATGTGGGGCAGAATATCTGATGCCGCTGAATTTCTCCGCCGCATTCGCCACAGTGGTATTTACGTTTTTCGTCTGCCATAATCATGGTTTTAGTTAGTGCATGGCAAAGTTAATAAAACAAAGTGATATGAGCACAAAGAAAAGCAAAAAAAGTGACTTTTAAGCCCCATTTATTGCTTGCATAAGCTGAAAACGACACCGCTGAATGTGAGTTTACCGACACGACTCGGCATCCATGCCCACAGCATACTGTAGAGGGGGGTGAAAATGAGTGCGCACTCGCAGGCCCGCGACCGCGCACTCACAGGCCCGCGAGTGCGCACTCACAGCCCTGCGAGTGCGCGCTCATTTTAGCAAAAGCAGGGAAGTATGCTTTTTTTTATGCTTTTTCCCTTCTTTTAGTGTAAAAGCGTTTGGTCGGTAATGTTTTATTTTGTATCTTTGCCCCTGGTATTTCACAATATCATATCATTTCGCAAACAAAAACAAAGAAACTTTATCATTTTGACATTATGAAAAGTAAATTGACTGCTACACTGTTGTGCTGGTTCTTCGGTGTATGGGGAGCCCACAAATTCTACATCGGTGACAAAAAGAAAGGATGGATTTATCTCATTCTGTTCTTTGTGTGCGGTGTAAGTTGGATTCCAACTCTCATCGACTTCTTCAAGTTGCTCTTTATGTCGGAAGATGAGTTCCAGGCAACAATAGTGAAGCCGACCGAAGAGGAATAGACAACTAAACGATAGTTGACGTTTTGGCCTGTAGTGGGGTAGAAGTCCCTATCCCTGACAGAGGCTGCGGAACGGACAATACGGACAATGGGTGTCGGAGCTTATTGCTTCGAACTCATTGTCTGTGTCGTTTATATTCTCCAGCAGTCGGCGCAGGTGAAGGGCAAAAATGTCGTGACATTGCTCAAAGTAGTCGCTTACAGCACAGCCGCCAATGTTTACTGCCTGCGGAGTCGGCTGTATGCCCTGCTTCACATAGAGCAGGCATGGCATGAGCGGATGCTCAGGCTTTTGCGGCTGGCCATACAGAGCTTCGCAGTACAATAGAATCTGGAATATGTGGCTGCTGCGACGCGGAACGGTGGGGTCGAACAGGCTTTCGATGCTTTCGGCGGCCTGAGCACGTACCGATGTCTTGTAATCGACGACACGATGAACGGTCTTGCCCTCGATTTCGGTCAGATCCTCGCGGTCGATGACTCCTCCGATATTCACCATGCGCGACAAATGAGGCAGTGGTGTGCTGAAGTCGACGGGACGCTCGGCTGAAAGTATTGTGAGTGGCTGTTGAGTTGCGTCGCCCTTGATGGTGCGTTCCACGTAGCGGCTTATCACTTCGTGCACAAGCAATGCATTGCCACTCAGCGTCATGGCATATCGGTCGGCTTGTATGTCGGGCTCCTCATAGTGGAACATCTCTTTGGCGAAAGCCTGGTCAACCAGCCGGCGCAGTGTGTAGGGCGTGAGCCATGCAAAGTCGGCGGGAGTCAGTTCGCGTCCCATGCGCGGAGTGTAGAATCGTTGCATCGCATTGTGGTATATGCTGCCGAAAAGGTTGTCGGCCACATCGCCGTCCGACAGGCTCAGAGCCGAATCGTCGTCGCGGAAATGACAGACATATTGCAGGTAGAAACGTCGCGGACAGTCGATATACGTGTTGAGAGCTGTGGGTGAGAAAGACTGAGGTAATGCGCCCTTGGGCAGTGCTGGCATAGTCTTGCCAATGTTGTAAATCTCTATCTGCCGCCCTTCTTCGTTAGTAGTTTGTCCTCCATTGTCAATCGTTTGCAATCCATTGTCAATCGTTTGCCCTCCTTCGATAGTGGTTTGTCCTCCTTTGTTAGTAGTTTGCAATCCATTGTCAATCGTTTGCCCTCCATCGATAGTAGTATGTCCATCGTTAAGCACAATAGGACTGACAAGTGCGGCTCGGCTTGGCTGCGAAGCAAGTCCAATGGCTTTTGAGTCGTAGGTGAGTTGCATGAGCAATCGACTCATCTCGCCACGATGAAGGCCGTCGGTGGCACTTGAATAGAGCAGCGATATGTGGTTGGCACGTGCTATGAGTCGATAGAAATAGTAGGCATATAGCGCTTCGGTGCGCCGTGGGGTCGACATTCCGTGTGCCTCGCGCAGGAAGTTGAGTATGAACGACGGACGTGGTGCCTGTTTAGGCAGCGTGCCCTCACCGGCCGACAACATAATGATGTTGCTGAAGTCGAGGTTGCGAGTCTCGAGTATTCCCATGAGTTGCAGACCCACTGCTGGCTGTCCGTGGAATGCGATTGTTCTCGACGCGAGTGCCTGGCGCATGAGGCGTATCAGCGTGTCGGGCGAATCGAATGTGAGTCCTTCATCGTGAATGAGGGTCATGAAACGCGTGACGACAGTCGATGCTGTGTACAGACTTTCAATGTGCAGGGTGTTGTCCTTAGCCGTTCCTCCTTCGTTCTTTGTGCTTCCTTCTTCCCCTCTTGCATTTTCTTCTTCTCCTTCAGTGCTTCCTTCTTCTCCTTCAGCACTCCCTTCTTCGTTATTCGTGCTTCCATCTTCCACCTTCGCGCTCAATGTTGCAGCCACGGTTTGTAGTGTCTGGTTCAGTCGCGACAGATTGACGAGAATGTCGTCGTGTGGAGCTTGGAATATATTGGCGATGAAGGGGTCGGACTCAAATAGTGTTGCCGGTGGATATGTGAGGTTTTGTTTCCTGCATTGTTCGATGATGGAGTGTATGGCATCGGGCGCCATGGCAAGTGTGAATGGATGTTGCAGCACTCGCTGTGCGTAGCTGAATCTCCATCGCCCGATTGCCGGTTCGGTCGGTGTGCCCGATTCCTTTGGCCGCCATGCGCGGAACATGAGTTCGAGTATGGCCATCGCAAACGATGTGGCCGGTGTCTCTTGCAGTGGGTACCCCATGGTGATGTTGAGTTGGGTGGGGGTGCCGTCGGGCAATGTTGGAGGTATGGAGTGTAGCACCGAGGGTAAGAGGTTCTCGTCGCATAGCACTATGGCTGTGTCGGTGAGCGGTCCTCGGTCGGCCAGTATGGGTGTGAGCCATTTGCCTACATAGCTTGCTTGAGCACTGTCGGTGCTTGCCGACACTATGTTTATATCCTTCTGCTTGCTCATGTTCCTGAATAGCTCGGGGTGCGATTCGAGGCTGTTGCCCAGCAGGTGTATGTTGTCGTTGATGTAGATACCGGCTTCGCTGTTGGGATTTGGGGTGAATGTCTCGTCGTAATCCCAGTAGAACCATGCGTTGCGCTCGTGTTTTAGGTGTAGGAACAACTGTCGCTCCGACTGGCTCAGCACGTTGAATCCCACTACGGCATAGGGCCCTTCAGGCAGTTTGTTGGCAAGCGATGCGAGGTGTTCGGCCACGTGTCGTTTCATCATGCCTGGATATGCATATCCGCGTTCTTCGAGCATCTGCCTGAATCGTCGGTAGATGCGTGGCATGGCTTTCCACATCTGGAGGTATCGCTCTTGCAACTGTGTCACGTTGGGCAAGCTGAAACTGCTGAACAGCTTGCGTATTGCCTCTTGCTGCTCAGCGTCGATGTAGTCAAAGCGTGTCAGTCCCTCGAGGTCGGCAATGCTGCGGAACAGCGCGTCGGCATCGACCATGGCCGAGTCGATATCGTCGAAATCGCTGAGCAACACTTCGCCCCACGAGTAGAAGTGGTCGAAGGTCTCGTGTTCGCCGGTTTCGGCTATGTAGGCTTTGTAGAGCAGAAAGACGAGTAGGGTGGGGTCGGCAACGGTGATGTCGGTCATCGACTGAAACAGTTCGCTGATGGTGGTATAGCGTGGTGCCCACATCGGCAGTTGGTTGTCGGCTGCCAGGTATTGGTTGAAAAACAGGCTGGCACGCTTGTTGGGAAAGACTATCGTGAGGTCTTTCATCTGTCCATGCTGTCCGCTGCCTATGCGCCGCATTATGTCGGCCGCTACTATGTTGAGGAATTCCATGTCAGTTTACTTCTTTTATTTCACCTGAGTGCATATACCATATATATCCTTTCACGTTTGTCATGCCCATCTGCCTCAGCAACCTCATGTAGTCGCTCACCTGCTTCACGTGGCTGTGGCTCGGGTTGCCTGTCTTGTAGTCGATTACGATGGTTTCGTGATCGTTGTAAATCACTCGGTCGGGCCTGCGTGTGATGATGCTGCCATCCTTGTCGCGGGTTATGATTTCACATTCGTTCATCACTGTCCACCCGGGGTCGAACCACTGTCTCACCACCTTGTTGCTCATGGCGCGCTCGATGTCGGCCACCACTTCGTCGTGGAACTCACCGGCATCCACCACCCCCATCTGTTGCAGTTCCGACATGGCACGTGGTATGTCGTCGGTGGTGCGTATCATCTCAAACAGCTTGTGCACTACCAGGCCTCGCTTGATGAATGTCTGTCGGGTGGCTTGTGGCGAGTCGGGGTCGACGGTGAATTCGCGCGATGCATTCGACTGACGGAACATCGGACTTATGCCTCCTATGTTGTATTCTGTCACGATGCCTTCGCTTGCGGTCGATTTCCTGTCGGTGTGTGGCTCGATGTTGCCGATGCTGATGTCGGTGCATGGCACTCCGTCGCTCGTGTGTTGCATCTGTCCATACATGTGAGCAGCAGCTTGAGCCATGACGTGAGCCGTGGTGTATGCCTTGCCGTCGGGTGCCGGCGGTGTGAGGACAATGAGGTTGTGTTCGGCTCGGGTGAATGCCACGTACATCAGGTTGAGGTTGTCGACGTAGTTCTTCAGTTCCTCTTGCTCGTAGTCGGTCTTGAAGTCGGTCTCGCTCAATCCCTTCTCGAAGGTGATGGGTATGACTGGCGGTCCGCCTGCCGAGGTGTCGGTGTTGCACCACATGACGGTGTTTTTGCCTCCCATGTTCCATCCGGCATAGGGCACGATGACGGTGTGGAATTCCAGTCCTTTCGAGCGGTGAATGGTGAGCATCTGCATCCCTTCGGCTCCGTCGGCAGGTATGGTTTTCTCGTGTAGGTTCTCGTCCCAGAACTGCAGGAAGCTGTTGAGGTCGGCTGCTTTGTCGTGGGTGTAGGTTGCCAGATGGTCGAAGAAGGCAAAGATGAAAGCCGACTGACCTTCGATGTCGTGCAGGTCGAAGGTGTCGTAGATGTGTTCACACAACTGATGCAGCGGGGTCATCTGCAACTCTGATATATGGTCGAGGAAGCCCTCGGGCAGCAATCCCGACAGTGTCGGCTCGTCGCTTTCGTAACATTCCGACAGGGTGAGACGCGTGTTGTGCTTCACGATGGTTTGGTATTTCAGTGCCAGGGTTCCGAGGTGGAAGCGTGTGAGGCTGCTTTGTCCGTATCCGGCTATTGCCCTCACTGCCATGATCATGAGGCTTATGGTCGGCGAACTGTCGAGTTGGAACGCCTCGCTGCTCACTATCTGTATGTCGGGTATCCGTTGTTTCAGGTATTGTGTTATGAGCTTCAGCTCCTTGTTGTATCGGGTGAGGATCGCTATGTCGTTGTAGGGTATGCCGTGGTTTTGTGTGAGGTCGACAATCGTTTCCTCTATGGCTTTCAGCATGGGTGTTGCTTCGCTGCTGGTCGTGCTTCCGTCGTTGGTGTCGGGGTCGGCTGTCTGGTCGGTTTCCTCCTCGTCGGTCACGGTTTTTATCCTCACGTATCCGTGTCCCAGCTTTTTGTCGAGTATCTTTTGTTGCGTCTCGGCGTATGCTGTCTTTATGTCGGTTGTGGTTCCGGGGTATTTGCCGAAAGTCGTTTCGTATTGTGTGGTCACGTCGTCGGCTGCCTGCTTGAAGAACCTGTTGTTGAAGTCTACGATATGTTCGTCGCTTCGGCGGTTGGTGTCGAGTGCGGTGCGCATGTGTTCCTCGTCGACTTGCGATGCAAATACCGACCCTTGCTCTATGTTGTTGAGTATGCTCCAGTCGCTGTTGCGCCATCGGTAGATGCTTTGCTTCACGTCGCCCACCACGATACACTGGCATCCCTCGGCCAGGCATTCCTTGATGAGTGGCTGGAAGTTCATCCACTGCAGTTCGCTCGTGTCCTGAAACTCGTCGATCATGATATATCGGAACTGTGCGGCAGCTTTCTCCATGATGAATGGTGCGTCGCTGTCGTTCATGATTTCTTGCAGTCGATGGGCCGTGTCGGCCAGTATGAAGCGGTTGTGCAGTTCGTTTTGTTGTCGCAGGGTGTCATCCACCTTGTTGAGCAGTTCCATCTGGTTGGCATGTTTCAGCTTGGCTTCGATGGTGGCTATGAGTCGGCGAAGCATGAGTTCGTTGTTCATGAACCTTAGCAACATGGGTGAATGTTGTTCCCACATCAATGCGTCTTTCAGCCACGGGGCTTCGGGGTCGTCGCGCAACAGCTTGGGTATGGCGGGTGTCTTGCCTGCCGCCACCTTGGCGAAATATGAAAAGACTCCCGTCTTGCCGCCTACGAAGTCCTCGCTGCGAAGTCCTTGCGACTCGATATACTGCAGGTATTTGCTGGCTATTTCCAGGCGGGTCGTTTCGGCGTCGCGCTTCGTTTGCTGCAGCGCCTGTCGGTATTTTGCATAGAACTGCGGTGATGTGGTGGCTTGCCTTATCTCCTTTTCGGCTTTCAGGTATTGCTCGTTGAATATGTTGGTACTGAACTTCGTCAGTTCGCTGTCGATTTTCCAGTTGCCCGGCTTGTCACGATTCATCTTTTCGTTCACGTACCCCACCACTGCATTGAATGTGGCATCGCCGCGCTTCATGCCGTCAATCATCAGTGCCACAGCCTCTTCCAGTGCGTCGTCGGTGTCGATGTCCACCTTCAGGTTGGCTGTGAGGTTCAGTTCGCGAGCCAATTCGCGTATGATGCTTTGGAAGAACGAGTCGATGGTTTCGATGCGGAAGTGACTGTAGTCGTGCAGTATGCTCACCAGCGCGGTCGAGAGTCGGGTGCGTATCGTTTCCTCGTCGTTCTCGGCTGTGATGAGGCGTTCCACATAGGGGCGTGCCACTTCGTCGCCCCTGCTTATGGCATAGAGCGTCTCTATGATTCGGGTCTTGAGTTCGGTAGTGGCCTTGTTGGTGAAGGTCACGGCCAGTATGCGCCGATAGTTGTCGGGGCGAGCCACGAGCAGGCGTATGTATTCCAGCGTCAGGTTGAACGTCTTGCCGCTACCTGCCGAGGCACGACCCACCACCAGGCGGCCATCACTGCTGCTTCCAGATGTCATTCGTCGTTAGCTATATTGGTATAATATAAGAACTTATATATGTTGAACAGACCTACTACAGGGTGGTCGGAACACAGGTTGAGCCGCAGTGGCTTCAGCAGTATCATGCCTGCGAGTCGTGTAAGCGGCATGAGTCGCATGCGCCTTATCTTCTCGACCGTGCTGAGCATGCGCACACCGCCTCTCAACTCATGGCGGTGGTAGTAGAGCGTGTGCATGGCTTCTTCGGTCTTTTCCACGTAGACGGGGTTGGGCTCCAGGTCGAAGTTCTGCAGCCGGTTGTCGATGTGATGAAACCCGCCTGCAAGTCGGCGCAGCTGCATGCCGTAGTACACATCCTCGTAGCCATATCCACGAAACGATTCATCCATCGGCACCCGTAGCGCCACTTCGCGTTTTATGATGAAACAGAAGGATCGGAACGGCGACTCGGGGTCGGCATTGAGCCGCTCGGTAGTCATGCGCTGCTCATACCGGCGTTCGTAGCGGTATCGCAGACGATAGTGCGCATTTGGCTCACTTGACGACTGAATCATGCGTCCGCACACCACGTCGTGCTCCACGGTTGCATCGACAAATGTCTCGACAAACGTGTCGCTCACCACGTGTCCGTCCTGATCGAGCATGAGCAGATAGTCGCCCCTCGATTGGCTCAC
The DNA here is from genome assembly GCA_947166155.1 of uncultured Prevotellaceae bacterium. Lineage (GTDB taxonomy): Bacteria > Bacteroidota > Bacteroidia > Bacteroidales > Bacteroidaceae > Colivivens. Next base: position 1,107 of record CAMVDC010000060.1, on the reverse strand, counting down.
GAGGAAGTTGCGCATGGCAGCGCGCCCCGAGTTCTTTCCGCGCTCGATGTATCGGGCGTGTGGCATGTCGGCAATCGCGCGGTTGTCATCGAGCGCCTGCCGAATTGTCGACCCATCGTCGGCCACAATTATCTCGTAGTCGTCAATCCTTCCCCTGGCTTGCAGCACGTCGCACTGCCTCGACAGGTCGCCAACCAGCCGGGTGCAGTTGTAGTTGTATGTGGGTATCAGTACCGATAGTGTCATGTCAGCCTCGCTTCAGTCATTTTCGTGTTATATCTCACTTCGATATCATCTCGCTCTTTGCCCCACAAAGTTACGAGAAAAAATCCATACATGCAACTTTTCTCCCCTTTTTTTGCATCACACATCAACAATCTCACCACGCCTGTAGCTGTGAGCCTTTTGCCACCACACACCTTATATATATTATACGCGCGCGCACGCGTAGTGACGTCACTTCTTTGTGCCTTAATCGTGTGGCCGTATCGTGAAAGGGAAAAACACTCGCGCCTGTATCCCACTTTCCCTGCGCATACGCACGAAAAACCCTGCGCCTGCGTTGAAGTTTTGCTGCGAGTGCGTACAAATTCTTTAATTTGCGTCGCAAATTATTAAATTTGCGACGTAAATTCATTAATTTTCGGTGGAAAATTAATAAAACTGCGACGCAAATTAAAGAATTACTCCGCACTCGCAGCAAAATTACTCCGCACTCGCAGGCAAATTACTCCGTACTCTCAGCAAAACTTCATCGCTCTTTCAGCAAAACTTCACCGTTCTTTCATCATAACTTCACCGCTCTCGTGGCTTCAAGCCATTCATCTCGTTACAGAGTGGGAGCGCAGACATGTGGAAAAAGAAAAGCTTTGCGATGCGGACATGGCACTGCATGGCAGTGAGTGGTTGACGCACGAAGTATTTCAGAGTGTGGCGAAAGTTTTGTCAGTCAGCGATAAATTCTTGTGTAATCATTACGCGCAATTCAGCTTTTTTTCGTAACTTTGCACCCTACCTGCATTGTGCGCCTATCGACACCGCGTTTCAAGGCATGGCAGTAGTATTGATAAATTGTATGCAACCACTGGCAGAGAGAATGCGTCCGCA
>CAMVDC010000059.1 GCA_947166155.1 uncultured Prevotellaceae bacterium | reverse complement strand
ATAATTCTATTATAATAATTAATAAGGTGTTGGGACGCAAGACACTGCTGCTATACCTGGCATCAATCACCGTTGGAGCTATCGTCTTTGCTCTCGGCATCGATTATCTGCTGCCGAGCGAGTGGTTTACATCAACACTGAAAGCCATACACGACAGCTGCTGTAACGACACGATGAGTTGGTTCAACATAGGATGTACAATAGTGCTGGCACTCCTGCTCTTATACTCTCTCATAGCACACTTGACAGGAAAGTCGCACCATCATCACCACCACACAGGTGACGACACGACCGACAATACAAAATCAGACAATATAATGCAAATACACATCGAAGGCATGAACTGCTCACACTGTGCACACAGTGCTGAGACAGCCATAAAAAAAGTAGCTGGCGTGGAAGAAGCAACGGTAAGCCTTGCCGACAAAAGGGCAACCGTGACAGGCAACGCATCAGCTGCCGACATCATAAGTGCGATAGAAAGTATCGGCTTCAAAGCCACTATCGAAAACTGAAGCATGGATATCATACAGAAATACTTCCCCAACATGAGCGACAAGCAGCGCAATCAGTTTGCAATGCTTCAAGGCCTGTATGAGGAATGGAATGCCCGCATCAACGTCATTTCGCGCAAAGACATAGGCAACCTATATGAACATCATGTGCTTCACTCGCTCGGCATTGCAAAAGTCATCAACTTCACACCCGGCAGCCGAGTGATGGATTTGGGGTGCGGAGGCGGATTTCCCGGCATTCCACTTGCCATCATGTACCCCGAAGTCCGTTTTCACCTCGTCGACTCAATAGGCAAGAAGGTGAGAGTGGCGCAAGAAGTGGCAAAGGCCATAGAGTTGAACAACGTGGAACTGACTCACGCACGAGGTGAAGAAATAAAGTCGGAATACGACTTTGTGGTGACACGAGCCGTGATGCCACTCACCGACCTCATGAAATGTGTGAGGAAAAACATAGGCACAGAGCAACGTAACGCCCTGCCCAACGGTATCATTGCACTCAAAGGCGGCGAACTGAGTGGAGAGATGGCACCCATGCGCACCATCTGCACCGAATGGAACCTATCTGATTACTTCGATGAAGAATACTTCGAAACGAAGAAAGTGGTGCACGTGAGGGTGAAGAACTGACACAAGGAGTGGATCTTTTCATACATAAGATGCCACAAATTGCCGATACAAGAAGTATTAAAAAGCATAGCATACAAGATGGTAGATATAAAACAATTCACAGTCAATCCGCTGCAAGAGAATTGCTACGTAGTGAGCGACGAAACTTGTGAAGCATGCATCATCGACCCCGGATGCATATCGGAAGAAGAATGGCATGCCATCAAGACATATATCGACAGCAAAGGTCTGCGCCCTGTACACATGCTGTGCACACACCTCCACTTCGATCACATCATGGGATGCGGATTTGTGACTCGCGACTATGATTTGGACATCGAGGGCAACATGGCCGACATGGGGCAATATCAGCAGCGAGACGTGTATCTCGATGCATTTGGAATACCACACGAAGCGCTGCCGCAACTGCCTAAGGTTCATGACATAAGTAGTCAAGACACTGTAAACTTTGGCACTCACCAGCTGAAGATTATCCTCACACCAGGGCACACACAAGGCGGGATGTGCTTCTATCTGGCCGATGAAGGAGTGCTCTTTGCAGGCGACACATTGTTTCAAGCTTCGATAGGACGCACCGACATGGCTGGTGGCGACTATGCTCAAATCATACGCTCGATACGCACACAACTCATGAAGTTGCCAGCCAACACACATGTGCTTACAGGTCACGGTCCCTCTACGACCATTGACTACGAACAAAAGTTCAACCCCTACATCTGATTACACACGATATGAACGAAACCAACCTACAACAGATAAAACAACGATACGGCATCGTAGGCAACTCGGCCGAACTGAACCGCGCACTCGACATAGCAGTGCAGGTGGCACCCACCGACCTGAGCGTGCTTATACAGGGCGAATCGGGAGTGGGAAAGGAAGTGATTCCACGTGTCATACACGACCGTTCATCGCGCAAACACCAGAAATACTTCGCAATCAACTGCGGTTCAATACCCGAAGGCACTATCGACAGCGAACTGTTCGGTCATGAGAAAGGAGCCTTCACAGGTGCTATCGGTGAACGCGAAGGTTACTTCGGCGCAGCCAACAAAGGCACCTTGTTCCTCGATGAAGTAGGCGAACTGCCGCTCAGCACCCAGGCACGACTGCTGCGTGTACTCGAGACAGGCGAATATATACGTGTGGGTTCGTCGGAGGTAAAGACCACCGACGTGAGAATAATTGCAGCCACAAACGTCAACATTACCAAGGCTATAAGCGAAGGCAAGTTCCGCGAAGACCTCTACTATCGCTTGGCCACCATCCCCATCAGCATGCCGCCACTGCGCCAACGAGGGCGCGACATAGAGCTGCTGTTCCGCAAGTTTGTGGCCGACTTCTGCGACCGCTACATGCTTGAACGCATTACACTGACCGACGACGCACGCCAGTTGATGCTCAGTTACAAGTGGCCGGGCAATATACGTCAGCTGAAAAACCTTGCCGAGCAGATGTGTATCATAAGCCAGGAACGTGAAATAACGGCCGACAACCTACGGCAATTCGGTATTACCGACGATTCAGCAACCGGACAAGGGTTGGTGCTGGCATCCAGCTGGCAGCAAAACGGAGGGACGCACTCGTATGAGAGCGAGCGCGAGATGCTTTTCCGCTTGCTGACCGACCTGAGCAAAGAAGTGAAGGGCTTAAAGGAAATTATCAACAGCCAAGCAATTGCTCCGTCACACTACCCCACCCACTCCAGCATCATACAAGATGCAGAATATTCTACCATCGAGTCGGAACCCGTAATCCTTGCTCCGACTGCTACCCCAACAAACGACAAAGAGCCGAAGGGCAGCCAAATCATCTGGCCAGACAAGCGAGATGCAGGCAGTCATGGCGATATACCAAATGCCGTGGAATATATCGAAGCGGCTCCTCGCTCGATGAAGGAAATTGAGGAAGCCAACATACGCGAGGCACTCAGACGTAATGCCTACAACCGCAGCAAGACAGCACGAGAGTTGGGAATAAGCGAACGCACACTATATCGCAGAATCAAAGACTATGGATTGGAAAAGAAATAAAGTAGCCATACACCTGTTGATATGTACGCTTACTTGCCTGATGCTTGTAGGATGCACTGTGAGCTACTCATTCAATGGTTCGAGCATCAACTACGAAAAGGTGAAAACCATATCGCTCTCCAAGTTTCCTATACGCAGCAACTATGTGTGGGCACCGATGGAAGCCATGTTCTACAACAGCATAAGCGATGCCTACTCAAAGAAGACAAAGTTGAAAGTGCAGAAGAAAAACGGCGACATGCAGCTGTCGGGCGAGATAACCGAATATAGCCAGACAAACAAATCAGTTGCCCGCGATGGCTATTCCGCCCAGACACAGTTGAAGATGACAGTCAATGTGCGCTTCGTGAATACCACCAAGCACGATGAAGACTTCGAGAAAAGTTTCTCAGCAACAGCCGACTACGACTCGCGCCTCCAGCTCAATGCAGTTCAGGAAGAACTCGTTCAACAGATGATAGACGACATTGTCGATCAGATATACAATGCGACGGTTGCCAACTGGTAATACGACACACATATAGGTACATTTTTACGAGTGCGCACTCACAGGCCTGTGAGTGCGCGCTCGCGGCCTTGAGAGTGCGCACTCGCAGCCTTGAAAGTGCGCACTCGCAAAAACGAAAGCTTGCACTCGCAAAAACGAAAGCTTGCACTCGCAAAAACGGAAGCATGCACTCGCAAGAAAAAGCACAATGCAGTCTTTACCTTAAAACATGCGCATACATACGCCAATAATGCAGAAAAACACACTTTTAAATACGCATAAAGGTCATATTTTCAAAAAAATCCATGTATATGCTTGCTCAATTCAGAAAAAAGTAATAACTTTGCAGTTGATTTTATGCTTAGCCATAACTACATGCAATTTGTAAGTTATAGTCGGGCACAGAAGAAAATGCGCAAATAACACTATAAAACAATAAAAACGTAAAGAAATGCTGTACACATTAATCATCGTACTCATCATTATCGCATCAATACTCATGTGCGGTATAGTACTTATTCAGGAGTCTAAAGGAGGTGGACTCGCATCAGGGTTCTCTTCATCAAATCAAATCATGGGTGTGCGCAAGACCACTGATTTCCTTGAGAAAGCCACATGGGGCATAGCCATAGCAATGGTAGTTCTCAGCGTAGTCTCAGCAGGTTTTATCCCCAAAACCGCCACAGAGGAACAGCCTCTGGCAATCCCTGTTCAGACCCAAACCGATGCCAACAACATGCAATCGTTCCCTGCTGCTACCGACCAGGCTACCCCTGCAGAGACACCAGCAGAAACACCAGCACAGACTTCTGACGACACTCCTGCAAACTAAAGCGATGTTGCAATGAAACGAGTGCGTTGTCCCAAATGCGATACCTTCATCGTATTTGACGAAAGCAAATACGATGAAGGTCAGTCACTTGTTTTTGAATGTACACGATGCAAGAAGAAATTCAAGATACGCATCGGCACATCCCACCTTACCGACATCCACCAAGAGCGTCATCTTGACAATGCAGCCAGCAACTGCGACTACGGTAGCATAACGGTAGTTGAAAACAAATTCGCTTTCAAGCAGGTTCTGCCCCTCAAGCTGGGAAACAACGAGTTCGGACGCTACCTGAAAGGTACTGACATAAACCAGCCAATCGAGACCTCTGATCCCAGCGTCGACACTTTCCACTGCGCCATCAGGGTAGAGCGCAACAAGCAAGGAGAACTGAAATACATACTCCGTGATGCTCCAAGCCACACAGGCACCTTCCATCAAAATCAGATACTACGAGACCAAGACCGCATAAATCTGAATGATGGTGACATAATCACAATAGGAGCCACTACGCTTATTTTCTGTAAGGCCAACACAAACGGCTGATGCAGCAGTGCCATATAAAAATTGAATCCATGACACTATATCAGAGGCACACAACATAACAATAAACCAAGAAAGAGAAAAGAAAGGGTAAAAAGAAATGCAAACAGAAAGTTTCAATCAAATCACATCCAACGAGGAATGTGTAAAATATGAGGACAAATTCATCTTGGCCGACAACTTGAACCAAGCCGACGAGCCCAAAATAATGAACAACACAACGGTTTACAACGAGCAGTACAGATGCTCGGTGATTGTGGTGCAAGGCGCTCTCAACATGGTCATCAACGGAATATCGCTGCGAGTGAAAGCCAATGAATACCTGACCGTGATGCCATATACGAGCATCGAAATAAAGAGTTCACGCTGTAAGTTCATCTGCATCAAGATCGAAGCATACATCATTCACGACATCTTCAACAACATAAACATCGGGATCAATGCTCTCGACGGATGCTACACATTCAACCACTACCGCCTGACACCCCGACAGGTAGAGACACTCACACACGACTATCTGCACATGAAGGAAGACCTGCTGAACCCGCTCTTCAAAAACATGCGCATCGACATCATCAAGGCTCGACTGTGTACTTATATTTCACACAAATACACCTTTATCGACAAGTTGCCACAAATACCACACTACCAAGAGAATGAATCGTCGCAGCTATTCATTTCATTCATGGATTTGCTTAGCAAAAACTACAAAAAAGAACGCTCCGTACAGTTCTACTCACAGCAGCTCGGCGTTCAACCCAAGAACCTCTCGACAGTGACAGTGAAATACACCGGCAAGACGGCCTCAAGGGTCATCGACGAATATGTCACACTTCACATCAAGTTGGTGCTCTACAACAACCGCTACAACATCAAGGAGGTAAGCGACATGTTCAACTTCGCAAGTCAGAGTTTCTTTGGCCGATACTTCAAGCGCGTTGCAGGATGCTCACCGCGCAAATACGTAAGCACAAACAGCAAGAAACTGTCGAAGAAATCATAACTGCCGACAAACTCAATTCACGACTTCATACGTCGCATCTCACGCTGAAACATCATCACACTCAGCATTTTTATCATCACATCAAACCAACAATTAATCACACATATCAATCATGGCACCAACATCAAGCCGATATATAGAAGACACACTGGAACGTATCAAACCGCTTCAGAAGGCCAAGGCCTCTATGGACAAATTCATATACCTCTACGACAACCTCGACAGCAATGTAGAGCCAACAGTAATCTACAATATTGGCAAGACATATCACATACAGCAATCATTGCTGTTCATCCTTGTTCATGGCACCATGCGCATACATGTCAACAACAAGGAGTTGCAACTCTCGAGCCACTCATGTGTTTACATACCCGCCTACTCTACCCTGCGCATCCAGATGAAGTCGATAGAAACAAAATACATGCTCTATCGTTTCGACAACAACGCACGCAACATGAGCAGCAACGACATGGGACTCTACAACGACCACGTATTGGCCGGCACCATGTATCAGAAACGAATGTCGGATGCAGAATTCACCTACATCAAGACACACTATCAAGAACTTGCACAAGGACTTAATCAAAGAGAATTTAAGCACAAAGACATATTTGCCCGCAGCTACAACAATATCATACGAGTATTCGTCATCAACATATTCAACATAGATTCCGACATCAAAGGCGATGCCGTCTCGCGACAGGAAAACCTGTTCCGACAATTCATCGACCTGCTCAACCAATATGCAAGCCAGGAACGCGAAGTGCAGTTCTACGCCGAGCAACTGGGCATCACACCCAAATACCTCTCGACCATCACCAACGTGTATAGCGGCAAGAATGCAAGCACATGGATAGCAGAATATGTAGTGACACTTGCCAAGCAACTGATGAAGGAGAAACGCTGCAAAATCCAAGAGGTGAGCACAATGCTCAACTTCCCAAGCCAAAGCTTCTTTGGCCGATTCTTCAAGCGCACCACAGGCATTTCGCCAAAACGATACATGCTGTCAGAGCTGAAATAGCCCCCCCTTACGGAGGCATATTGCAGGGAAGGACTCCTAAAACTCCAAATACACCGAGAATCCACACCCCCACTCTGCCAAGCAACCGCCATTCTCATTATTAATTATTCAATAAAATAATGAAACTCATACCAACCTATACGTGGGCAAAAAACGTGAGAGCCATCAACTGGGCTCAGAAGAGTTTTCTGAGCAAGCCCTGGGCATCGGGAGTAGTGCTGCTCTCGTGTGTGATTGTCGCTATGTTGCTGGCCAACCTGCCAGCCACACGCGACATCTATCGCGCATTTCTCGAGACCGACCTCTCGATGCATATTCAAAGTCCCACACATGCTGATGGCACACGCCTCATCGACTGGACGTTCCCACGTGGAATGACCGTCGAGACCTTTATCAACGACATCCTCATGGTCATTTTCTTCTTCACCGTGGGACTCGAGATAAAGCGCGAAGTGGTGTGCGGCGAACTCAGTTCACCCCAAAAAGCACTGCTGCCTGTCATTGCAGCAGCAGGCGGTATGTTGGCTCCTGCATTGATTTACACCCTCATCAACCACGGCACCGAAGCTGCCAGCGGATGGGGAATACCTACTGCCACCGATATTGCTTTCGCGGTAGGTATCATGTCGTTGCTGGGCAATAAAGTGCCGATATCACTCAAGATATTCCTTACCGCACTGGCTATCGCCGACGACCTGGGGGCAATACTCGTCGTGGCATTGTTCTATGGCGGTCATATCAACATCGCGTTGCTGAGCATTGCCCTCATACTGATCATCATCATCTACCTCATGAAGCAGCAAGGCGAGAAGCGCATGATGTTCTACCTCGTTCCAGCCATCGCCGTGTGGTTCCTGTTCTATTATGCTGGCATCCATGCCACTATGTCGGGAGTCGTGATGGCATTTCTCATCCCAATGGACGGGCAGTACACACGTGCCTACCTCGAACGCAAGAACCGCGAATACGTGCGACGGCTGAAACTATATGAAGACCTCGACCAAGACAACCACGTCGACCCCTTCCCCAACGACATGCAACGCCATTGCTTGCGGCGCATGAGCCACATTGCAAACGGCTCGATGGGCATGTCGTACCGCCTTGAACACGCATTGAGCAACTGGGTAAACTTCCTCATCATGCCTATTTTCGCCATCGCAAATGCAGGCGTGGAGATTCCCGACATCAGCTACTTCAACATCTTCCAATACAGCCCCGAGCTTGGCAGTGTGGGCATGGGTGTATTCTTTGGCCTCCTGCTCGGCAAGCCGTTGGGCATCACTCTCGCCAGCATGCTTGCCATCAAGAGCAAAGTGGGCGCCATGCCAAGCGGAGCATCGTGGCACATGCTTTTTGCCGTAGCATGCCTGGGTGGTATAGGCTTCACCATGAGCATATTCGTCGATACATTGTCGTTCGCAACAAATACGCCCGAAGTGATTGAGCACCTTCGTGCCAGCGGCAAGATAGCAGTACTTACCGGTTCGCTCGGTTCAGGCATATTGGGCAGTATGCTCATCGTGCTGTTCAATAAGATGAAGAGCAAAGCATAAATCCATACAGCAAGACCGACCTTTCCAAGCCGAGAGACCGTACTTTCAATGCTGCAAGACCGGCCTTTCAATGCTGAGAGACCGGCCTTTCCAAGCTGAGAGACCGTACTTTCAATGCTGAGAGGATATTGTCAACGACCTGCGAGGATATCGTCACGACCCAGTGACGATATCCTCGCAAAAAGTTATATATAGTATGCTTACTTCAATTCGTCATGAGAAAAACGACGATTAAAGTGGCAAATGTGGTGGTGTGAGATATTTATTTTGCAGTTTAGTGCATTTTTTCATAAATAAACTTTAGAGCGCAATTTCTTTTTCGTAAATTTGCATCATACAAGAGGAGGACAAGTATGACCTCCTATTCACGGACAAAAAAGAAATCAACCTCAGAATAATGAAACCGACATACAAGGCACAAAAACAAACTGCATCAAAGCCTGTAAGAAACTCGAAGCAAACTACAACGACGAAGCTCGTCGACACCTCATCTCGCCCCAGTTGGTTGTCCCAACACCTCGGAGGCACACTCACCGCATTGACATTCACGTTGTTTATTCTATGGGTCGCCTATATGCTCATAGGGCGCAATGCCGACTACCTGTACACCGTGTCTGATCATTCGCTGTTCCTGTTCGACAAGTCGTTTTTCAACACAACAAACGTACGCCCAGGCGGATTCACCACATGGTTGGCATTGTTTTGCACCCAGTTCTTTCACTATCCCGTAGCAGGAGCATTGTTGCTTATCAGCATCTGGTCAGCCATAGCCTTCATCAGCATCAAGGCATTCAACCTTCGTGCATGGCAACGCCCCTTGGCCCTGCTGCCGGTCGCTGCTCTGCTCTGTTCGGTTGTGGTGGTTGGCTACTGGATATTTTACCTCAAGGTGGCCGGCTACAGCTTTGCGCCATCCATAGGTCTTTTGATCAACATGTTGGCAGTATGGGCATTCCGTTACTTCGAGCGGTTACACCGCAAGGCATCATTGGGATGGATGTTCCTGTGGTGCATCGTTGGCTACATACTCACCGGTTGGTGGGGATTGTTCGCCACCTTGCTCATGGCCATCATCGGTCGTGGCCGCGGTCTCGGCTGGCTGATTGCCGCAGCAGGTATCATATCCGTACCGCTCATATCATATCATTTCTGCACCCAAATGCGTATAGAAGACGCATGGACGGTGGGATTTCCCATGTTCCAAATAGATAAATACATATCGTGGATGCCCATGATTCCGATGTTTGCAGCACCAATACTTATCCTCATGCTTGCACTCATCGGCCGATACGCCACGACGAACGACAATTCTCAACGTCCACTGTTCATGTGGCTCAGCACTGTCATTACGATAGCAGCCGTAATTGCAGGCAGCCTCTACGCCGACTTCGACGACCCCAACTTCCATGCAGAACAACGCATATACCGCGCAGCCGACGAAGGTCGCTGGAACGATGTGCTGCGAGAAGCCCACGACCTCAAGACACCACCCACACGCGAAATCGTGATGTTCAAGAATCTGGCACTAACCTACAACGGCAACATCGGCGACAACATGTTCAAATACGAAAACCTGAGCATACCGCCATATACTCGCGACTCGCTCTCGGTACGCATGGCCCAAACCAATGCGCCACTCGTCTATATGTACTACGCACGCCTCAACTTCGCAACCCGGTGGTGCATAGAAAACGGAGTAGAAATGGGCTTCAACCCCAACGACTATAAGGTGCTGGCCCGTTGTGCCATGATAGCAGGCGAGACCGACCTTGCACAGAAATACATCAACATACTGAAGAAGACAATGTTCTATCGCGAATGGGCCGAGAAGTATGAACCCTTCTTGTCCGACACCACCGTGCTCTTCAGTCTACCCGAGTTTGCCAACCAGCGCGAGTACTACAATCACTACCGCTCCATGCTCGATGGCGATGAAGGTCTCGTTGAGATGTACCTGCTGCAATACTTCTCGCAAACCATGAATAAAGACAGCCGCCTGCTGCAAGAGACCACACTCGTCTTCGCTCTGCAAAGCAAGGACATACAACTCTTCTGGCCGCGATTCTTCCTCTACGCCCACATGCACCCCAACGAGCCTATGCCCATCCACTATCAGGAAGCTGCATATCTGTATGGCAACCTTGAGCACGAAATCGACATAAGCGGCATGCCGTTCGACGAAGTGAAGATTCGTCAACGCTACGACGCATTCAACCACATGTCGCAGTCGCTCATACAGCAAGGCAAGAGCATCGAGGAAGTGGGACAAATCATGAAACCCACCTACGGCGACACCTTCTGGTGGTTCTATTTCTTCTGCCGAGGAATCAACTCGTATTAAACGCTACCGATGAAGAGATTCTCATTTACAAACTGCAAGTTATCAATAGCAATAGCTGCAATTATCGCGATTGCCTCTATCTCGTGTACCCGACCGACGGTGCCCGACACCTATGCCATGCAATCACGTCAGCCACACATCATGCCCGACTACACCGAAGTCACTATCCCATGCAACCTATGCCCGACCAATTTCATAGTGACCGAAGCAGGCAAGCAAACAGTGGTGAGGATGAGTGCAGGTACTGCCTCCTACACCTACGGCGATGGGATGAAAGCCCAAATCGACCCCGACGAATGGGAAGCACTGAAGCACGAGGCACTGGGTGGCAGCATCAAGGTCGAAGTGTTTGTAAAGGCCGGCCAGGGATGGAATGCATACACTCCATTCAACATCTATGTAGCCGCCGATAGCATCGACCCCTACATCTCCTACCGTCTCATTCCGCCATCCTATGTCGACTACAGCCACCTTGCACTGGCTCAACGCAACCTCACCACATTCGACGAAACCATCTTCTACGACAACCGCCCCTTCAGCACTGCCGACAAGGGGCAATGTGTCAACTGCCACTCCTATCAGAACTACCACACCAGCCACATGCTCTTCCACATGCGCCACAACAACCCCGGAACGCTCATCGTCGACGGTGACCACGTGAAGCGCATCAACCTCAAGACCGACTCCACCATATCGGCCGGAGTATATCCTTCGTGGCACCCCACCCTGCCACTCATTGCATTCTCCACCAACCTCACGGGACAGACATTCCATACAAAAGACCTCGCGAAGATTGAGGTGCAAGACCTCGAGAGCGACCTCATCCTCTACGAACTCGACCGCAACTCCATAAGCACCATATCTTCACTTCCCGACCAACTCGAGGTATTCCCCACATGGTCGGCCGACGGACGTACACTCTACTACTGTTCGGCACACTTCGCCTACCAATCCGACTCCACACGCGAGGACGAACTCATCACCCGTTACAAAGACATACACTACAACATCTACGCACGCAGCTTCGACCCTGCTACGCAACGATTTGGCGAGCCACGACTCATCTTCAACGCCGACTCGCTCAACCAAAGCGCCACCTTGCCACGCATCTCGCCCGACGGACGCTACATGGTCTTTGCCCTTGCTCCCTGGGGATGCTTCCACGTGTGGCATCACGAGGCCGATATCCATATCATCGACCTCAACACCATGCAGTCACAACCGCTTACTGCCATCAATAGCAACCGCTCAGAGAGTTATCCATCATTCTCGTCAAATGGTCGGTGGCTTATGACTGCCTCGCGTCGCGACGATGGCAACTACACCCGTCCCTACATCGCATACTTCGATGCTCAAGGCACATGCCACAAACCATTCGAGTTGCCACAGCGCGACCCATACCATTATATATATTACCTCAACTCCTACAACCGACCCGAATTCATGATTGAACCCGTGCCCTACACTGCCGACGAATTTGCCGGACAGGCACGGCAGCAAGTCATCAATGCAACATACAACGGACAACAGTCGTCCGACACCATCACCACCGATGGCACTCACCACGACGAGAAGTCGACAACATTCACACGTTTGTCCGAAACATCGTAAGCACTATGAGCCACAAGATATCCACATACTCCACATCACTGCGCCTCTTACTCTTCGCAGTCGGCAGCTACATCATGCTCATGATGAATGCCGACTACCTCTACGAAGTGCAAGAGCACGACCTCTTCATCGGCACTCACGACTTTGCAGCCACCACTCTTTCACAAGATGGCGGCTTGTGGATATGGATGGGATGCTATCTCACTCAATATTTCTACCATCCCTGGCTCGGTGCCCTCCTTCTCACCGCCATCTGGACAATCACCGTCCTGCTGCTCATATCTGCCTTCCGTCTTAAAGGTAACCATCAGCTATTTGCATGGATACCTGTATGTGCGTTGCTCATATCGGTACTCGATGTCGGTTATTGGCTCTACTACATGCAGATGCCTGGCTACTGGTTCTCCCACAGCCTCAGCTTCATGGCCGTATGTCTCGTCACATGGGTTGTGAGTAAAGTTGTCTACCGCTTCTGGCCACACAACATAGCATGGCTCATATTCATCGTGGCTTATTTCGCCTTACGCCAGCACATACCCACATTTGCCAAGATGGGCGAAAGCGAACCACTTCTTAGCCTGCCATTCATCATCGCACCCGCATCAGTGCTTCTCTTGCCGCTTATCGGCTTCTTGCCCATTGCCGATACACGCCGATGGATAAGCATCACACTTACCACACTGCTACTTGCTGCATTTGTTTTTGCTTCACACCATTTCGCATTCCGCGACCCCAACTACCATGCCGAACTGCGCATGATGCGGGCAGTCGACGAATGTCGCTGGGACGATGTGATTGCCGAAGCACAAAAGGCCGACACCCCCACCAACCTCATGGTTGTGTATAAGAACATTGCACTGATGCACACCGACCGTCTGCCCGAGATGTTCAGCACCGGCAACTGCGGCATCCTGCCCAACAGCGGCGACAGCCTCAGTGTGAACATGGCACATCAAGACGGATCAATGGTTTACTACCAATTCGGACAAATCAATTACGCTTACCGTTGGGCGATGGAAAACGCCACCGACTATGGACTCAAGGTAAAGAACCTCAAGATGTATGTTCGCTGTGCTATCATGAATCGTGAGTTCGACCTCGCAGCCAAATATCTGGCCATACTCAATCAGACCACATTCCACCGTGGGTGGGCCAGAGAGCGCGAACCCATGCTCACACATGCCGATGCACTGTTCAAGTCTGATGAATATATTGCCATCTCGCCACTTCTCTCCGACGATGTCAACATCCTGAGTATGGACCAAAGCCTGCCCGAGAAGTGGATACTCACCCATTTCTCCGACATCATAAAGCCCGCAACCCCCAAGCTCGAAGACCTAATCATCTGCACAGCGCTTTGGACCGAAGACGATTATGCCTTCTGCATACACTTCTACAACTACGTCAACAATCATCCAAACTCCACCATACCCCCACTCTATCAGCAAGCCGCTATGTTGTTGTGTGCCACCGAGCAGTCGCCCATCACCCTCAACAACTTCCCGTTCGACCCCGCAATCACGGCGCGCTACCAGTCGTTCCGCAATATCTACGACACCCTCGCGCGCCAAGGCATGCCAATGCAAGAGATCGGCAACAAGATGCGCCATGACTATGGCGACACATATTGGTGGTATTATTATTTCTATATAGATTTTATAATATATTAGGAAAGCCTAGGAAAACCTAGGAAATCCTAGGAAAACCTAGGAAAGCCTAGGAACCCCTAGCCCCCCTCCCCCCCTAAAAAACCGAAATACTAAGAAACTTCAAAATAACGCTATGAACTCAACCAAGCAAATTCTACTCATCGTCGCAACAACAGTGTTGACACTCACTGCATGTACCAACCATCCATCAGTGCCGTCAACCTTTACGACCGAAAACTCATTACCATCCATCTACCCCGACTATACCAACGTGGTGGTTCCGCCCAACATAGCGCCGCTCAACTTCGGCATCCGAGGCAATGTGGCGGACTGCGTAGCACGATTCACCTTCGCAGGTGAGCAAACCACTTTCGGCAGCGACAACAAAGTGCTTATCGACGAAGATGAATGGCACACCATGCTTTCATCGGCCAAAGGTGGCGACATCAAGGTCGAGGTATTCACTTGCGACTCCTTGGGTACATGGCATTCATGGCAGGAGTTCAACATAAGCGTTGCCGAAGAGGACATCGACCCCTATGTGTCTTACCGACTCATATATCCATCCTATGTGGCATACGAGATGCTGAGCATCAACCAACGTAACCTCACCAACTTCGACGAGAGCGACATCTTCAACAACTTTATCGTCTCGGGCGAGGCCGACGGACAGTGTATCAACTGCCATTCATATCAGAACTTCCACACTCATAACATGCAGTTCCACATGCGTCAAGGGCATGGCGGAACCATGATTGTCTACAACAACAACCCCACCAAGATAAACCTCAAGACCGACTCCACCATTTCGGCTGGTGCTCTTCCGATCTCTATCCCTCGTGGCACCCCACCCTCCCGCTCATCGCATACTCCACCAACCACACCGGACAGTCGTTCCATACCAAGAGTTGGGCAAAGATCGAGGTGCAAGACAGCGAGAGCGACCTCATCCTCTACGATGTGGAGCACAACGAAGTGCGCGACATCAGTGCACTCAACGACGAGCTCGAGTGCTTCCCCTGCTGGGCACCCGATGGCCGCACACTCTACTATTGCTCGGCTCATTTCGAGTACTACAACGACACGCTGCCACACGAAACCGAGATGATCGAGCGTTTCCGCGAAGTGAAATACGACATCTATCGCAAGTCGTTCGACCCCACTACTCTCAGCTTCGGGCCCTCCGAGTTGGTATATCAAGCAACGGCCGAAAACATGAGCGCCACCTTCCCACGTGTAAGCCCCGACGGCCGCTACCTGCTCTTTGGCCGTGGCGAGTTTGGTTGCTTCCATGTATGGCATCCCGATGCCGACCTCTACATTCTCGACCTCAAGACC
This sequence comes from uncultured Prevotellaceae bacterium, assembly GCA_947166155.1. GTDB lineage: Bacteria > Bacteroidota > Bacteroidia > Bacteroidales > Bacteroidaceae > Colivivens. Next base: position 169 of record CAMVDC010000059.1, on the reverse strand, counting down.
ATGCAGGCACGTAAGCTCGAGAACGTCAACAGTCCTCGTGCCGAGAGTTTCCACGCGTGGTCGAGCAACGGCCGCTGGATGGTGTTCATATCGCGTCGCGACGACGGCAACTACTCGCGTCTCTACTTCGCTTACTTCGACAAGCATGGGCGTGCCCACAAGGCATTCG
>CAMVDC010000058.1 GCA_947166155.1 uncultured Prevotellaceae bacterium | reverse complement strand
ATGGGACTGAAGGGTGTGTGGATTGCAATGGCAATCGAACTGTGTGTGCGCGGAATCGTGATGCTGATAAGACTAATTTACAAACTAAGAAATGGAAACAAACAAGACAATAATAAGACAAACTGAATTCGGAGGCGAGCGACCACTCTTCGCCTCACACCACCTGCGTCTGGAGCAGGTGACGATACATGCGGGCGAATCGGCCCTGAAAGAGTGTAGCGACATCGATGCCGTCGAGTGTCGGTTCGAAGGCAAATACCCGTTCTGGCACGTAGATGGCTTCACGGTGAAAGACTGCAAATTCACCGAAGGAGCAAGGGCTGCGCTGTGGTACTCGAAACATCTCGACATGCGCGACACGCTGGTCGAATCCCCGAAGATGTTTCGCGACATGGAAGACCTGAGCCTCACCAACGTAAGTCTGCCCAACGCCGCCGAAACCCTGTGGCACTGCAAGGGCATACGCCTCGAAAATGTGGAGGCCGACCATGCCGACTACATATTCATGCACTGCCAGGACATCGAGATAGACCACTTCAAGCTGAACGGAAACTATTCGTTCCAGTATGCAAAGAACATCGTCATACACAACTCGACACTCAACACCAAGGATGCTTTCTGGAACACGGAGAATGTGACCGTATATGACTCGACCATCAGCGGAGAGTACCTGGGATGGCACAGCCACAACCTGCGACTCGTGAATTGTCATATCGAAGGCACACAACCGCTGTGCTATGCCCACAACCTGGTGCTCGAAAACTGCACGTTCGGTCCCGACGCAGACCTCGCATTCGAGTACAGCGAGGTGAGAGCCGACGTGAAGGGACACATCACCAGCGTGAAGAACCCACGCACCGGAAGCATACAAGCCGGCAGCATTGGCGAAATCATAATCGACCAGAACATAAAGGCACCGGCCGATTGCAAGATAACGACTGAATAAATAAAGACACAAAAGAGAGATGAGACATTGTATCATGATTATGTGTATGCTCATCACATGTGGAGCATACGCCCAGACGGCATCCAAGGCCGACTCGCTTACCAACCTGCAAGACTCGTTGGTCAAAGCACTACAGAATCAGGTGCAGGAACTGCAACTGCAAAGCATCATGATGCAAGAACAACTGGAGTTGACGGGCAAGAGCGCCCGACAAGACTCACTGCTCGAAGCCGAGCGCAAGGCACGAGTAGACTCGCTACGCCTCATCACCGATGGTGCACCCATCGTGGTGGAACGCGACACCTTATTCTATATATACGCGCGCAAGGGAGGCATGATGCCCGAACAACGGGCACACATGGTGGCCAACGAAGTCACCAGCCTCGGCAAGCGCATCACGATGTTCATCGACTCCATCTACACCTTCGACAGCGATTATACCACCGACGTGATGGCCGGTGAGAATGTCATCATGAGCGTCACCGACATCGATGCCCTGTGGCAAAACATGTCGAGGCAGGAACTGGCCGAACAATACAAAGGCATCATTCACGACAAGGTGATGGAGCTACACAATGAATACGGCTTGAAACAGAAGCTGAAAGGTCTGCTGCTGGTGGTAATCATCATCGTTGTGCAGGTGTTGCTCATCTGGCTCACCAACTGGTTATACCGTCACTGGCGCCTGCGAATCGCGAAATTACTGCTCACGACCACGCGACCACTCAGCATCAAGAGCTACGAAATACTGCCGCCACACCGTCAGGGACTGGTGTTCCTCGCGTTGTTCAGGATACTGAGGCTGGCCATTATCATCACCCAACTGCTTATCAGCATCCCACTGCTGTTCTCCGTATTCCCCGAAACCAAATCGTTCACCTACACACTGTTTGGCTACATCTGGAACCCGCTGCGCGACATACTGACGTCCATCATCAGTTTTGTGCCCAACCTGTTCAAAATCGTCATCATCATCCTCTGCTTCCGATATCTGGTCAAAGCACTACGATACCTCACGGGCGAGATTGCATCGGGCAGGCTGAAGATTACCGGATTCTACACCGACTGGGCACAACCCACGTTCTACATCATCAGGTTGCTGTGCTACTCATTCATGTTGGTCATGATATGGCCGTTGCTGCCAGGGTCGGACTCACAGGTATTCCAGGGTGTATCAGTTTTCATCGGACTCATTATCTCGCTCGGTTCATCGTCAATCATAGGCAACATCATAGCAGGCATGGTGATGACCTACATGCGGCCGTTCCGTATCGGCGACTTCATCCGATATGGCGACACTGAGGGTTTCGTGATTGAGAAGACGGTACTCGTGACACGCATCCGTACACGCAAAAACGAAGTTATCACCATACCCAACTCCACACTTATGAGCTCGCAGACATCCAACTTCACATTTGCAGCCAAAAACTATGGTGTCGTCGTTCATACCAAAGTAACTATAGGCTACGACATGAAGTGGGCCGACATACGTGCACTGCTCATCGAGGCAGCCGACAAGACACCGGGGTTGCTGAAGACACCACAGCCATTTGTGTTGGTCAGAAACCTTGACGACTTTTACGTGGAATACGAAATAAATGCCTACACACGCAAAGCTGAGGCATTGTCCGACATCTACTCCACACTGCATCAGAACATCCTCGACTCGTTCCATACGGCAGGAGTGGAAATCATGTCGCCACACATCTTTGCACACCGGCAAAACCTCGACCTGCAGATACCTGCTGAAGACCAGGCAAACAAGTAAAAAAAAAGAAAGTCCCAAAGCTATAATAAAGACAAAAGAAAGTCCCAAAGCTCTGTTTCAAAGCTTTGGGACTTCTTTTGTACGCCTGATAGGACTCGAACCTACACGCTGTAAAGCACTAGATCCTAAGTCTAGCGTGTCTACCAATTCCACCACAAGCGCATTATGTTATCATTAGTTTGACGCTGCAAAGTTACAAAATAATTCATAATGCACAATGCATAATGAATAATAAATTTGAAAAAAAGGCGCGTTACGTGAATTAAAAGGGCTTTATAGCACTTCTGGCAGCGTGTGCAACTTCATCGAGTTTGAAGCCTTGATGAGGATTGTGCGACCTTCAATAGGGCTGGCAGCGAGTGCCGCCTTCACTTCGTCAACATCGGCAAAGAAGAGGATGTTGGCCGAATAGTCGGGCAGGTCCTTGGCTGCTTCGCGAAACTCCTTGCCCACGAGCCATGCCATAGGGAACGCACATTCATAAACCTTCTGCAACACCTTGCTGTGCAGTTTGCGGCTCTCCTCGCCCAGTTCGCCCATATCGCCCAGTATCACCATCTTGTTCTTCAGGTCGAGGTGGCGGAAGTTGTCGAGCGCTGCCTTCATGCTCGTCGGGTTGGCATTGTAGGCATCGACAATGAGGGTGTTATGCTCTGTCTGCTTCAGTTGCGAACGTCCCATCGACGGGGTATAGGCCTCGAGTGCATCGATCATGTCGTCGAGTTCCACACCGAAATGCTGACCCACGGCCAGTGCTGCCAATACGTTTATCTTGTTGTAGTCGCCGATGAGCTGAGTGTGGATGGTGCGTCCTTCGTAGTTGATGTTCAGATATGGGTCGCACGACTCGACAGTTCCCTCGTTGCCGTATGGAATCATCTGGAGTCCCGGCGCAATGCTCATGAGGTGTTCGTTGGTCTCATCCACAAACGCATGACCATCGTGCAGACGCAAGTAGTCGTAGAGTTCACCCTTGGTATGCAACACACCTTCGAACGAACCGAACCCCTGCAGGTGGGCAGTACCCACGGTGGTGATGAGTCCGTAGTCGGGTTCCACGATGTTCACCAGTGTCTTTATCTCGCCCGGGTGGTTGGCACCCATCTCAATCACCGCAATCTGGTGCTGGTGGGTGAGTCGGAGTAGAGTTTTCGGCACTCCGATGTGGTTGTTGAAGTTGCCCTGGGTGTAGAGCACATTATATTTCTTTGCCAGCACGGCAGCCGTCAGTTCCTTGGTTGTGGTCTTTCCGTTGGTGCCGGTGATGCCTATAACCGGGATGCCGAGTTTGCGGCGGTGGTAGCGAGCCAGGTCCTGCAGGGCAGTGAGGCAGTCGTCCACCAACACTATGTGCGGATTGCCTTCCTCGGCATACTCAGGATTATCCACTACGGCAAAGCTGCAACCAGCCTCGAGTGCAGCCCGTGCATACTGGTTACCATCGAATGTCTCGCCTTTCAGTGCGAAGAATATCGACCCTTCGGGGCAGTTGCGACTGTCGGTCGTAACCACCGGATGCGCCACGAACAGCGCGTATAGTTGTTCTGTCTGTGTCATAAGAAGATTGAATATTGAAGATTGAAAATTGAATATTGAAAATATTTAAATTCTCTCTGCAAAGTTACGAGTTTTGCACGAAACGACGAAGGAATAACGAAAAAATGAAAAACGAACAATGAATTGCGACATGCAAACACCCGTTTTTGCTTTCCCATCATCAACTTTTCACTGTTTTGCTTCACCGTTATTATATTTTTCCCTATCTTTGCCATCGAAATCATGAAGGGTGTGCAACATCGCACTCCATCATGCGGGGGTCAGCCCGACATCTGGCCGACATATTAGGAAGCGTGTACGCTTTATTTCCAGTCTGAGAACCTGAACAATTCAAAAGAAAGGAAATCTAAACCGGAGAACCTTGAGTTTGCCGTGTACAAAAGAAAGGACGTTACTCGCTCTCCTCTGATTGAGTTATATGTTGACAGCCCATGCTGTATCTTCATATACCATCAGAGGTGTGAGCTGTTTTAATCATTCTTTTTGTACGGGTAAGTTCAGGACCTTCAGACTGAGAATGGGCATTTCAGGCTCACACCTTTCTTTTATGCCTAAACGAAACTTTAATAATAACAATTCATGAAGAGCCTGAATGAAACATAAATAAGTAAAACTATGGACAAAAACATTACATTGCGCGTAATAGGCAAGTATGATGGGAAGACCTGTTATGAAGATATCAGGCATTTTAACCCCGATGTTGTCGAACAGATTTCAACATCACGAAGGAATATAATTAAAAAATTTGAGAATATGGGGTATAAAAGGCCAATGGTTATATTTTCAGAGAAAGAAATGGATTCTCAGTCCCTGAAACAAGTAGACAATGACTTGTTATCTCGTTTATCAGCAATAATCTGTATGCTTCTTATTTCTATTGGTATGTTTGCCCAAGCAACTGACCTTGTTATTGACAACCAAACCCCCGGATGGTTGTCGAGTAAAATAAACTATAGCGACCAAATGACTGTAAGGAATCTAAAGGTCACAGGTTATCTTAATGCTACGGATATAACATTTATAGGTTCTTTAATACAAGATAGGAAATTAAATGGACGCGTGGATTTATCTGAGGTGAATATGGTTGGGCAAGGCGACAATATTTTCAAAGGTGAGTGGTGGAACGCATCGGGTACATTAAACTATTTTGCACCTCCTATGAGTTGTACAGATGTTATTGAGTGTTGTTCATTTGCAGATACGTTATACTACAACTGTCGGACAAGCGGTTGCAAGATGAGTAATATAACATCAACAGCAGGTTATCTGCCCAAACACCTTATTATAGGAGATAATATTGATTCCATACCAAACAATGCGTTTTCCTGTTCCAACCTTGATAATTCACGACTGGAATCAGTAGAGTTGTCTCCTAATGTCAAATATATTGGATCACTTGCTTTTTCATTAGGAAGTTCAAAACTGAAAATTAATTTTCAGGTATTAAACAACCTAAAATACTTAGGTGCTTTTGCTTTTATAAACATTTCACGCAATTACTCAACAAGTGCAGGACGTAAGCCATATTCATATTATGGGGGAACATATCAACCTGATACATTAATTGTCCCAGAATCATTAACAGAACTCTATCCGTCATTTGTGTTAAAAGATGGTCAACATGTATTCTTAGGCAAAAATATACAAAGCATAATAGGTGGCAACCATGTGTATTCTGATAAGAGGAATGCTAGTTTTGAAGTAACTACATCTTTTTGGAATTCTGAAGGGCATGTATATATTCATATGAAATCCCCAATACCTCCAGAAGGTGCATCTCCTTCAGATAGCTATACTGTTTATATTCCACATGGATCTTTAGATGCGTATCAAAATTCGGAATGGAAAAATGCAAACTTGGTAGAAGAAGTTTTGGTTAATTCTGTTACATTAGACACCCATACGCTGTCTTTAGATAAAAACCAAAGTTATGACCTGCATATTGATATTCAGCCAGAGAATGCAGACGATAAAACAATGTTTTGGTTTTCAACTCATGATTCTGTAGCAACAGTTAACAAGAATGGTTATGTTACGGCACACGCACCAGGACAAACTACAATATATGTTCGCTCTGTTGTTTCAAACGTATGTGATTCCTGTATTGTTACAGTGATACAACACGCTGAAGATATTATTATGGATACATCCACCGTTGTATTTAGTTCGCTTGGTGAAAAGAAGTCGCTATCTGTAACATTTATTCCTACTAGTACAACAGATAAAGGTATTATATGGGCAAGCTCTAACTCATCTGTTTGTATGGTTACAAATAGTGGAGAATTAGTTGCTGTCGGGTATGGCCAAGCAGTAATAACAGCTGTCAGCAACGACGGGAACCACGTAGCGACATGTGTAGTTACTGTTAATGACCCAGGAGTTGTACATCAAGACGTGAACCAAGATGGTACGGTTGACACTCAGGATGTGCTGGAGATATATGATTATATGCAGAAGAATTAGGATGGATGTTGAGGGATGAACAGATGCGGAGTCGCTGGGGTGCGGCTCCGCATTTGTTTATTGGAACGACGGTATTATATTATAACTATTGGCAATGCAATCAGGGATGTTTTCCATGAAATGAGGCATATGTTTCTATAGTTTTAGCGAAATAGTTTGTGTGATTCGATGATTTGTTGTAACTTTGTATCGCAATATATGTATAGGTTATGATTCAATCTACGGTTTTAGACAACATACAAATGCTCTCTCGGGACATACTGCCCAAAGGCAGTACGGTATATTTGTATGGTTCACGAGCAAGAGGAGATGCGCGTGATGACTCTGATTGGGACTTACTGATATTGCTGAATCAGGAAACTGCGGGCGAGAAAGAATGGAATGAGATGGCATTCCCTTTTATTGAATTAGGGTGGAAGATTAATGCCGACATCAGCGCCAGAACTGTTTCGAAGCAACAATGGTTTAACGGAAAGCATACATTGTTCTTCTTTAATGTAGAAAACGACAAACAAATACTTTATGAGTCTTAAGGAAGAGGACAGAAAAGTTATTGTTACCCTTGAATTAGAACGGGTTGACAAACTATTATCTCAACTAGATACTTTGCAAAAAGCAGGTTTGTGGGACATAGTTGCAAACAGATTGTATTATGCTTTGTTTCACACAGTAAGTGCAATGCTCATATCTGATCATCATGAAGTTGGAACGCATAGAGGTGCTGTAAGTAAGTTTAGCCTATACTACGTAAAACAGGGCTTTTTCAGCAGGGAGGAAGGACGATTATATTCTCGACTACAAAGCCTACGTGAAGATGGCGATTACAACTGCGCTATCGATGTTTCAGAAAGCGAAGTTGAGGAAAAACTGCAACCCACATTGAAACTAATAGAGAAAATCAAGGGATACATAGAACAGGAACATAAGGCTGATACAACAAAACAATACGACTAATCATACGTTTTTTATAAGGCTGATGGGCGGAGTAAGCAACTTACTCCGCCCATTTGGCATGGCACAAACGCTCGAATAAATTCAGACGTTTTCTCGCCATGGCAATGATTAAGCAAGCTTTCATTGCACATCTGGCTTGGCGAAAACGTTAAATAAAGTTAAGCTGCGTGAGTTTTGTGGTTTTTGGTGTCACAATATGGGGATGGGGTGCGTCTATTAGATAAACGTGACGAATAGATGGATTACGAAGAATACACGAATGAGGCTGTGAGGCTGCGACCGGAGCTGGTGGCTGCTGCACGCAGGTATCTGGGCAACGAAGCGGATGCCGAGGATGCGGTGCAGGAGGTGCTGCTGAAGCTGTGGACGATTCACGACACGTTTGTGGGCAACACGGGCGGGATGGCACATCGCATGCTACGCAACCACTGCATCAGTGTGCTGCGCAGGAAGCGGCCGTCGGTGAGTATCGACGATGTGGGATGGGATGTGGCTGAAAGCGGTGTGGATGCCGACTCGGTGGCTGATGCCGATGTGGACGACATGGCGGAGATGATGGCTGTGGTGGATGCCCTGCCCGACTATCAGCAGACGGTGTTGCGGCTGCGACATATCGACGGCATGAGCATGGACGACATTGCGGCCCTTACCGGCACCTCGGCTGCGAACATAAGGCAGACGCTGAGCAGGGCGCGACGCAGTGCGAGGCGGCAGTACTTGCTTGCCCACCGCTGGAAGATTGCGGGCATTGTGGCCACGATTGCGGTGGTGTTAAGCATCGGAGTGTGGTACGACCAGCGCGAGATGCAGCGGCTCGAGGCCCGATATGGCGGCAGTTATGTGATTGTGGGTGGCAAGAAGAACAGCAACTTGCGCGAGATTATGCCCGATGTGGTGCATACATTGGCGCTGGCTGATGCTTGCGATGCGACTTACGACGCACAACGCATCATCGAGGAAGCGGAAGCGGAGGCAAGGAAATACTTGGGGCAGCCCCATCCTTACTCCCTCAATGGGGGAGAGCCCTGACCATCCGGAAGGAAATGAACAAATAGTAAATGAATAAATAATAAACAAATCGTAAATAGTAAACAGTCAAATCGTAAATAAGAATATGCGACATTTTTTATTTATCACGATATGCTTCACCGGCATTGCACTTGGAGCCGTGGCACAAAACAAGATTGACTCGATGGTGGAAGAGTTCTCGACCATCGAAAGGGCTAAGTTTACGTCGGCCGTGGAGCGCGACGAGAAGACCCACGATGTGGTTAAGGCCGTGAAGAGCCTGAATGTGAAGGGGATGAAGGCATCGAGCATAAGGAGCAGCTTCAAGGCCGAAGCACGCAACCACGACACGAGCGAGACGAAGGAGCAGGGCTTGGAAACGTATGTGTTTACGGTGAAAGCCGACACGGCATCGCGAATCTACATGCTGAAATACAGGCCCAACGATGCCACAGTGACCATTATCATAAACCGAAAACCAACTAACAAACGTAAATAGACATGAAACGAACGATTACGACAATGTGTTTCCTCATGGCATGTGTGGCCATGATGGGACAGGTGGAGAAGGAATTCGCAGTGAGCAACTTCTCGACAATCAAGTTTTCCACAGCAGGCAAAGTGATATATAAGATAGGCAAAAAGCCGTCGGTGCATGTTGTGGGAGTGAAAGAAACGGTAGACAAAATCGAGGTGAGCGTGAGCGACGGAGTGCTGACCATCAGCCAGAGGAAGGACGAGAAAAAACGCAAGAGCAACAACACGTCACCCGTATATACCATCACTGCCCCATCGCTCAACGAGCTCAACGTGACGGGTGTGTGCACATTCGAGGCTTACAGCGTGAAGACCGGCGGCGATTTCAAGCTTGGAGGAAGTGGCGTGGCTAATGTGAGCATCGACCTCCTTGAGTGTAACAACGTGAACATCAGGTTTACAGGAGTGGCCAACGTGAAGAAACTCAACGTCCGCTGCAAGCAAGCCGACATCAAGATTCCGGGCGTGATGAACGGCAAGATGGCTATCGACGCCACTCAGCTGAACATACTTAGCAACGGAGTTGACCACAGCACCATCGGTTTCAAGGGCGAGCGATGCATTGCCAACTATACCGGCACATCGACCAGCAAGTTGAATGTCGACTGCAAGAGCCTGCAAGCCACATCGTCGGGGGTTGCGAAGCTGACCGTGGCGGGCACTGCCGACAAGACGGAGATAACCTCGAACGGGGTGTCGAAAATAGTGACCAAAGAGCTGAACGCATACTAAACGACTGAAATCATTCTCTGAAAAACTAACATACAAATACACCTAAGGTTAACCGAACCATGGCTCCACTGCGTTGCGACAACGCGGTGGAGCTTTAGTTTTGCGGCTGCGAGAACGGTGAAGTTGTGCTGCGAGAGCGGTGAAGTTTTGCTGAAAGGACGGTGAAGTTTTGCTGAAAGGACGGTGAAGTTTTGCCGCGAGTACGGTGAAGTTTTGCCGCGAGTGCGTAGAAAAACTTTAATTTGCGACGCAAATTATTAAAACTGCGACGTAAATTTATTATTTTTCCACCGAAAATTAATAAAATTGCGACGCAAATTAAAGAATTACTCCGCACTCGCAGCAAAATTACTCCGCACTCGCAGGTAAATTACTCCGCACTCGCAGCAAAACTTCCCCGCTCTTTCAGCAAAACTTCTGCACACTCGCAGCAAAACATGTAGCAGCCTTGGCGCGAAACATACGTAATGCATATTTGCTTCACCCCGTGAATAATGCATCATAAAGTGGGGCTTTTCGCATCGATAGTGTAAAGAAAGCGGCAATATCGTTTGCAGTTTATCTATTATTTCGTATCTTTGCACGGAGAAAATCATAAGCAAAGCAGACGAATGGAGCATGAAGCAGAAACGACCCACGCGGCATACACGCTCAACATCGGCGGTCGGCTCGTAAGCCTTGAGCAGCCAGTGGTGATGGGAATCATGAACATCACGCCCGACTCGTTTCACACAAGCATCGACCCCGACAGCGCGGAGGCCCATGCGCAGATAGCCGAATGTGTGAAGCAGATGGAGGACGAGGGTGCCTGCATCGTGGATGTGGGCGGATGCTCTACACGTCCGGGCAGCACCGCTGCCGACAGTGCCGAGGAATGGCGACGTATCGACATGGCCATTGGTGGCATACGACGCTCGGGCAGCAACATGCCACTGTCGGTCGACACGTTTCGCACCGAGATTGCCGAGCAAGCCATCGGGAAGTATGGAGCAATGATTGTGAACGACATATCGGGCGGAAACGACGATATGTATGACCTGGTGGCCCGACATGGTGTGCCCTACGTCCTCACGTTCAACGAACCAAGACACCCCGACCAGTCGATATGCCAGCAGGCACTGCTGTTCTTTGCCAATCGCATACAACAGTTGCGCGACCGCGGCCAGAAAGACATTGTGCTCGACCCGGGGTTCGGATTCAACAAGACGCTCGACGAGAACTTCCAACTGATGGCAAACCTCGAGTCGCTGCGCATATTCCGACTGCCACTGCTCGTAGGCATATCCCACAAACGCATGGTGTATGACACACTGGGCACTACCCACGACCATGCAGCAAACGGCACCACAGTGCTCAACACCTCAGCCCTGGAGCGAGGAGCCAGCATCCTGAGGGTACACAACGTGAGGGATGCCGCCGAGTGCATACAGCTGTGGAGGAGATTGATGAAGGTTGAGTGTTGAGTGTTGAGTGTTGAGTGTTGAGTGATGAGTGATGAGTGATGAGTGTTGAATGATGAGTGTTGAGTGATGATTGAAGATTAGCATCCGCTATTAATTATTCATTATTCATTAAACCAAGCACCCGCTATTCATTATTCATTATTAATTATTCATTAATTTATTAATTATTCATTAATATATAATAAACGTGATAGACTTCGGAATAAAAGACATAATCGACATAGTATGTGTGGCAGCACTGCTCTACTACGTCTACAAGCTGATGAAAGAGTCGGGCTCACTCAATGTGTTCTACGGCATCCTGGTGTTCATGGTTGTGTGGATACTGGTGTCGCAAGTGTTTGAAATGAAACTGCTTCGCTCCATCTTCGACAAACTGATGAGCGTGGGTGTGCTTGCACTCATCATCCTGTTTCAAGAGGAAATCAGGCGCTTCTTCCTCACCCTGGGTTCGCAACGCAAACTCGGGTTCATCACCCGTGTGTTCATGAAGTCGGGACGACGCAAGACCAAAAACAAAGTGGAAAACCCCAGCGTGATGAAGATTGTGCGTGCATGCGAGCAGATGAGCAAGAACAAAGTGGGCGCACTCATCATCATCGAGCACAACATGTCGCTCACCGACATCATCAACTCGGGCGAGAAAGTCGACGCAATCATCAGCGCACCGCTCATACAAAACATATTCTTCAAGAACAGCCCACTGCACGATGGTGCCATGATCATAAGCCACAATCGCATCACCGCAGCCGGATGCATACTGCCCGTGTCGCACGACATGAACATACCCAAGGAACTGGGCCTGCGCCACCGCGCCGCACTGGGCATCAGCCAACAAAGCGATGCACTGGCCGTAGTGGTGTCGGAGGAAAACGGCGCAATATCGATAGCCCGCCGCGGCGAACTGCAACACCGAGTGGCTACCGAAGACCTCGAAAGCCAAATAGCAGAAATAATTTAACTAATGAAAACAATATGAGACGCATCACTCTACTAACCATCGCACTGGCACTGAGCCTCTGCGCCGTCAGCGCCAAGAAAGAAAAACTACCGAAACGAGCCGACGTGCTCAGCGCCATGGAACTGGCCAACGACTACTTCATCAAGAAATATCCCGACGCAGGTGCACCCACCTACGTAGGTCGCATGCGACCCAGCAACCTGTGGACGCGCGGAGTGTACTTCGAAGGACTCGTGGCACTGACCGACATAGAGCACGAAATCAACGCACCCAAGTACGCACCCAACCATAAGTACCTCACCGAGTGGGCAACATTCCACAAATGGATGCCACGCAACGGAGTGAAGACCCGCGACGCCGACGACTACTGCTGCGCACAATCGTATCTCGCCATGTATCTCGACGGACAAACGGTCGACCTCACACCCACACGCCAATGCATGGACAACCTGCTCGCCACCCCCGACAGCCGCCACGACTGGACATGGATCGACGCCATACAGATGGGCCTGCCCGTACTCACAAAACTATCGGTAGTGATGCAGAAGTATGGCGACAACGACTTCAGCCGCTATGCTGAGCATGGATGGAAAATGTATGAATGGACACGCGACAGCCTTGCCGGCGGACTCTTCAACCGCCAGGAAGGACTGTGGTGGCGCGACAAAGACTTCACCCCACCCTACAGCGAACCCAACGGCCGCAACTGCTACTGGAGCCGAGGCAACGGATGGGTGTATGCTGCACTCGTAAGAGCCATGCAGGACATCATCGACATGCCTGGATACGACAAACACCTCGACCAATATCGTGCCGACTATATGCTCATGACCGAAGCCCTGAAGCAATGCCAGCGCAAAGACTGGTTCTGGAATGTGAGCCTGCACGACGAGTCGAACTACGGAGGCAAGGAACTCACCGGCACCGCACTCTTCACCTACGGAATGGCATGGGGCATACGTCAGGGATGGCTCGACCCCAAGACCTACACCCCAATCGTGGCTGCCACATGGAAAGCCATGGTTACCAACTGCCTGCACCCCTACGGTTTCCTCGGATTTGTGCAAGGAACTGGCAAACAACCCAGCGACTCACAGCCAGTGGGCTACGACACCGAACCCGATTTCGACGACTTCGGCCTCGGTTGCTTCCTGTTGGCAGGCAGCGAAGTATATCGGCTGTGCGAGAAGTAGTGGGAGTTTGAGCATGAAGGAATGAGGTAATGAAGGAAAAAGGAAATGAAGGGATGAATGAAGGGATGAATGAAGGAATGAGGAAATGAAGGGATGAATGAAGGAATGAAGGAATGAGGAAATATAGGTATGAAAGGATAACAAAATAAAAACATAAAAGTATGAGATACACATTACTAATCCTCATCGGCCTGCTTGTGGCTTCGTGCACAACAAGCACCAAGCAACGACCAGGCGGCAAACGCCGTACCACCAACAGCGCACCCTACGAGTTGTTGCTTGTGTGCGACAAAGCATGGCTCGAGACATCCGACGGCTCAATCCTTAAGGACATGGTATACACCGAGATACCCGCATTGCCGGCTCCGGAGTCAAACTTTAAGGTGATAAGCATCAACCCCGCGGGCTTCAGCAAGACTTTCCAAGGATTCGCCAACATCATCGTTGCCGAATTTGGCAGCCAATACAAGAAGGCAGAAGTGCGTACGGCCAACGATTTGTATGCACATCCGCAACGTGTGGTGTACCTCACAGCACCCGACAGCCGCTCGCTGGCACAACTGGCAGCCGAGCGCGGCAGTCAGATTATCAACACATTCGTGGCATCGGAGTTGGAACGCGAGCGCGATGTGCTGAAGCAGTCGCACAGCAGCGTAGTGCTCAATGCCGTGAACGAGATGTTTGGATTCAAACTCTATGCTCCCGCCAGCATCGATGCCGTGAAGAAAGGGAAGGACTTCGTGTGGGCATCATCGGATGCTGAGGACAACCGCCTCAATATATGCGTCTATACCCTACCCTTCAACGACGGCACCATGTTTGGCCTCAGCCAGTTTATCGAGATGCGCGACTCGGTGATGAAGATAAACATCGAGGGCGAGCGCCCGGGACAATACATGACCACCAATGCCCCCAGTGTGATAGTCGATGCCATCGAGGTCGACGGAAATCCTGTGTTTGAAGCACGAGGGCTGTGGGAGATGGAAGGCGACATGATGGGAGGCCCGTTTGTGTCGCACGTAAGGTTCGACTCCGAGAGTCAGAAAATCATAATAACCGAAGGTTTCGTGTTCGCTCCCGAAAAGAAGAAGCGTCCCTACATACGCGAACTTGAAGCAGCACTGCAGACCCTGAAAATCGAATAAACTGCCTTAAACTCGAACACATAAAAAAAACAAACACGCATACATCAAGCACTGACACATATATTCATCAAGCACTGACACATATATTCATCAAGCACTGACACATATATGAGCGACATAACTACCGCAATCAACGACATAATAACCTCCATCAACGATGCCCTGTGGACCTATCTGCTGATAGGTGCACTGGTGTTGTGCGGCCTTTGGTTCACCGTGAAGACCAAGGGAGTGCAGTTCAGGATGATAGGCGAGATGCTACGCTTGTTGGGCGACGGAGGCAAGGAAAAACTGAACAAGAAGCATTCACACATATCGTCGTTCGAGGCATTTGCCGTCTCGGTGGCCACACGTGTAGGTACGGGCAACCTGGCAGGAGTGGCTACAGCAATAGCCATCGGTGGTCCTGGAGCTGTGTTCTGGATGTGGGTCATCGCCCTTATAGGCTCAGCCACGGCATTCGTAGAGTCCACACTCGGTCAGTTGTATAAGCAACGCCATAAGGAGTCGTTCATCGGCGGGCCCGCCTACTACATCAAGCGCGGATTGCACTGCCGGTGGATGTCGGTGCTGTTTGCAATACTCATCACGGTGACATTCGGCTTGTCTTACAACTCGATACAGAGCAACACCATCTGCGACGCCATGCACACCGCCTTCGGGTGGTCGCCTGTGTGGGTGGGAGCGGTGCTTACCGCCATTGCGCTCTACATCGTATTCGGTGGCATCCACCGCATTGCGCACGTAAGTTCGGTGTTGGTTCCTGTCATGGCAATAGGCTATTTCATTCTGGCTGTGGTGATTATCGTGATGAATATAGGCGAGATTCCTCATGTGATGAAGGTCATAGTGGCCAATGCGTTCGGCTTTGAACAGATGGCAGGCGGCGGACTTGGTGCCACGATGATGAACGGCGTGAAGCGCGGCTTGTTTAGCAACGAGGCGGGCGAAGGCAGTGCGCCCAATGTGGCGGCAACTGCCACGACATCACACCCCGTGAAGCAAGGACTGATACAAGCCCTGGGCGTGTTTACCGACACATTGCTGGTATGCTCGTGCACAGCTTTCATCATACTTATCAGCGGACTCTACACCACCCCCGACCTCAACGGCATAGCACTGACACAAGACGCATTGCAGAGCGAGATAGGTGGGGGCGGTCCGGTTTTCATTGCAATCGCTATTCTTCTGTTTGCCTTCTCGAGCATCATCGGCAACTACTATTAC
>CAMVDC010000057.1 GCA_947166155.1 uncultured Prevotellaceae bacterium | reverse complement strand
AATATAGATGATGATGAACGCAGCACCTCCATGCTGTCCTGTTTCGATGGGAAAGCGCCACACGTTGCCCAGTCCTACTGCCGAACCTGCTGCTGCCAGTATGGCACCCAGTTTGCTTCCGAAGTTTTCTCGTGTTGTCATGTGTATGCTTTTTTTTAGGAGTTATAGGGAGCCTAAGAGATTTACGATTTAACGATTTATTGTTATTTACGATTTGACTATTTACTATTTACTATTTACTATTTATGTACTATTTAGCTATTTCCTTCCGGATGGTATTCCCCTCCTTAGGAGGGGTAAGGGGAGGTCATTTCCATCCGGATGGTATCCTCTCCCCTTTGGGGAGATAAGAGAGGGGTTAATCCTCTCTCCTTCGGGGAGATAAGAGAGGGGTTCATTATATACAATTGATAAATATCAGAGCGATGCATATCGGTGCAAAGTATCGTACGATGAACCGATAGATGGGGTAGTATGGGGCTTGCAGTGTGCCGCCGTTGGTCAGTTCGTCTTTCAGCACTCGTTCGTCGACCACCCACCCCACGAACAGGCACGTGAGCAGTGCGCCGAGGGGCATGATGATGTTGCACACTATGTAGTCGAACATGGCGAAGAAGGTCATTCCGAATATCTGGATGTCGCTCCACTCGCCGAACGACAGGGC
This sequence comes from uncultured Prevotellaceae bacterium, assembly GCA_947166155.1. GTDB lineage: Bacteria > Bacteroidota > Bacteroidia > Bacteroidales > Bacteroidaceae > Colivivens. The sequence continues at coordinate 15,312 of CAMVDC010000057.1, read as the reverse complement.
GCATGCAGCGCCGAGCAGCAGGCATACTATCGTGCATATTGCTGTGGCCATGGGTCGCGACATGTGGTGATTTTCGTGGAAATAGGCCACAGGCATCTCGAGCATGGATATTGACGATGTGAGGGCTGCCATGACAAGCAGCAGGTAGAACGTGAGCGAGAAGATGTATGCCAGTGTTGGCATTGATGCAAACACTTGCTGGAATACGTTGGGCAGGGTGATGAATACGAGCGAGAATCCCTCGTTGGGGGTGATGCCCGGCACCGAGAATACCGCGGGGAAGATGATGATGCCCGAAAGTATTGCCACCATGGTGTCGATGGTGCCTACGCTTATTGCGTCCTTCATCAGGTTTACGTCCTTGCGGAAGTAGCAGGCATAGGTGCAGAGACAGCATAGGCCTACGCTGAGCGAGAAGAAGGCTTGCCCCATGGCGTTGAGCACCACATGTCCGTCGACCTTCGAGAAGTCGGGCTTGAATAGGAACTTAAGTCCGTCGTTTGCTCCTGGCAGGGTGAGTGAGCATCCCACGAGTATGAGTATGAATATGAACAGAGCTGGCATCATGATTTTCGCTCCGCGCTCGATGCCGCGCTTAATGCCCAGAGCCACGATGACTCCGTTGATTATGAGCAGTATGGCCATCCACACGATTGGCTGAATGGGGTCGGACGAGAAGGCGTTGAAGTCGCTTACAAACTGTTCGGGTGTCTTTCCTGCCATCCCTCCCGTGCCTGCTGTGACGGTGTAGTAGAGTGTCCATCCTGCCACCACGGCATAGTAGCTGAGCACGAGGAAGCCCGCCACGGCTGGAATGAGGCCCATGAGTCGCCATGCGCGTCGTCCGCCGCTCATCAGGTAGAACGATTCGCTGACGCTGCGTTGGCTGTGACGTCCTATCACAAACTCAGATACCATGATGGGCACACCCAGCAATAGCATGAATGCCACGTAGATGATGATGAATGCAGCACCGCCGTGTTCGCCTGCCTCGGTCGGGAAACGCCAGACGTTTCCAAGACCTACGGCCGAACCGGCAGCAGCCAGTATGGCTCCTATCTTCGAGCCGAAGTTCTCTTTTGACATAAGTGCGATATGATGTAGCACACCACTGTAGCTATGACAGCTCCCAGCGCATCGGCCACGAAGTCCATCCATTCGCCCGAACGATATGTGGTGAGATACTTCTGCACCAGTTCGAGCAACCCACCCAGCAGCGATGGCAGCAGCCACACGAGGATGTAGGTCGTGGGGTGGAGGTTTCGTTTGTGGCCTTTCATGTCGAGCCACATGGCCACGCTCAGGCCTGCATACATGACGCAGTGTGTCCATTTGTCGATGAACGGTACATCGTCGAGTGGCGTTTTTTCATGGAATGGCAGCACGCTGAGCAGTATGACTGCAATGGTTACTACGGTTGTGAATTTGTAATGTTTTATTTCTCCCATGTGTTGTAAGGGTGTCGGAGCAGGTATTTGTTGTAGTATCGTGCGATACCCGTCACTTCTTGCCCCAGGAAGTCGGGGCGCTCGAACGGTTCGTCGGGCGAGCCGAGTTCTATCTCTGCTATCACGAGGCCTTCGTTGTCGCCGAAAAACTCGTCGACCTCGATGGTGTGTTGTCCGCTTTTCACCAGCCATCGTGTCTTGTTCACACGTCCTGGCATACAGAGTTGCAGCAACTTGTGTGCATCGTCGAGTGGTATTTCGGTCTCGAATTCATAGCGCGACAGCCCTCCGTCGACCGAGGGGCCCTTGATGGTGAGGTATGCTTTCGTGTCACGGATGCGTATTCGCACCGTCTTTCCCGGTTCGGTGGCAAAATATCCTTGCTCTATGTGTGTGTGGTCGAAGGCCAGATGCTTGTATTCGCCTGCGACCAGAAACTTGCGTTCTATCTCGGTATGCACGGGGATTTAGTAATAATGAATAATTAATAATGAATAATGAATAGTGGGGTGCGTGGGGGTGTGTGGTGGCGGCGTGTAGGTCGTGTGGCGGTCTTGTTATTGTTGGTTGCCGGCAAATTCCATCAGATATGCCTTGATGAAGTCGTCGATCTTGCCGTCCATCACTCCGGTCACGTCCGAAGTCTGGTAGTTGGTGCGGTGGTCCTTCACGCGTCGGTCGTCGAACACGTAGCTGCGTATCTGGCTGCCCCATTCTATTTTCTTCTTGCCAGCCTCGATTTTTGCCTGTGCTTCCATCTTCTTTTTCAGGGCACGGTCGTAGAGTTGTGAGCGCAGCAACCTGAGTGCGTTCTCGCGGTTCTCTTGTTGTTTGCGTGTCTCGGTGTTCTCGATGAGGATTTCTTCCTCTTCGCCCGTGTCGGGGTCGACGTATTGGTAGCGCAGTCGCACTCCCGTTTCCACCTTGTTCACGTTTTGTCCGCCGGCTCCGCTCGAGCGGAAGAGGTCCCACGATATCTTGCTCTTGTCGATTACCACCTCAATCGAGTCGTCGACCAGTGGTGTGACAAACACGCTGGCGAAGCTTGTCATGCGTTTTCCCTGTGCGTTGTAGGGCGATACGCGCACCAGTCGGTGCACTCCGTTCTCGCTCTTGAGGTATCCGTATGCGCTGTCGCCTTCTATCTCCATGGTCACGGTCTTGATTCCAGCTTCGTCGCCATCCTGGAAGTTGCTGATGCGCACCTTGTATTTGTGTGCCTCGGCCCATCGCTGATACATTCGCATGAGCATCTGGGCCCAGTCTTGGGCCTCGGTGCCGCCTGCTCCCGAGTTTATTTTCAGCACTGCATCCATGCCGTCGGCCTCTTCGCGCAGCATGTTGCGCAGTTCCAGTTCCTCGATTTGGGTCAGTGCGTTGGCGTATGCCTCGTCTACTTCCTCTTCGGTGGCCATATCTTCTTTGTAGAAGTCGAATGTCAGTGCGGCCTCCTCTGTGGCGTCGTTCACTGCCTTGTATCCCACAATCCACTTCTCTATGTCCTTCACCTTCTTCATCTGTGCCTCGGCTTCCTTGGCGTTATCCCAGAATCCGGGTGCCTGAGTGCGCAGCTGCTCTTCCTCCAGCTCTATCTTCTTCGCGTCGATTTGCAGGTAGTGCTTCAGTGCCTCGGCCCTGTCCTTTATGTCTTTCAGTTGTTCGGCTGTTATCATGTGTGTTATGTATCTGCATTATTTACCACCTGCAAAGTTAGTAAATAATTGACAACTGACAACTACCTGACCGACTATTTTTGCCTCACACACCGCAATTTAGTGTCGCCGGGCCGATTATGTGTGTACCGAAGTCGCAGTGAATGGCACGAAGCCGCCGCGCGCACCGGCCAATCCGACATGGGTGTCAACACTGCGTAAGCGCTGCAGTTTTGCCCTGCCACCTCACTACTTTTGCTGCGCGTATATAGAACTTTTGCTGCGCGTATATAGAACTTTTGTCGCGCATATATATAAGTTTTGCTGCGAGCGCGGAGAAATTCTTTAATTTGCGACGCAAATTATTAAATTTACGTCGCAGTTTTATTAATTTTCCACCGAAAATTATTAAATTTACGTCGCAAATTAAAGAATTAGTCCGCACTCGCAGGCAAATTAGTCCGCACTCGCAGCAAAATACTTGCGCACTCGCAAGGTTTTTACTGCGCGTGTTAGGATGTTTTCCTACACGTACACACGAAATAATTGATGAATGACCACCTGCGAATGACAATTATTTCGTACCTTTGCATCGCATAAAATAACAAGAAGAACCATGACAACATCAGCTATCAACCTGCTCAGCCAACTCATACAGACTCCATCGTTCAGCCGCGACGAGGCAGCGGCTGCCGACATCATCGAGCAGTTTATCGCTTCCCACTATCATACTCCCCACCGCCACGGCAACAACGTGTGGGCACTTTCGCCACGATGGCACGACGACCGCCCAACCATTTTGCTCGACGCACATATCGACACCGTACGCCCCACATCGGGCTGGACGCGCGACCCGTTCACTCCATCACTCGAGGGCGACCGCCTCTACGGCCTCGGAGCCAACGACGACGGGGGGAGCCTCGTGAGCCTGCTGCACGTGTTCCTCAGCCTTGCCGACACCGACGACCCACATCTGCCCAACATCGTAGCGATGGCATCGTGTGAAGAGGAAGTGGCAGGCAAGGGCGGAATCGAGAGTGTGCTGCCGCTGCTCCCGGCGATTGATTTCGCCATCGTGGGCGAACCGACAGGCATGCAGCCAGCTGTGGCCGAGAAGGGACTGATGGTCATCGACGTGACCGAGGAGGGAGTGGCAGGACATGCCGCGCGCAACGAGGGTGTGAACGCAATCTATAAGGCTGTCGACGACATCAACTGGGTGCGCAACCACCGATTCGAGCGCGAGTCGCCACTGCTGGGTCCCGTCAAGGCTACGGTCACGATAGTAAACGCCGGCACTCAGCACAATGTGGTGCCTGCCGAATGTAAGTTCACCATCGACGTGCGTAGCAACGAACTATACACCAACCAGGAACTCTTCGACGAGATAAGTGCCAACCTGCAGGGCCAAGCCTTGGCGCGATCCTACCGACTGCGTTCGTCGAGCATCGACACCAGCCATCCCTTCGTGCGCTGTGCCATGTCGATGGGCCTCGAACCCTATGGCTCGCCCACACTGTCAAACCGTGCACTGCTGCCATACACCTCGGTGAAGATGGGCCCGGGACAGTCGGCGCGCTCACATTCGGCCGATGAATTTATATGTATCAGCGAGATAGAAAACGCTATAGAGACATATCAGAAGTTGATAAAGCATGTATATTGTTGACGATATATTCACGACTCAAGCCGCCGAAGCTGCCCGCACACACAACCGCGAGATGAACCTCGCCTGGCAGTTCGTGGCACAAACCGACCGCTCGGTATTCCTCACAGGCAAGGCAGGCACGGGCAAGACCACCTTCCTGCACAAGCTGAAGGAACTGACACCGAAGCGCATGGTGGTGCTCGCACCTACGGGCGTGGCGGCCATCAATGCCGGCGGACAGACCATACACTCGTTCTTCCAACTGCCATTCGGCCCCATGCTGCCCGACGCACCACTGCGCGAGGGGCAGAGCCACTACCGCATGAGCGAAGACAAGAAAAACCTGATACGCACACTCGACCTCCTGGTCATCGACGAGGTGTCGATGGTGCGTGCCGACCTGCTCGACGCCATCGACCAAAGCCTGCGCAAGTATCGCGACCGCTACAAGCCATTCGGCGGAGTGCAACTCCTGCTCATAGGCGACTTGGCACAGCTGGCGCCCGTGGTGACCGACAGCGAGTGGCCACTGCTCAGTCCTTACTACGACTCACCATATTTCTACGACTCGAGGGCACTGAAGCAGGTGGACTATGTGACTGTGGAACTGAAGCACATATACCGACAACAAGACAGAGAGTTTGTCGACCTCTTGGCCCAAATACGTAGCGGACACCCCGACAGCGAAGCACTCAGATGCCTGTCGAACCGATATGTGCCACGATTCACCCCGCCTGCCGACGAGGACTGGATACGACTCACCACACACAACCGCATGGCAGCCGACTACAACAGCCGGATGCTCGCAGCACTCACTTCGCCCGAAATGCACTACGAAGCAAAGGTGAAAGGCAACTTCCCCGAGACGAACTACCCCGCCGACTTCCACCTCACACTGAAACGTGGGGCGCAGGTGATGTTCATAAAAAACGACCCGAGCGGCAGCGGAGCATACTATAACGGCAAGATAGGAGTGGTGAAAGATGTGGAGCACGACCCCGACAGCGGCGAGGATGCCATAAGCATATATTGCAAAGACACCGCGACCACCATCATGCTTCAACCCGTGGAGTGGGAAAACATACACTACACCATCGATCCCGAAACGAAACAGATAAGCGAACAGGTCGAAGGCACCTTCCGACAGTATCCACTGCGGCTGGCATGGGCCATCACCGTCCATAAGAGTCAGGGACTCACGTTCGACCACGCAGTGCTCGACATCAATGCCTCCTTCACCCACGGACAGGTGTATGTGGCACTTTCCAGATGCCGCACACTGGAGGGCCTGGTGCTCACCCAGCCACTATCTGCTACAAGCATCAAGACCGATGTGAACGTGGCACAATATGTCGACCAACAAGCATCGCAGGCACTGACGGCAGTGGAAAACCTGCAGCAACTGAAACACGACTACTTCTATACCCTGCTCGACCAACTGATGGACTTCACGGCATTGGATTATGCCCACAAATACTTCACCCGAGTTGTGGACGAACACCTGTCGAAGACTCATGCCGACCTGCTCGAAGTGGTAAAGAAGGGGTACGAAGAACTCGTGAACCGAGTGGTGAATGTGGCAGCCAAGTTCCGCCAGCAATACGGCGGACGCCGACAGAGCGATGCCGACCCATCACACGATACATGGCTCGGCGGGCGCATAGCAGCTGCTCTGCCTTATTTCAAACAGGCACTCAGCGATGTCTACGAACCAATAGTGACACAGGGAGCTGTGGCTATAACCAACAAACAGGCAGCCCGACAATACAACAACGCATACGACGGCCTCATGCGCGAACTGCGACTGAAACTACAACTGTTTAATATCTTGGCATCAAATCCGGAACAGGGATTCAGCGTGAAGAACTATCTCGACGCAAAAGCCCGAGCCGAACTATTCGACCCACTGGAGGAACTGAAAGTAAAGAAACGCAAGAAAAAGAAGGGGACGACCCGTCCAGCGGCTGCCAACGGAGAGGACACACCCGTAGCAGAAAAGAAGAAAGACACACGCCTGCAAACCTACGAACTATATCAGCAGGGCATGAGCATTGCCGAGATAGCCAAACAGCGCAACCTGAAACCAGCCACGATTGAGAACCACCTGGCTGCAATGGTGAGTGTGGGACAGATAGACATTGACCAAGTGGTGGAACCACAACGTCAGCAACAAATCATGGAAGCAGCCGGACGCTTTGGCGGAGCATACACATTGTCCGACATCAAAGCAGTATTGCCGCCCTACGTCACATACGCTGAAATCAAGATGACCCTGGCTGCAAAATAATATATAATATAAAATGTAGAATAATGGCCATTCGGTATGCGGAGAGCAATATGCCACCTACCGAATGGCCATTATATATTATCGATTCTATATTCTATATTCTATATTCTATATTCTATATTATATATTATGGATTCTATATTATTTATTATCAATTATATATTATATATTATTATGACACACACTCGATGTTGCGCATCAAACCCTCATACTTGGCTCGCTTCACGGCCGAATGAGAGAAAAGCACCTGATATTGTTCGCGAGTGAGTTGTTGCCATCGGGCGGGTGTCATGGTGTAGAGTTGTTGATTTGGCTGAAACAGCGGCTCGGTGGTAGGCACGGCTCGCTGATTGTGTGGACAGCATCGCTGGCAACGGTCGCAACCATATATATAATAAGGTGTAGGTTGCGAACCGACCATCGCGGCCTGTTCGGGAGTGAAAGGACCTCGATGCTCTATGGTGAGATACGACAGACAACGTCGTGCATCGAATGTGCCATCGGGACGTAAGGCTCCTGTGGGGCATGCATCAATGCAACGGTGGCAGGTGGAACAAACCGACTCTCTGCCCAGCCTTGCTTCTATGTGAAGAGAATTGTTAGCTTGAATGCTCTTCTGGTTGCTGTATTGATTGTTTTCCTGATTGTTTTCCTGATTGTTTTCTTGATTGTTTTCCTGATTGTTTTCCTGATTATTATTATGAATACTGTCTTGATTATTTTCCTGATTGTTGTCGCACTTTATTGTTGTCAACACTTCGCCCAAAAAGAAATAACTGCCGAGGCGAGGCACGATGAGTGTGTGGTTGCGCCCGATGAACCCGATGCCTGATCGAACAGCCCAATAGCGTTCGAGCATAGGGGCGGTGTCGGTACAGGAGCGGAAATGAGTGGAAGGATCGGTAATGCCGGCAGCGGCTGCCAGTGAGTTGACAAGCTGGGCAAGTTTCTCGCGCATCACCTCGTGGTAGTCGCGCCCATAAGCATAGTATGCAATCTGATAGGTGTCGTCGGGCAGTGGAGTGCGCGGATAGTAGCTGAGAGCCACACAGATTATGGTGCGGCATCCGGGCAGCAGTTGTGTGGGGTCGAAACGGAGGTCGGGGTAATTGGCAAGATAGTTCATATCGGCAATTCGCCCTTCGGCCACATACTTCTCGTAGATGCGACGTGTGTCGGCATCGACCACAGCGGCATCAGTCACCCCACAAGCAGAAAAGCCGAGGCGCATGGCTTCGGCTTTTATGACTGAGGAGTCGATAGTATGTGAATGTCTATTCTCCATTTATTTCTTGATTCCTAAGATTGACGATTGTCAGTTCTACGTTTGTCCACTGCCAATTATCAATCATCAATTGTCAATTAATAATCTCTGATTATTTCAAGTGTCGGCTTCGTGGTTGGTCGGCATCGAATAGGCGGAATTCATATCCCTCGCTCTGTAACCACTCGATTGAGCGTGGCAAGGCTGTCTGCAACTTGTCTATGCTCTTGAGCGAGTCGTGGAAGGTGATGATACTTCCGTTGCGGGTGTAATGCTTCACGTTTTCCACCACGTCGTCGGCTGTAAGAAGCAGACTGTAGTCGCGTGTCACGACATCCCACATGATGATGGTGAACTTCTTGCGCAACCGCATATACTGTGTCCACAGCATCCATCCGCGCGGTGGACGGAAGAGCTTGGAGTGTATGAGCTGGTCGGCCTTGTAGGTATTGCGCAAAAACTCCTTGCTGCGGCATCCGAGGCCGCCCACATGGTTGTAGGTGTGATTGCCAAGTCGATGTCCTCGTTCCTCGATTTCACGTTTTAGGTGAGGGTACTTCTTCACATTTTCGCCTACCATGAAGAACGTGGCTTTCACCCCATAGCGGTCGAGGGTGTCGAGGATGAAAGGAGTGGCCTCGGGGATGGGGCCGTCGTCAAACGTGAGATAGACGGCCCGTTCCTTATGGCTCATGCGCCAGATAGCGCTTGGGTAGAGCCACCGCATCCATGTGGAGGGTTGCTCTATGATCATGGTTGAAGTCCGAGTGCCTCGGCACGTGTGGCCAGCACAGAGTATGTCTTGTTTACGAATGGCATCATCTCCTCAGCTCGCTTAGCGTAGGCTTCAGCATCGGCACCAGCTTCGGGGCGAGTACCCAACACTTGCAGTGTGCGTTGAATTTCGGCCAAAGCAATGATTTCGCTCTTGCAGTCGCGCCAGGCGGCAGCAAAACGCATGTTGTTGAGCGAAGAATAGAAGGCGATGTACTCGCGTGCGTTCTTCTCGATGGCATCGAGTATCTCAATACCGCGCTTCACCTTGCCGCAGGCAATGAAGGAATTACCGATTTCAAGGCCTCCGTTGTCGATCTTGTAAGGCACATTGTAGTCGGGAATCTCTTTGTCACACTTCTCGAGTGCCTGCAATGCCTTGTCTTTCTTGCCCTCTTCGAGCAGGGTGTTGATAAGGTGGGCGAACCATCGGCGGTGGGTCCAACACATGCGCATGGTGGTTTCGTCGAGATACAGACCCTTGGCACTGAGGTTGCCGTAGCGGTACTTGTTCATCATGTTGTCGAACATCTTCTCGGAATCCACCTTCGATTGTTGCTGCATATTGCCCTCGATGGTGAATGGAGTGATGCGCCATGCAAGACCTTCTTGCACGAAATGACGCCAGATGTTGCCGTAGTGCTGTGGCCCTACGGTGGTCGACATGTAGAGTGGACGCGAGAAGTTGCTTTGTGCTATCATCTCGAGCATCATCATCATCGATTTCAGCACACGGTCTTGACCCTTGAGGCTTATGTCCATGCGGTCGGGGATGGAGTCGCCTGGGATATACATGCCTGAGCGGCGAACGGCTTCCTTGTCGACCGTGACATAGAGTGTGTCGCTTGGAAGGCATGACGGCAAGGATGCTACCATGTCTTGATACTCGGCAGGTATGTCTTCCTTGAGCACAAACTTCTTGATGGCGTTCTTCAACTCGAATGGGTCGTCACCCCAGATGGCACGAGCCGTGTTGGGACTTTGGTCATACATCTGCTTCACGAGTTCCTTCATCTTGAGACTGCGCCCTGATACATAGATGGTCGGGTTGACATCTGTCATTTCGTTCTGACCCTCAACATACTGGATGCGTTTCCACGATATAGGCAGTGGTGATGATTGACCTTCGCCCTCGAATGCCGGACGCTTCATCTGGTCGATATACCAGTCGGTCTGGACATACGAGAGGTTGCAGACACGCACGTCGGTGCGATTGCCTTCAGTGTCTTCGTTGTACCAGAGCGGGAAGGTGTCGTTGTCGCCATTGGTGAAGATGACTCCGTCGTGAGGAATGGTCTCGAGGTAGTTGAGACCGAAGTCGCGACACATGTATCGACCCGAGCGGTCGTGGTCGTCCCATGTCTGCGACACCATCTGCAATGGCACGAGCAGTGCTGGTACAAGTGATATGATTGAGGCTATCAGTTTGCCCGACTTGCCTTTGATGAATTCCGACAAAACTGCATATATGGCAGTCACTCCAAGTCCGCACCATATAGCAAATGCATAGAACGAACCTGCATAGGCATAATCGCGCTCACGAGGTTGTCCGGGTGTCTGGTTGAGGTAGAACACGATGGCAATTCCTGTCATAAAGAAGAGGAAGAACACCACCCAGAACTGCTGTATGCCGCGTTTGCCCTTGAAGGCCTGCCACAGCAATCCGATGAGACCGAGGATGAGAGGCAAGCAGTAGAACACATTGTGGCCTTTGTTTTCTTTCAACTCGGTAGGTAGCAGGTCTTGATTGCCCAGACGCAGATTGTCGAGCACTGGTATGCCTGTAATCCAGTTGCCATGCTCGGTTTCGCCCAGACCTTGAAGGTCGTTCTGGCGGCCTGCGAAGTTCCACATGAAGTACCTCCAATACATGAAGTTGAGCTGATAGGAGAGGAAGTAGCGGATGTTGTCCATCTGTGATGGAATCTCGAGGGTCTGGCTTCCTTCACCAGGAATGCTGTATTGCACGGTGTGATAGTGCATTTCGCCAAGCCATGAGATGTATTTGCCGGCATCTTTCTCGCTATAGATACGCGGGAAGAGCATGCACTGGTCGGACGGATACTTGTAGTCGAACTTGTTGCGCACGATGATGTATTCGTCTTTCTCGTCGGCTGAGGCTTTCTCCTTGCGCTGGTATACGGGTGCTCCCTCATTGATGTCGTACCCCAGGTGGTCGCCTTTGACCACGACTGACGGACGCGAGTTGTAGGTAGGTCCGTAGAATAGGGGACGGTCGCCATATTGCTCACGGCCGAGGTATTCGCCCAGGGTGAACACGTCCTCGGGTGAGTTTTGGTCCATGGGAGGGTTGGCACTGCTTCGAATCACGATGACTGCATACGAAGAATAGCCTACCACGATGAGCGAGAGGCACAGCAGAGTGGTGTTCAGCCCTTTGGGGGTAATCCATTTGGCCGATGTAAGCATCCATGCAACCAGTGCCAGGATGACAATACCAATGAGTATGCTGCTCCATCCATATCCGTAGAATGGGGTTCCGAGCATTGCCAGACTGACAAGGAATGCGATGTTCATGCGTATCTTGTTGGTGGCACGTGTGGTTTCGATTACTGCCCATACGAGGCATGCTACCAGCAGGATGAGGTAGATGTAGAGGCCTGTATTGAACGACATGCCGAGCATGTTGACAAACAGCAATTCGAACCATCCTCCGACTTTCGTGATGCCTGGTACAACGCCATAGAGCACTGCTGCCACGATGATGGCAGAAATGGCCAGTGCGATGAGTGAACCGCGTCCGGTGGGGTTCTTGGCGCGCTTGTAGTAAAAGACAAGCACCATTGCCGGTATGCAGAGGAGGTTGAGCAGGTGGACACCGATTGAGAGTCCCACCAGGTAGGCGATGAGTATGATCCAACGGTCGCTGCCTGGTTCGTCAGCCTTGTCTTCCCATTTCAGTATGAGCCAGAAGACCAGGGCGGTGAGGAATGACGAGAATGCGTATACCTCGCCCTCGACTGCACTGAACCAGAAGGTGTCGCTCCAAGTGTAGATGAGTGCGCCACCGATGCCGCTTGCCATCACTGCTATGGTCTGAGCTATGGTTGGCTGCTCGTCGTCGCGGCAGATGAGCTTTTTGGCCAGGTGGGTCACCGTCCAGAACAGGAACAATATGCATCCTGCGCTGAGCATGGCCGACATCGTGTTGACCATCTTGGCTATTTGTGAGGGGTCGCTGGCAAATTGTGAGAAAAGGTTGCCTACCAGCATAAAGAATGGTGCGCCAGGTGGGTGTCCTACTTCCAGCTTTGCTGCTGTGGATATGAATTCAGGACAATCCCAGAAACTGGCTGTGGGCTCAATGGTGGTGCAGTAGGTGAATGCAGCTACTGCGAATACCAGCCAGCCCACGACGTTGTTAATGAGTTTGTAAGTCTTCATTGTGTTTTATTGTTATAATATTATTCGTTTTTCTCCTTCGTAGGTCATGATGTTTATGGCAAACGAGTCGCACTCACTGTAGTGTGACAGTGGCATGCTGAGTAATACGTTCTCGGTATATGACTCTGCATCGGTCTTGGGACGCTGGTGCAACAGTGTGAAGCATGCTGTTTGCTTGCCGTCGGCGGCTATAGTTGTGCTGTCGTGTGCAAATCCGTATGCATGGTTGTCGACTCCGGTGGTAAGGATGTCGATGCGTAGGTTGACGTATCGGTCGCTGCGCCATGCGCTGACAAACTTCACGGGGTCGAGTGGTGTGGATTGGTATTTGGATGTGGGTTTTGGGTGTGCCGAGAATACAGGACTGATTGAGTAGAGAGTGATGCCCGATGTGCCGAGTGTGTAGGTTGCCAGACAGCGGTAGGTCGTGTCGGCTTTGTCGGCACTGATGGCTTGATGTACGGAGTATGTGGTTCCGTCGTCGGTGCGAATGCTCTTCACATTGCTACTTGCATCGGTGTTTACTTCTACCAGGCTTTTGATGTATGACGGCTGTGAGTGTTCATCGTCGTCACACGACACAAGGCATACCATGCTGACGAATAATGTGGCCAGTATCGTGGTGAATATGTGTGCTGTGTGTCGCTGTCGGTGGTTGTTCATACTCTGTCGTTTATTTGTTGTCTGCTTTGGCCTTGTTGATGGCAGGGTTGGCATACATTTGTTTTATTTTCTCGCACAGGAATGGCATGTCGGGCTCTTTGATGTCCACCTTTCCCAGTTGTGATTCGATATAAGCATTGCATTGTGCCACATGGTCGTTGTCGTGGTCCATGCCTGCTGATACGAGGTTGATGTCGTAGAGGCGGTAGTGGCGGTGTATTTCGTGGTCGATATGCTGTGCGATGGCTGTAAACAGTTCTTGCTTTGGCATGTCGGGGTCGAGGGTATCGAGCCACGGGTTGATGCATGGTGCAGCGTGGTAGTGAATGTGTCCCTTGTATCCGAATATGCCGGTCGACATGTTGTCGAGGTCGTCTTGCTGGCTTTTCTTGAAGTCGGGGTTGTCGCGCTTTTGCTGGAATTCCTCGGCTTTGAGGTAGTCGCAGGGGTCGAACTCGTAGCTGATGGCGAGTGGCACTATGTTGAGCGACTTGAGCGACTCGATCACATTGCCCTTGCCTCCCATGGCCAGCATCTTGAGCACGCTGTCTTGGGTGCGGTCGTCGCTGTCCTTGGCTCGTCCTTCGCGTTGGGCTATCCATAGGTTGCCGCCTTTTTCTCCTATTACATAATGCATGTAGCGCGACATTTTGGCTGATGCCATGAGCATCTGTCGCATGGTCAGTGCACGTTGCACGATGAAGGAGCGGTTGATTCTTACCAAGTCCTTTATCCAGGGGTAGATGAGCAGGTTGTCGCCTATTGCTATTTCCGCGGTGTCGAGGCCTGCATCGACCAATGCCAAGTCGAGCAATGCTGAATCGAGCACTATGTCGCGGTGGTTTGAGATGAATGTGTAGCCGTTTCCGTCGAGATGTGAGAAATTGGCAGAAAACCCGTCGCTGGCCTTTTGCAGCAATCCTTTTAATACAGGATAGATGCATATCTTCTGAAACTCCAGATTGGTCTTTCCGGCTCTCAGCATGGCTGCCACTTTCTCTTGCGGTATGCCTGGATATATTTGTGGCAGTATGGCCAGGAATCGTGGGTCGGCCAGAAGGCGTTCGTAGGCGGCTGGCAGCTCTTCGGGCAGGTAGGGCCGGATGTCGTCGAATTCGTGTATGTCGGTCATTGTGTGTCTTTGTTTATTTCAGTTTCCCCTCGATCACTTCGGTCAGTATGTCGGTCATTTCGAGATGGTCGGCACGTGCTTGTTGTGGAATGAACGATGTGGCGGTCATGCCTGGAGTGGCATTTATCTCGAGCAGGTTGATGACGTCGATGTTGTCTTTCTTTGTGATTATGTAGTCAACTCGCATGATGCCTTCGCCTCCCAGTATGGTGTAGATGGCCTTGGTGAGTGTCTTTACGCGGCTGGTAGTGTCGTCGCTGAGGCGTGCCGGTGTAATCTCGGTCACTTGTCCGTTGTATTTTGCATCGAAGTCGAAGTAGTCGTTCTGACTCACCACCTCGGTGATTGGCAGCACGTATACTTCGCCGTCTTTCTTGCGATACACTCCGTTGGCTATCTCGGTGCCTTTCAGTTCGGCTTCTATCATCACGTCGCCACCTTCGCTTTGTGCGAATGTGATGGCCTTTTGCAGGTCGTCGGCAGTTTTGCAGTGGGTCACTCCGAAGCTGCTACCCGATGCGTTGGGCTTGATGAAGCATGGCAGTCCTATGCGTTGTATGATTTCTTCGTTGCTGATGCTCTGTCCCTTGCGCAGTAGGATTGATTCGGCAATCTTCACTCCGTAGCCTTTGAGGTATTGGTTGAGTGTGAACTTGTCGAATGTGAGTGCTGCCACCAGCACACTGCATGTGGAGTATGGAATGTGTAGGAGGTCGAAGTAGCCTTGCATGATGCCGTTTTCGCCTGGTGTGCCGTGTATGGTGATGTATGCGAAGTCGGGTTTCACGGTCTTGCCGTTTTCTACGAAGGAGAAATCGTGGCGGTTGACTTCGGTGGTGGTGCCGTCGTGTAGGTGTGCGGTCCATGTCAGGCCTTTTACTTCGATGGTGTAAACTATAAATTTGGTGCGGTCTAACCAGGAGTCAATCCCTGCCGCACTCTTGAGCGAGACGTCATGTTCGGATGAGTCGCCTCCTGCTATGATTGCTATTGTCTTCATTTTTTTTGTTTTTTATTATTTTGGGTTGGGGCTCTGAAG
>CAMVDC010000056.1 GCA_947166155.1 uncultured Prevotellaceae bacterium | reverse complement strand
GCGATTCCCCGGACTCACCACCCCCGACGAAAGCTACCACGGACTTACCTACACCAAAGCATTCGGACAGAAGGCATACATCACCAAAATAGTGTCGCAACTCATGCGCGACCTCGGCAGCATACCAGCACCACAAAACTCATTCCTGCTCAACCTCGGGCTCGAAACCCTGCACCTGAGAGTGCCACGCCACTGCCAAAACGCACAACGAGTGGCCGAATGGCTGGAGAAGAACCCACGAGTGGCATGGGTGAACTACGCAGGACTGAAAGACAACAAATACCACGCACTGGCACAGAAATACATGCCCGGCGGCACATGCGGAGTCATAGCATTCGGACTGAAAGGCACACGCGATGATGCCATACGCTTCATGGACAACCTCGACTTCATCTGCATCGTGACCCACGTGGCCGACGCACGCACATGTGTGCTGCATCCGGCAAGCCACACACACCGTCAGCTATCGGACGAGCAACTGCTCGAGGCAGGCGTACGCCCCGACCTCATACGCCTGAGCGTAGGAATAGAAAACGTCGACGACATCATTGCCGACCTGCAACAAGCAATGGACAAGATGTAACACCGCAACACGCGCGCACACACGCGCATATATATAAATAAGGTGTCAACAACACACCACGGATGCAAGAAACGGATGCAAAACCACTGGCTCACCACCACTTTTTGACATCACGAAACATAAATAATCGCATTTGCAACACAGCATTAGTGAATTATTTATTATCTTTGCAGCCGAAAACACAACGACACAACAACCATGAAGCGAAAGATACTCACCGCCATGATGTGCGCATGGGCCGCATGCGCATCGATGGCACAAGCCACCATGTCATCCGACTGGAAACGCGTCGAGCCACGCGACCTCGAAGTAAAACCCATCAACCTCATTGCCAACGACTGGATGGCACTGGCCATGGGCAAGGACGAGAAGAAGATGAACTCGATGACCATAGCATGGGGAAGCATAGGCAACCTGTGGAACAAACCGATAGTGATTGTCTACGTATCAAGTTCGAGATACAGCAAACACCTCATGGACGAGAACGAATACTTCACCGTGACCGCATTTCCCGACAACGAACAGAGCCGCAAGGCACTGCAATACATAGGCACACACTCGCAGCGCAACGAACCCGACAAGACACGCCGGGCAGGACTCACCACCGAATGGACACCCACAGGCAACCCCATATTCAAGGAAGCCAACCTGGCCATCGAGTGCAAGAAGATATACGCCGACGAATTTAAGCGCGAACTCATGCCTGCCGACGTGAGCCGCATGTACGAAGGCGGGCGCATGGGAGAGCACACATTCTACATCGGAGAGATAATCAACATATGGACAAAACAATAAACAAGACAAAGAAGCCATGACAAAGAAACTAACCATCATAGCCCTTGCACTATGCATAGTGGCTGGAGCCAACGCTCAAGAAAAGAAAGAAGAAGTAATGACTAAGGAAAAGGGCGGAACCTATGTCATCCGTACAGAAACGATATGCGACGCCCTGGGATACAAGAAACTCGGAAAGGTGCCACTCGTAGTGACCGTAAAGAAAGACAAGATAGTGAGTGTGGAGGCACAACCCAACAAGGAGACACCGAAATACTTCCTGCGCGTGGCCAACGATATGCTGCCCAAGTATGCCGGCATCAAGTTTGCCGACCATGCAACAATCGACGGCGTGACGGGTGCCACCCTTAGCAGCAACGCCGTAAAAGAAAACATGAAAGCAGCCTTCGAGTACTACAAGAAAAACAAGTGAAAACCAACCAACTCATACTGAAAGACACGTCGTTTGTTGACCTCATGGCACGACGTGTCTTCAACGTTCTTATCGTAGCCAACCCCTACGATGCCTTCATGCTTGAAGACGACGGACGCATCGACGAGAAGATATTCGACGAATACTCGAAACTCGGCTTGCGCTATCCGCCGCGATTCTTCCGTGTGGCCAACGAGGAAGAAGCCGACCGACTGATGCGCGACACAAAATTCGAACTCGTCATCTGTATGCCAGGAACCGACAACAACGACGTGTTCGACATAGCACGCAAGATAAAGTCGCAGTTCCATCAAATCCCGATTGTGGTGCTCACACCATTCTCACACGGTATTAAGAAACGCATGGAGAACGAAGACCTCAGCATCTTCGAATACGTGTTCTGCTGGCTGGGCAACACCGACCTGCTGCTTTCCATCATCAAGCTGATGGAGGACAAGATGAACCTGGAGCACGACATCAAGACCGCGGGTGTGCAGATGATCCTGCTGGTGGAAGACAGCATACGATTCTACTCGAGCATACTGCCAAGCCTCTACAAGTTCGTGCTGCAACAAAGCCTTGAATTTGCAACCGAGGCACTCAACTCCCAGCTCGAGACACTGCGCATGCGCGGACGTCCCAAGATTGTGTTGGCCAGAAACTATGAAGAGGCATGGGAGTTGTACTCACAATTCAAGGACAACACACTGGGAGTCATCAGCGACTGCGAATTCCGCCGCAACGGCGAGAAGGACAAGATGGCAGGATTTAAACTGCTGTCGGCCATAAGGGCCGCCGACGAGTTTGTGCCGCTCATACTCGAGTCGTCAGAATCGAGCAACGCCGAGTTGGCAGCCAAGTGTCATGCCAGTTTCATCGACAAGAACTCAAAGAAACTCGATATCGACCTTCGCCGACTCATCCGCAAATACTTCGGCTTCGGCGACTTCATCTTCCGCGACCCCGACACAATGGAGGAAGTGGCCCGCATCAAAAACCTTAAAGACCTGCAGGACAACATCTTCATCCTGCCGCGCGAGTCGCTGCTCTATCATATCACCCGCAACAACGTGAGCCGCTGGCTCAGTTCGCGCGCACTGTTCCCGATAAGCGACTTCCTCAAGAAAATCACGTGGAACTCGCTGCAAGACGTCGATGCCCACCGACAAATCATATACGACGCCATAGTGTCATACCGCAAAATGAAGAACCGCGGAGTGGTAGCCACATTCCGGCGCGACCGCTTCGACCGCTTCTCCAACTTTGCACGCATAGGCGAAGGATCGCTCGGAGGCAAAGGGCGCGGACTGGCATTCCTCGACAACATCATCTCGCGCCACGAAGACCTCAACCAGTTCGACAACGCTGAAGTCACGATTCCGAAGACCGTGGTACTCTGTACCGACATCTTCGACGAGTTTATGGACATGAACGAACTCTATCAGGTGGCACTCTCCGACCTGCCCGACGAAGAAATCCTCGAGCACTTCCTTCGTGCACGACTGCCCGAACGGCTCGGCCTGGCAGAAGACCTCATGGCATTCATCGATGTAGTGAAGTCGCCTATAGCCATACGTAGTTCATCACTGCTCGAAGACGCACACTACCAACCATTCGCAGGAGTCTACAGCACCTACATGATACCATACGTAAAAGACAAGTACATGCATCTGAAGCTGCTGTCCGACGCCATAAAAGGCGTGTATGCATCGGTGTTCTATCGCGATTCGAAGGCATACATGACCGCAACAAGCAATGTGATCGACCAAGAAAAAATGGCTGTGATACTGCAAGAAGTGGTTGGAACACAATACGACGACTACTTCTACCCGACCATATCAGGCGTGGCACGCAGCATCAACTACTACCCCATAGGCGACGAACGCGCCGAGGAAGGAACGGTGAACCTGGCACTGGGACTTGGAAAATACATCGTCGACGGAGGTATGAGCCTTCGCGTATGCCCCTATCATCCACACAAAGTGTTACAGACAAGCGAGATGGAGATAGCGCTGCGCGAGACACAGACCAGCCTTCTGGCACTCGACACGAAGAACATACGGCAGGACTTCAAAGTAGACGACGGCTTCAATCTCGTGCGACTCACCGTGCGTGATGTAGAAAAGAATGGCTCGCTGCAATACATCTGCAGCACCTACGACCCCATCGACCAATGTATCTACGACGGATTCTACGAAGGACGCAACCGCAAACTCATCACATTTGCCGGAGTGCTGCAACAGGGTGTATATCCACTACCCGAGATACTGAAGCTCATACTGCAATACGGTCAAGACGAGATGCGCCGCCCGGTGGAAATAGAGTTTGCCGTCAACCTGCACGCCGACCGCATAGGCGAATTCTATCTACTGCAGATCCGGCCCATGGTCGACAACAAAGCTATGCTCGACGAGAACTTGGCCGACATCCCCGACTCGCGATGCATACTGCGCAGCCACAACGCTATAGGGCAAGGCATCACCACCGACGTGGAAGACATTGTATATGTAAAGACCGATGGATATTCAGCATCCAACAACCCACAGATAGCAACCGAGGTAGAAGCCATCAACAAGAAATTCCTGCAACGCGGCAAGGGCTACGTGCTCGTAGGTCCAGGACGCTGGGGCAGCAACGACTCGTGGCTCGGCATCCCGGTGAAATGGCCGCACATAAGCGCGGCTCGGCTCATTGTGGAAGCAGGACTGAAGGATTACCGCATCGAACCCAGCCAAGGTACACACTTCTTCCAGAACCTCACATCGTTTGGAGTGGGATACTTCATCGTAAACGACTATGCTGGCGATGGAATCTACGACATCGACTACCTCAACTCGCTGCCTGCTGAAACCGAGACGGAGCATGTACGCCACGTGCATGTCCCCACCCCGATAAGCATCAAAATCGACGGCATGAAGAAAGAGGGCGTTGTGATTAAGGCATAACCCGCTACCCCATCACATCGCACGTAATAACTAATAGGCAATAAGGTGTATCACACACATTGATGTGATACACCTTATTTAATTGGGTTGAGACCGAGCAATTATTATTTTTCGGCCGTGTCGATAATCTTTATCTTTTCGCGTATTTCCTTGAGGTCGGCACGCAACTTTTCAACCTTGTGGTTGAGTTCGTCGACAAGACTTGACGATTTGCTACCCTTCGAGAAATTGAGGAATCCGAGATTGTTTTCGTAAGTCTTTATTTCCTGTTCAAGGATTTCGGCTTGGCGCACCAGTTTGTCGCGCACTCCCGAACCGCCTGTAGCGTTCAAACTACTCTTGAAACGCTCAACACGCTGGCGCGATGCAGTCTCGCCCAGGTAGTCGTAGAGGCGGTCCATCTGCACACGCAGTGCCTTATACACTTTGTCTTTCTCCTTGAAAGGCACGTGTCCTATTTCATTCCATTCAGCCTGCGCATCTTTCAGTTGCTGACGCAGGTCGGTTGTCTCCTCGGGCACGATGGCAGCGAGGCGTGCCACTATGGCTTGCTTCTTTGCGAGGTTTTCCATCTGCTCGCCATGTTCCGATGATGTGGCAGCCTTCTTTGCCTCGAAGAAAGTATCGCATGCGCTGTTGAAGCGGTTCCACAACTCGTCGCTATACTTGCGTGGCACGGTGCCGATAGTCTTCCACTGCTTCTGCATGGCCACGAGCTGAGTAGTTGTTGCTGCCCAGTCTTGGCTGTCGCGCAATGCTTCTGCTTTCTCTACAAGTTCTCGTTTCAGTCGCAGGTTTTCGCTTTGGCTTTCGCGCACCGACTTGAAGAACTCCGACTTTCGGCTGAAGAACTGGTCGCATGCCGAGCGGAAGCGGTCGTAGATTTTCTGGTTCATCTTTTGTGGAGCAAATCCTATGGTCTTCCACTTGGCTTGCAGTGCTGACACTTGTTCGGTCATTGCGTTCCAGTCGGCAAACGTCTTGAGCGAATCGAGGTCGTAGCCTTCGATGATTTCGCATATAGCAGTCTTCTGGTCAAGATTATTGTTCTCCTCTTCCTTGCGGGCTTCGAAGTAGTCTTGATGACGCTTGTTGATGATGGTCGATGCAGCCTTGAATCGTCCCCACACCTCTTCGCGCAACTCGCGGCTCACTGGTCCTGTCTCTCGGAATTGCTGGTGCAGGTTCTGCAACTGGCGGAAGGCCTCAATCACGTTGGGTTCCTCGGTGAGTCGTTCGGCAGCTTCACACAGTGCCTGCTTCTTTTCGAGGTTCTTCTTGAAGTCGTAGGCACGGAACTCGTTGTTCAGTTTCAGCGTGTCGTAGAACTTCTCGACGTTTACCTGATATGTCTTCCAGAGTTCGGTAGCTTTCTCGGCAGGTACTTCCTTGAGGCTGTTCCATTCGGTTTGCAGTTCGCGGAATGTGTTGTACTCCTTATTCACCTCGTCGGGAGTTTCGAGCATGGTCTTGATTTTCTCTATTATCTGCACCTTCTTCAAGTAGTTCTGTTCCTTGAGCTGTTCGAGGGCTTCGTGTTGTGCGGCACGCTTTTGGCGTACGATTGCAAAGAGGTCCTTGAATTGCTGCTCGCATGGGTCGATGGTTGGCTCATAGGCTTCGGGGTCGCCTCCTTCGTCGACATACTTTTTGTATGCAGCTTCGCTTTCGGCCTTCATGATGCGATAGAAGTGGCTCTTCAGTCCGTCCACCTCCTGGCGTTCTATCTCATCGTCGCTCTCTGCCACAGCTTTCAGTCGCTCAAGTATCTGCTCCTTGGTTTGTGGCACTTCCTCGGCAGGAGTCTCCTCAACTGGAGCAGTTACATCTTCAACAGGAGCTGTTACTTCTTCAACGGGAACTGTTACTTCCTCAACAGGAGCCGTTACTTCCTCAACGGGAGCTGCTACTTCCTCAACTGGAGCTGCTACTTCCTCAACAGGAGCTGCCACTTCCTCAGCGGGAGCTGCAGCATTTTCCAACTGTGTCACCTCGGGTGACTGATTTGTTTCATTTGTTTTAGCCTCATTAGTTTCTACCAAGGGCTCTTTGCTTACGTTTTCTTCCATATTATTTTGTTTTTATTGTTCGTATCGTGTATGGTTGGTTTTATATTATCATGAGTTGGTTTATTGTGTAGATATACAACACAGCCATGGGTATTGCAATGAGGCTGCTGTCGAATCGGTCGAGCATGCCGCCATGTCCAGGCAGTATGTTGCCCGAGTCTTTTATGCCCAATTTGCGTTTCAGCTGCGACTCCACGAGGTCGCCCCATGTGCCAAACACGGTGACGGTAGCAGCCAATCCAGCCCATGCCATGTGGTTGGCCAGGGGTGTGGAGGTCGAAGCGATGGGTTGGAAGGTGGCAATCAACTGCGACACGGCTACGGCTGTCACAAATGCTCCGATGCATCCCTCCCACGATTTCTTAGGTGATATGCGTGGGAAGAGGCGGTGACGCCCCAGCCATGTGCCGAAGCAATAGGCTGCCGAGTCGCCGACCCACAGGAATATGAACAGGGAGAGGGTGAAGATTGGTGTGTACACCGCTCCCGGTGTGCCGTCGGGCATGCCTGCCGATACAAACGACATGGTGTTGAGCAGTGCTATGGGCAGGGCCACATATAGTTGCACCATCATGGTGAACGCCCAGTTGAGCAGTGTGTTGTTTTCCTTGAAATAGAGTTCGCTTATCAGCAGGTATACCAGTGTGAGCAGGTATGGTATGAATATCTCGGAGCCGCTGATGTTGGCATTGAATGCCAGTATGGCGGCAAAGAGGTATACCGATGCCACGGTTGTGATGACTCGGTTGATTTGGCAATTCATCCGTCGGTTCACTATCGAGCAGAACTCCCATGTGGTGAGAGCGCTGATGGTGGCAAACAGGATTGCATACGACAGCGGATGCCATAGTATGCAGCACACCATTACCGACACGAATGCTATGCCTGTGATTGTTCGTATGATTAGGTTATGTTTCATTAAGTTCTATACTGTTTTCAGATTTTACCGTTTCCATCTGTTGCCACGATGGTTACCACCCAAACAATGTCTGCTCCACCACCGGTGGTGTCTGTGGTTTGGTTTTATGATTGGTTGGTGGTTGTTCGCTTGCACGCACTGGTTCTGCTTTTTGTGGTGCTTGCACTGGTTCGGGCACATCGGGTGTATCTACCTCCGACATCTCGGCCAGGGCTGTCGACTCAAACGGCTCGATTGGCTCCTCGGGTGCCACATTGGCATCGTTTGCGTCGGCCATTTGTGCTTCGGCACCGGTGTCGGCCGTTTGCGTTTCGGTGCTTGCGTCGGCTATTTGCGTTTCGATGCTTGCGTCGGCCATTTGCGTTTCGGTGCTTGCGTCGGTCGTTTGCATCGTGTCGGTCATTTCGTTCACCCCACTTGCTTCGCTCTTAGCCATATTGACGGTCTCGATGCGTTCGGCGGGTTCGGTGTCGAAGTTTGTCACCCTCAGTTCCTGAAATTGTTTTGGCTGCGATTGCTGAGCTGTATGCTCTTCATTGCCTTGGGTGTTGCCTTCGTTGCCGGCTGGGTTGTCGCCCTTGGGCCCGTTTTGCGTGTTTTCACCGCGCTTGGCCTTTTCGAGCACTGCCTCGACCACCTTCTTACGTATTATCTCTTCGTTCTCGGCGTTGTGATCCATGATGTCGTCGGTCTTGCTGTCGGCTTCTGCATTGGCCGCCAGTATCTCCTCGGTGCGCGACACCCATGGTCGTTTGCCGAATATCCGCTCCACATCCTCGGCATATATCACCTCACGGTCGATGAGCAGTTGTGCCAGCTGTGCGTGTCCCTCCTTGTGTTCGTCGAGTATCTGCTTGGCGCGCTCGTATTGCTCGGCAATGAGTTTCTTCACTTCCTTGTCGATGAGTTCGGCCGTGTGGTCGCTGTATGGTTTCGAGAACGAGTATTCGTCGTTGTTGTAGTAGCAGAGGTTTGGCAGCGAGTCGCTCATGCCGGCGTATGCCACCATGCCGTATGCTCGCTTCGTCACCTTCTCGAGGTCGTTCATGGCTCCGGTCGATATTCGCCCGATGCAGAGTTCCTCGGCAGCACGTCCACCGAGTGTGGCACATATTTCGTCGAGTATTTCCTCCTTGGTGGTTATCTGTCGTTCCTCGGGCATGGACCATGCAGCGCCCAATGCCTGTCCGCGCGGCACTATGGTAACTTTCACCAGCGGGTTGGCATATTGGCAGAACCAGCTGATGGTGGCGTGCCCTGCTTCGTGCAGTGCTATGGCTCGCTTCTCGGCTTCGGTCATCACCTTCGATTTCTTTTCCAATCCGCCTATGATGCGGTCGACGGCATCGAGGAAACATTGCTTGTTGACCCACGGCGAGTTGTTGCGCGCGGCAATGAGTGCTGCCTCGTTGCACACGTTGGCTATGTCGGCACCCGAGAATCCCGGTGTCTGTCGTGCCAGTGTGTCCACATCTACTGTCTCGTCAATCTTTATGGGTCGCAGGTGTACGTTGAATATCGCTTTTCGCTCGTTGAGGTCGGGCAGGTCGACGTGTATCTGACGGTCGAAACGTCCGGCACGCAGCAGTGCCTTGTCGAGTATGTCGGCACGGTTGGTTGCTGCCAGGATTATGATTCCGCTGTTGGTGCCAAATCCGTCCATCTCGGTGAGCAGTTGGTTGAGTGTGTTTTCGCGCTCATCGTTGCCGCCGGTGTTCACCCGGTTGGCACGTGCACGGCCTATGGCGTCGATTTCGTCGATGAAGATGATGCACGGCGATTTCTCCTTAGCTTGCTGGAAGAGGTCGCGCACACGGCTGGCACCCACTCCCACAAACATCTCGACGAAGTCGCTACCCGACATCGAGAAGAACGGCACGTCGGCCTCGCCTGCCACGGCTTTTGCCAGCAGGGTCTTACCCGTTCCGGGAGGTCCCACGAGCAGGGCGCCCTTGGGTATCTTGCCGCCCAGTTCGGTGTATTTGGCTGGGTTTTTCAGGAAGTCCACAATCTCGTGCACCTCGCGTTTGGCCTCAGTCTGTCCCGCCACGTCCTTGAATGTGATGCGGTCCTTGGTCGAGTCCTGTTCGAAGAGCTTGGCTTTCGACTTTCCGAAGTTGAATATGCCTCCAGCCATACCCCCGCCTCCCATTCGGTTCATGATGAAGAACCAGAAGAAGACGAGTATTACTATAGGTGCGGCTTGCAGCAGTATGTTCCACAACATGTTGTCGTCGTGTTCATACGTCAGTTTACCGCTGAACTTGCCTGCTTCCTTGGCTGCCTCCACCTGTTGCTCCATGCCCTCGACCGAGCCGAACTCCACCTGCGGCACCCGTCGTTGCGACGGTTCGGTAGCCACGTCGCCATAAATATATCGTTCGCCCGTGGCGTTGACAGCAAATTTCAGCGTCAGGTTGTCCTTGTTTACGAGTATTTCCTTCACGTAGCCGCTGTCCAGACATGCCTGAAAGTCGGTATACGCCAGCTGTTTCTGTGGTGTCCCCCCCGATTTCGAGAAAAACATATATGCCACCAATCCAAACAAGAGCAGATACATCCAGCTCAGGTTGAACTTCGGCCGGCGACTTGTGTTGTTGTTATTCTGAGAGTTATTACCGTTCTTATTATTATTCTTCATGCGATTGTTTTATTATTTGTAGGTATCATTTGTCCCTTTAACCTCTCCCCCGCCTCCCCTAAGGGTAGGAGCTTTATCCATCCGGATGGGGTTATCCTCTCCCCTTGGGGGAGATAAGAGAGGGGTTCATCCCTCTGATGGAGGTTAGGAGGGAGCTTGGAGGCCTATTTCCTCGGCATCGTCCCACAGATGGTCGATATCGTAAAACAGCCGGCTTTCGGGCACAAATATGTGAACCATGATGTCCACATAATCCATTGCCACCCATAGGCTGTTTCTCAGTCCTTCCACCGCAATGGGTTTCAATCCGAGCTGCGAGTTCATTTTCTCGCCCACCCCTTCGGCAATGGCGTGCACCTGGGTCGGCGTGTGACCCTCACACACCACCATATATCGGCATATCGTATCGCCGCAGGGGGCGAGATCCATTACTCGTATGTTCTGTCCTTTCTTGTCTTCAATTCCGTCGACTATAGTTTTCAAGTCCTGATTGAGTCGTTTCATTTCTCTTTTTGATGCAAATTTCGTGCAAAGATAAATAAATAAGGTGTAAAATCAAAATAAATTTATATTTATTTTACTACCGACCGCATCCAATCGACAAAGCAAACGAAAAACGGGCTTTTCAAATGACAATTCGGGCACCGAAAGACACGCCGGTAGTCGGGGCCGTCGGAGAGTGCGCACTCGCGGGGTCGAGAGTGCGCACTCGCAGGCCCGAGAGTGCGCACTCACAGGCCCGAAAGTGCGCACTCATTTTTCACCCCCTCCACAGGTATGCACAGGGCGGTTGGGAAGCGCCAACGGCCGACACCCGCAATGCGGTTACAAATTGACCCGATGTTTACACAAAAAAGCATGAATTACGCGGTCGATTTCTGCCTTTTCGGCATGCAAAGAGTGAAAATAATAATTATTATTTTGTGGTGTGAGCATTTATTTCTACCTTTGTGGTCGAAAGACAATGTTTTCGTCAGGCCAAATAGACAATGGTAAGCTCGCTTTATCATTGTCATGACGAGAAAACGTCGGATATTAATCGAAAAGTCGCAGATGACTCGCAAGGCAAAACAGGCGATAAAGACTGTCGGGTGGGTGGTTGGAGTGCCGCTCATCCTTGTTGTGTTGTTGCTTTGCCTGGTGTATGTGCCGCCCGTGCAGCGATGGGCCATCGACCGCGCAATCGCAGGCATCGAGGAGGGGTCGGACATGAAGGTGAAAGTCGACCACTTCCGGTTGCATTTCCCACTGAAACTCAGGGTGGGTGGCGTGGAAATCGTCGCGCCCACCGACACCATGCTGCTGCTCGACACCCTGCGACTCGACATCGCCTTCGCACCACTGATGCGAGGCGAGGTGAAGGCCGACAGCCTGCTGCTGAGGGCACCACGCATCAACAGCCTCGACATGATCGAGGCCGTGGGCATCGACGGACACATAGGGCAACTCTATGCCGACAGCATCCTGTTCCTGACCGACGACGGAACGCTCACAATACCACAACTCGACCTCGACCACTCGCGCCTCCACCTCAACCTGGCCGACTCAGTGGCCGAAGACACGGCTACCTACGAAGCCACATCACCCCTGCGACTCATCAATATCAACGACATCCGCCTTGCCGACGTGGGCATCGACCTCGACCTCCCACCCTCGGCCGACAGCACGAGGGTCAGCACACATTTCGACACGGCATCGCTTGCATGCCGCCTCGACCTCGAGGGTGGTAACTACTACGTGGTGCCACTCAAGGCCGGCGGGGCATACATAGGTTACGACACGGGGCACAACGCTCCTGCCACAGGATTCGACCCCACGCACATCAACATCAGCGATGCCGACTTCAGCATCGACTCGCTGTCGTATATGGCCGACGGAACACTCTATGTGGGTATCGACAGCATCAGCGGCAAGGAGCGCAGCGGCATCGAACTCAGGGGGACGAGCGGCACACTGCGCATGGACAGCCAGCGGCTGTATCTCGAAGGCATGAACCTACGCACCGCCGAAACCGACCTCGACCTCGACATGACAATGGACCTCAATGCCTTCGACTCCATTGCCCCCGGCACCCTCAGCATCGAGGCAAGGGGCTATGCAGGCAAGGGCGACATACAGCAGTTCGCGGCCGACATGTATGAGCAGTTCGGACGCTCATGGCCCGACCGCCCACTCATGGTCGACCTGTCGGCACAAGGCAACATGCAGACACTCGTGGTCGACCGCCTCGACGCCAGCATCGACGGGGCATTTGCCGTGAAGGGAAGTGCCACCCTCACCAACCTCGACAACCCCGACGCCGGCATCGGAATCGAAACCCGGATAAAGGCCGACGGGCGCAACCTGGCATTCATCAAGGGCTTCCTGCCAGCCGACGTGGCCGGGTCGTTCAACCTGCCGCGAGGCCTCACGCTCGACGGCGACCTCGCCATGAATGGCAGCCAAATCAACGCCGACGGAATCCTGCGACTGGGGCGCGCAATGGCACGACTTAAAGCCCGATACGACACAGGCAACGACGCATACGACATCGACCTCGATGCCCGACACTTCCCCGTGAGCGACTTCGTGCCACTGCCCGACACCTGCTTCGTGAGCGGACACGTCAAGGCAAAAGGTCGCGGATTCGACTTCGACAGCCGCCACACATGGGCCGATGCCACCATCGACCTCGACCATGCATCATTTGGTACATACTACCTCGACGGCACACACAGCATCGCATCGCTCAAAAACCAAGACCTCGTGGCAACCACCGACTTTACCGACCCACGACTCATCGGACACCTCGACGTCGATGGGTTCATGACAGGAAAGGGACTTGACGCAACAATGGCGCTCGACCTGCCATTCACCGACATCTACGCACTGGGATTTGCCGACGAACCACTTACGGCACATGCCACACACGGTGACTTCAAAGCCCACAGCAACTTCGGCGACCTGTTCCTCGTCAACGCCCAGATAGAGGGAGTGGAAGTGGTGCTGGGTGGCGACAGCCTCGTCACCGAAGAGTTTGACCTACATGCCGAAAGCACGGCCGACTCGACCAACATCACACTGCAAATGAGCGACATGTCGCTCGACCTGCATGCACCACTCAACTGCATGACCATGATCGACCAAGACACACAAGTGGCCGACCTCGCCCGGCAACAGGCAAAGACCCGCAGCCTCAACATCGACGACCTGAAACAGATAATGCCCGAAGCAACACTCAGGGCAGACATCGGACGCAAAAACCCCATAAGTAAGTTTATACGACTGCAAGGATACGAATACGACGAAGTGGTGGCCAACCTCCACACATCGACCGAATATGGCATACAAGGCAATGCTCACATCCTGGGCATGAAAACCGACTCGATGAAGGTCGACACCATCATGGTCGACATATATCAGGACTCGACACAGATAAAATTCCATGCAGGAGCATCATGCCCCAAGCAGGAACTCACCTCGGCATTCAACCTGTATCTCGACGGATTCTTGTCGCCACACAACTCCGACCTGCGACTCACCATGATCGACGACAAAGGCAAGAAAGGCATCGACCTGGGACTTAAGGGCGAAGTGACTGAAGCCGACAGCGTGCTACACATGAACATATACCCCGAACACCCCATACTGGGGTATAGCACATTCAATGTGAGCGAAGGCAACTACATCGAACTACACCGCAAGAACCGCATGTTTGCCGACGTATTCCTGCAGTCGCAAGACGACAGCTGTAGCATATCGCTACTGGCACATCCGGCCGACACCATGATGCAAGACATAGAAGCCGTAGTGAAAAACCTCGACCTCAAGGGGGTCACGGCCGTCATACCCTTTGCACCCAAGATGACAGGACTGCTCGAAGTCAACGCACACTATGTGGCCGACACCGCCAGCTTTGCCGTCGACGGGCTCCTGTCTGCCGACGGATTCACCTACGAAGGGTCGGCACTGGGCGACATGATGCTCGCCTTCGACTACAACCCCGTGGGCACCGACGGCCACAACTTCTCGACAGTCATATACCACGACGACTACGACATCGCAACAGCTGTGGGAACCTATAACGTGAGCGGACCTAAACATCTCGACACGAATGTCATGATCAACGACCTGCCACTATCAATGGCATCAGCATTCGTGCCCGACCAGGTTTGTGCCTTCAGCGGCAGCATCGACGGAGTGATCGAGGCACACGGACCTACCGACACACTGGTGGTCAACGGCGAAGTCTATCCAAAAGAAATGCACGTATATAGCGACATCTACTCGTTCGACCTCACCGTGGCCGACGAACCGATAGTCTTCGACAACAGCCGCCTGCAATTCAACGAGATAAAGATATTCGGTGCCGGCAACAATCCGCTCACCGTCAACGGGTATGTCGACTTTGCCGACCTCGACGAAGTGTCGATGAACCTGAGCCTCTACGGCCAGAATTTCCCCGTATTCGATGCGGCACGCACACGCAAGTCTGCACTATTCGGCCGACTCAACGGCGACTTCTTCGCACGTGTGAACGGAACCACCAACGACCTGAAGATACGTGGCCTCATCAATGTACTGCGCACCACCAACATCACCTACATCATGACCAACACACCACTGACTGTGGATTATCGTCTCGACGACATCGTGACATTCGTCGATTTCTCAATGCCACCACAATCAGGAAAACTCGAGCCACACACATTCATGGGAATCGACATGCAGGTGAACCTCGAGATTGAAGACGGAGCACAAGTGAGGTGTGAGTTCAGTGCCGACAAACAGAGTTACGTCAATGTGCAAGGCGGAGGTGCCATGACATTGAACTACAGCCCCGAAGGCGTGGTGAACCTCATCGGACGCTACACCGTAAACGAAGGCGAGATGAAATACACGCTGCCTGTCATCCCACTCAAGACATTCGACCTCAAGAAGGGAAGCTATGTGGAATTTACCGGCGAAGCCGCCAACCCCACACTCAACATATCGGCAGCCGAACAGACGAAAGCCAGCGTGAGCAATGCCGACGGGTCGAGCCGCAGCGTGTTGTTCAACGTAGGATTGAGAATCACCGGCACACTCGAGAACATGGGACTGGAGTTCACCATCGAGGCACCCGAGGACATGGCCGTGCAGAACGAACTGGCAGGTATGACCGCTGAAGACAAGAACAAGTTGGCAGTAGCACTTCTCGCCACCGGCATGTATCTGTCGAGCACCAACTCGAGCGGATTCAGCACCACCAACGCCCTCAACAACTTCCTGCAAAACGAAATCAACAACATAGCAGGCAAGGCCGTGAGCACCGCGGTGAATGTGGATATGAATGTAGGCATGGAGCAAACACGGCGCGACGACGGAACCACACGCACCGACTACTCGTTCAAGTTCACCAAGCGATTCTTCAGCGACCGCCTCAACGTGGTGGTGGGCGGACGCATCAATGCCGACGGCAACCACGGCGAAAACGAAGCTGGTGCATATATCGACGACATATCGCTCGAATGGCGACTCGACAGCGGAGGCACACAATACATCCGACTCTTCCACGACAAGAGCTACGACAACCTGATTGAGGGAGAAATGACCGAAAACGGAGCAGGTATACTGCTGCGCAAGAAGCTCGACAACCTGAGCGAACTCTTCATCTGGAAGAAAACGAA
>CAMVDC010000055.1 GCA_947166155.1 uncultured Prevotellaceae bacterium | reverse complement strand
CGCACGGACTGACAGTTTACACCGCACGGACTGACAGTTTACACCGCACGGACTGTTTGCAAACTACGCGTGTAACTCACAGTTTGCAGGCAGCAAACGGCTCATTTCTGCATTTTTTTCCACTCACCGATCTGCGATGCATTTACATCGGCAAGGATATCGTAGATTTTTGATTTCTCGCCCTCGGTGCCATGTCCGCGGTAGATGCCCACAAGCTCGTCGCGCTTGAAGTCGGTGAAATATTGTGGCAGCAGCGACATGGTCTTGGCTTGATGGGCCTCGCTGAGCAGCGGCAGTGCCGATGTGATGGCGGCGCGCCCGCGGTCGGCATTGTCCGACATCTGGTCGAGCCCCTCGCGGTGGTACTTATACATGAGCTGACGCAGCGGCTGCATGGCCGACGACATGTAGTCGTTGATAATGGCATGGCGGTTTTTCGAGTCTGAGAATGCGCTCCATCCGCTTCCGCCTCCGCTCATGCTCTGGGCGTTGTTGACTATTGCCTCAACGCGATGCAGCACATCGGTACCGCCCATGGGCGAGAAGGTGTCGAGGTCGACCCCGATGAACAGGTATGCATAGTAGGCAAGCATGGCGGTGAGGTTGTTGTTCATGCTCACTTCGTTGAACTCGAGCACGTCGTTTTCCTGATAATTGAATGTGAATTCGGTGTCGCGCATCGAGAGTATGGTGGTGTTGTAGGCCGACCCATACACAGGGCGTGTGCACTGGTATTGCAGTTCACAAGCGAAACTGCCGCCATCAGCCTTATACTGCTTCACCGTGATGGTGAGGCTGCAGTCGATACGCTCGTCGGCATCATACTGCATGTCGGTCCATGCACGCTGGTTCATGAATTCGCTTATGGCTGTCTCGAGTTTCTCAAACACACTGCTGCTGGTGCCCTGCACCGCCGAGCGGTTGACCTTCACCTTGCAGTTCAGCTCCTGAGCAGGCGCCGTGAGGGCGACGGCCATGAGGGCGACGATGACTATTATCTTCTGTTTCATGTGTCTTTATGTTTTTATGCACTTCATGTGCATCTTTGTTCGATTTAATGCGCAAAGATACGAAATAATTCATAATACTCCGCCATGATTCACCATTTAATTATGCATAAAGCATTATGCATTGTGAATTATTTCGTACCTTTGCAAAATAAAACGTGCAAAGAACGAATTTATTGCTTTACAGAAACAAATAAAAAAGAATCATGGCATTAAAAGCAGGAATAGTAGGCCTACCGAATGTAGGCAAGTCAACTCTCTTCAACTGTCTGTCGTCGGCAAAGGCACAGGCAGCCAACTTCCCTTTCTGCACCATCGACGCTCAGATGGGGCAGATATCAGTACCCGACGAGCGACTGACCCGACTGGCTGAGCTGGTACACCCGGGGCGCATAGTGCCCGCCGTGTGCGACATAGTAGATATAGCCGGACTGGTGAAAGGAGCCAGCCATGGTGAGGGACTGGGCAACCAGTTCCTGGGCAACATACGCGAATGTGACGCCATCATCCACGTCTTGCGCTGTTTCGACAACGGCAACATAGTGCATGTCGACGGAAGCGTGGACCCCGTGCGCGACAAGGAAGTGATCGACACCGAGCTGCAACTGAAAGACCTCGAAACTGTAGAAGCTCGCATCAAGCGCGTGGAAAAACAAGCCAACGTGGGCGGCGACAAGATGGCCAAGGTGGAACTGGCTCTACTCACCCGATACCACGAAGCACTGTCGGCCGGCAAGAGCGCACGAACCGTGACACTGCAAAATGCCGAAGAGGAAGCTGCAGCCAAGCAGATGTTCCTGCTCACCACCAAGCCAGTGCTCTATGTGTGCAACGTCGACGACGCAAGTGCCAAGAACGGCAACGCATACGTCGAGGCAGTGCGCCAGGCCATCAAGGACGAAGACGCACAACTCATCATCATCAGCGCACAGACCGAGGCCGACATAGCAGAGCTGGAAAGCTATGAGGAAAAGCAGATGTTCCTCGAGGACATGGGACTGGAGGAAAGCGGATGCAACCGCCTCATCAAAGCCATCTACTCACTCCTCAACCTCGAGACATTCATCACCGCAGGCCCCATGGAAGTGAAAGCATGGACCTACCGCCGCGGATGGAAAGCACCACAATGCGCCGGAGTGATACACACCGACTTCGAGAAAGGATTCATACGAGCCGAAGTGATAAAATACGACGACTACATACACTATGGATCGGAAGCCGCAGTGCGCGAAGCCGGCAAACTGGGAGTGGAAGGAAAAGACTACGTGGTGCAAGACGGCGACATCATGCACTTCAGGTTTAATGTATAAAAACAAAGAGGCCTACAGGGTCTTATTCTGACATATGACAGCATTCATCGACTGGCAACCAAGTGCCGAATTATTTCAGATAGGCAGTTACAGCATACGCTGGTATGCACTGATGTGGGCAGCAGGACTCATATCAGGATACTTCATCGTGCGACACCTGTATCAGCAGCAACGCATACCGCAGGAGAAGTTCGACCCCTTGTTCCTCTATTGCTTCTTCGGAATACTAATAGGAGCACGGCTCGGACACTGCATCTTCTACGAACCCGAACGTTTCCTCACATCCACACAAGGCATCATCGAAATGCTCCTGCCAATCAGGATACAGCCCGACGGCAGCTGGGCATTCCACGGATATGCCGGACTGGCAAGCCACGGAGGAGCCATCGGAGCATTCATAGCAATGCTCATCTACTCCAGGCAATGCGGAGTGAAGTTCCTCACAGTGCTCGACAACGTGTGCCTTGCCACACCGCTCACCGCGGCATGCATACGCATCGGCAACCTCATGAACTCGGAAATCGTGGGCAAGCAGACCGACGTGCCATGGGCTTTCATATTCCACACCCGCGACGCCATGGTCGACGGACAACTCGTGCCGCGACACCCCGCACAACTGTATGAGGCACTGGCCTACATCGCCATATTCATCATCGCATTCATCATCTACGACGCCAACCGCAAGAAGCCGGAACCGTCGGCCATCACGGCCGGATCAGGGTTCTACTTCGGACTCTGTCTCGCACTCATCTTCCTATTCCGATTCTTCATCGAGTTCCTGAAAAAGGAGCAGGTAGACTTCGAGCGCAACATGACATTCGACATGGGACAGCTGCTCAGCCTGCCCTTCATCATTGTCGGAATATACTTCACACTACGACCACTAATCAAATCACAACACCATGAGTGAAAAGAAATCACACAAAGGACTCATCATCACCATCATCGCCATCATCGTTGTGGCATGCGGTGGAGGCCTCATTTGGTATGCCTGCCACGACAAGCAGAGCGACATCAACCTCGCGGACTACACACCGTCCGAAGAGTTCAAACCCGCCTACGATGCAATAAACCAACAAGTGGAAAACCGCAAGGCAGAACACGTCGAACCCGCCTACGACATCGAAGAGACCGTGCGAATACTCAACGGCATGGAAGCCGCACAGTATCAGTCGGAGGACTTCATGGCATTCCTCGAGTATATGGCAAAGCAAGACTACAGCCGTGTGCCCGACGATGTGCTCGAAACCAAAAAGAAACTCTTCCCCATATTGCAGAAGATGTTTGAACTGAAACAAAAGTACGACGAACTCGACAACATCTGGATGCTGGCACGCAGCGCCACAAGCGGTGCATCAAACTTCGCCGAGAACATAAGCCCCATAGGCCTGCTATCAGCCATCTTCACCGGCGACCCACTCACCGTGGGAGGAGTGAGCAAAAACGTGAACGACGCCAAAAACGCCGCCTTCGAGCAATACGAGAAAGACATGAAGCTGAAAGAGTCGCTCAAGAAGGAAATCGACGAAGTGCGGCTGGCATATATCGACTACCTGGCCGACTATGCACCCGTCTACATGAAATACATGAAAGAATGGGACCGCCTGTGCCTCGACCGCGACAAGGCATACCTCGACATCTACGCAGGACGTACCACCGATGCCTACAATGCAATCGAGAAGGTACTCGAGCGCTATCCCACCAACCGCGAGGCCATGTTGCTGAAGGCGCTGTGCCTGGTGCAGATGGCAGGCACCACACCTCAGAACACTGTCGGCGAAATAACCAAGACCATCGAGATAGGCGACAGCCTCTCCGACACCGCAGGCACACGCGAGGAACACCTCAACCAGGCACTCACCATGCTGCAAGACTACATGTCGCTCTACCCCGACCGCTCGGCTCCAGCACTGGTGCTGCAAGGCATGATAAGCCTCAAAGAGGGCAACGAGACCGCAGCCATGTCGTATTTCGACCAGGCAAGCACACGCTATCCGCAACAAGCCGAAGCACTCACCGACCTGCTCGACTCCTACAAAAACCGATCATACCTCAACCGCAGCATCGAAGGCAAATACATGCTACGACTCTACCGCTCAACCATGGAAGGCTACGGCATGTTCAGCCCCAACCTCATCAAAGCAAAATACTATGCCGACCGCGGCGACATACAGCGCAGCAAGGAAGAGATATTCAACCACTTCTACCGCCGGGGCAACCAAGGCGTCTACGACTGTCTGCTCTCCGACATGCAGTATTGCGAAGAGAACATGTACAGCATCTTCAAGCAACTGCTCATGGAGCAATCCTTCCTCGATGTGAGCGTCGAGCCAACCACCGACTGGATCGTGTCGAAAAACGACGACGAAGTGCGAGTGTTTATCAACAACCGCAGCGACATCGACCTCGAGAACGTGCGCATATTCCTCTGCCTGCACTACACCGACATGTATACCGACGAATACGACGTAGTGAAATGCCCGTCGGTCAACATACTGCCCCACCACAAGAAGACCGAAATCGGAGTGGTGACACTCAACTACGAAGACAAGAAATATGACGACATCACCCGTGTGCGCGCCATCGCTATGACCGACGACAAGATTTGTTGGATAGACAATGTGGATTATAAATACGTACACGCCTACGAAGCATCGCGCCAGTCGTCGAAAAACCGCGGTGTGACACTCGACCGCCGGAAGTCGTTCCTCGACGACTTCAACGTCGACCGCCAGTCCTTGCTCAATGCCATCAGAGCCGGCATCAAAATCTATGGCGACATAAAGAAAGGCGACCGCTCGCTCTGGGACAACGTGACAGGAGTATTCACCTCGGGCAGCAAACTCGAAATCGAGTTGCCACGCATACTCTCGCTCATCGACCCAGTCTTCTCCCTCAATCAGCTGGGCGATAAAGACAAGTCGGTGCGGCCAAAGGAAGACTATCTGGCAGGCAGCAACATACGCCTCAAGTTCGACTACAAACCCGAAGAAGGCGAGACCCTCCCACTCTATGTCTACAGCGATTACGTCAACTTCAAGATAACACTCAGCTTCAAGGACGGCAAAGCATCAGTACAAGATATCAGCATCGTAGATTGAAATACAGAATATACATATTACCAATCTTTATCCTCCTCGTCACCGCCTGCACCGGCGGCGACAAGGAGACCATAGCCATGCTCGACCGTGCCGAGGCATATCTGCCCCAGCATCCCGACAGCGCCGCACTCCTGCTCGACAGCATCGACACCAGCTGCAGGGCATCATCCAGCCCACTCCATAAAGGACAATTGCGAAACCGTAGCAATCAGGAAGCGAAGCGAGGGAAAGAAACAGGGGAATGGTTCCCTCTCTACTCCCTCCTCCGCACCATGACCGACGACATGCTTCATGGCATCACCCCCACCGACTCCATCATCCGCCACACCTATATATATTATAAGGAGCAGATGGACGGCAAATTGTTTTTTTTACAATCCAACACCTTGAAGCGACGCTATGCCCGCAGCGCTTTCTACTTCGCCAGATGCCTGGAGCAAAGCGACAGCATAAAGGCAGCAGAAGATCTGTATCGCGAATCATCCGAGTATTCCCGACAGGCAGGGGACCTACACACATGCTACAATGCACTGTATTATTTGGGACGCAGCGTATCATTAAGTGATGTATCTTCAGGATGCCAGTTGTTGAGGCAATCACTGGATATATATAGCAAGTGCAACGATTGCATGGAGAATCATGTTAGTATCGTTGAGGAATTAAGCTATAACTATATGACGGCTGAAAATTACGATAGTGCCTGGTATTATCTCAACGAAGCATCAGATATAGTTAGCAAGAATAACATAACAACACTCTATCCACAAATACTACGTCAAACTTCTAATATACATTTCAGCATGGGAAACTATTCCGATGCGTTGTCATTTGCAAAGCAGTATCTTGAACAAGCCAGTGAATTAGAACTTGAATCAGCAAAATATGTAGCAGCTGACTGCTTCATGGCATGTGATTCCCTTAAACAAGCATGGCAGATTTATTCACAGCTTGTGTCGTCTGATGACGAAACCACACGTTACATGTCTTTCCGCAATCTCGCGTCTATAGCTGCAGTCAGTGGGCAGTCGGAATTGTCATGTCAGTATTCCGATTCTGCATACCAATCGCTTGAAAATATGTATTATGCATCTTTGAAAACTAAGGCCGATTATTATGATTTTATAATTAAGAAAGAAAAGCAACAACATAAGCTACAGGTAAAGCAAATAAAGAGTACAGCTTGCTTTATCATAATCTTAGTCATACTATTTTTTATCTCTATATGTGTACTCTCATATCTTATTTACAATAAATATATAACCAAGAAGAACCATGAGATAGAAATACTTGAGAAGAATGGAGTAATTGAAAAGCAGCAGTCGGTTTTGCGCGAACAGGAATTATTAAATGAGACGAATAAAAAATTGTTACACCAGAAATCGATACGCCTCGCTCTTATGCAACAACACTTCATGACATATCTTGACAATTACAAAATAAACCTGAAAGACAAAGGCAACCTGAAAATGGATGAAAAATCGTGGGAGAAGATGGAAGAAATGCTTAATATGGCAGAAGAAGACTTTGTCCGTGTGTTGCGAAAGAACTACCCCAAATTCAGTGAAAATGATATTCGCCTATGTATGATGGTAAAACTCAAACTAACAAACAGCCAGATGGCAAATGTCTTATGCATAGGAGATGAGGCTGTCAAAAAACGCAAGCAGAAACTAAAGGTGTCTGGTTTTAGTGTTACGGACCCCTCAATCCACCTTGAAAATATCTTAGAAAACATATAATTTCCACCACGTTTCGTTACTTTTACACCCATAATTTCGTCACAGGAACCCTAAAATTCGGCCTCACACACTATTGTAAAGCCGTTTTTTGTTGTTATTATTATTACACCCCCTTTAGTTGCATATTTAAAAATAATGCCGTAACTTTGCCGCCGAAATCGACATAATAGTGTGCCGATTAACTATAAAAAAACAATAATAATGAAACAAAAGATCCTATTAATTATTGTATGCTTGTTCTGCTTTTCATCATTATGTATAGCAGATGACAACAAACCGATTCCTATTCCCATGCGTCCTAAGGGCAGTCCAATAGGCACTCATAGCCCAGTAGTAGGTGACCCACAATTCACGTTGTCAGCCTCTTACACCGCCGACACCCTTACTGTCGAGTTTGACGAATATGCAGGAATCGTGGTAGTAAGCATCATCGACGAGGTGACCGACACGGCAGTCAGTCAGACCATCGGTCACATCACCGCGACAGCCAACACTGTCCAGACCGACATCAGCAACCTGCCCGACGGCAACTACACACTCTGCATCGTGTTGCAGACGGGCGATGAGTACGAAGGCGAGTTCACCATCCAGCGGGAATAGAAGAATAGGCGGGAAACAGCAAAAAGACCCGATTTCATCGGCATAAATTGCCCATAAAGCTTATCGGCAGAAATAACCAAAAACCTGCCATTTCATCGAGGTTTTCCCGCCGATTTATAGAAGTAACCAAAAGTATAATCATCATATCACAATATAACAATTCATTTATCGTTTATATATACATAATAATATGGCTGGAAATCGTAAGAAAATCATAAATTACAGGGTAGTTATTACTCTTATTGTGTCAATACTGTCATTTCATGTCAAATCCCAGACTTTGGTTGGCAGTACAGATGGCAGGTTTAGTGTATCACCATCTGGTGGTGCAACATACACCATACCTATAAAGCTGTCGAGTGGTTACAGCGAATTTATCCCCCAGTTGTCGCTTGTCTACAACTCACAGGCAGGAAACGACGTATGTGGTTTCGGATGGAGCATCTCAGGTTTATCAGAAATCACTGCATGTGAACATAACAAGTACTACGACTCCAACAATATTTCCGGAGTTACAGCCACTGCTGCTGACGCATATGCTCTGGATGGCATGAGACTTATACTCCTTTCAGGCCAGAATGGGAAAGAAGGAGCAGAAT
Source organism: uncultured Prevotellaceae bacterium (assembly GCA_947166155.1). Lineage (GTDB taxonomy): Bacteria > Bacteroidota > Bacteroidia > Bacteroidales > Bacteroidaceae > Colivivens. Next base: position 7,743 of record CAMVDC010000055.1, on the reverse strand, counting down.
ATACGACAGAAGAGGAATCATGGGCAAAAATAACAATAGACAGTGCCTTTACAGATACTCCTAAATCGTTCATTGTAAAACGTCCAGACGGAACAACATATCGGTATGGCTCGGATTTATGTTCCTCACAGCGTTATCCCTATATCAACAGTACTGCTGCAATAGGTTGGATGCTCGATTATGCCGAGGATTTGGACGGTAATTACATAAAATATATTTATTCCTATCCTGACAATGTGCCATATCTCACGGAAATAAAATATGGCAACAAATCTGTCGGCAGCACATCGGAGAATGTCATTTATCTTGATTATGAGTCACGCCCAGACACTGTTGTCATTCCATTCAGGGAGATACTTTACAAGCAAACAAAACGGTTGAAAACCATATCATGCAGATATCATTATACAGAATACCGTAAATATACACTCAATTACGACAATACATCAAAGTATTCCCACCTCACCTCGGTCATAGAAACAGGTGCAGACGGTAGCGGTTTCCCAGCAACGACATTCGAGTGGGCCAATCTACCCTCCTCCAGTTCGTTGCCTTCCGTAAGCAATGTTTCTGTAAGTGACTCATACTTCAGTCCGTCATATAGGATGTTCTATACGTCGGGAGATGTAGACAACGATGGTCGCACAGACTTAATCTGCATAGAACCAGGAACCTCAAGCACCACTGTATACGTGCATAGTAAGCAGGGAAACACATTTGTGGGCGGACCGACACCATACAATGCATACGGAAACTATTGGCATGCAGGTAAGAAAAGTTATCACTACTGGAACATGATGGGTAAACTTCAGGGCGGAGCCGTTGCACATCTTGGAGCCGGACAGTCCAACTCAATAATCGTTCCTATACTTCGTAGGGATATTGATGGGAACTATCTTGTCCGTTTTGACCTTCCTATGGAAGGATATGGATATCAGGAATTTCTTCAATATACGACGGATATGCCTGCGTACACAATTGCCGATTTTAATAAAGATGGCAAGGACGAAGTCATATATATTGAGAAGAAAAGCGTAAATGACAAGATAATCCGTCTTGTGCGTGTCGCTTTTGACCATCAGCACCAGACAGTGTCAGACAATGCACAGGAACTGCAGATATCGTCACTTACAAATGACAACATAAGGAGTTGCTTGGCATCCGATTTCGATGGCGACGGACTTGCAGACATCCTGATAACGATGTCATACTACAGCGTAATACTATGGAACAGCAATGGCACCTTTTCCGCATCCAATTTCAGCAGGCTATCTGACATAAAATACTCCGACACGATGCTGTCTTGTGATCTGAATGAAGACGGGCGGGTGGACTTATTCATCAACCAAGCCAACTCAACGACATGGCAGAAGGCAATAAACAAAGGATATAAGAATAGTAATATATTCTCTGTAAGACCCATACAGGAACTCTCATCCTATAGTATGAAACGCTATGGAGATGAGGACTCTACGTATTTCTGCATCCCCACGGATTTAAATTCCGATGGCCGACCCGAATTCATTATTAACTATAAAAGCGGCAGTACGTCAAAGACCGTCATTGCAAGCGCAGGGCAAGGAGGCACCTTCTCTATAACTGTAAGCAATACGCTTACAAACTTCGCTGCAAGCACCAAGCCCTCACATGTGGCATATGGAGATTTTGACGGTGATGGCCGGTTCGAGTTGCTTAACTTTGGCAGTAATCTTATTACCGGCATTGCTGAGTCGAGCCGCAAGTGGTATTACACAAAGCATGATAGTGTGTCACCATCATCAAACAGGATATTAGCCATAACCGACGGCCTCGGCAAGCAGACATCCATAACCTACAAGTCACTGCTTGACGGATACAGCAACTCAGTTCAAGCCTCATTCCCTTTGTTGAAGTTTTATGCCCCGATAAGTGTCGTGGGACAGTCTGACGACACATGGCATGGGACGACCTACACCACCACATACAGCTATGCCGACGGTCGCTTTCATATACAGGGAAAGGGATTTCTCGGATTTGGCTCCACGGCAGCATCATCCGGAGGGTTGGTAAATACTACTGAGATGGGGGTCAACGCGACCTTCTTCAGCCCTTATGTCAGTCGTACTAAAACCACAGACCAGCAAGGCAACTTGCAGAATAGCCATACGTACCAGTATGCCTTCACATCGGGACGTGGCAACAAAGTCTATAACAAGAATCTGGCTTATGAATCCTACGGACATTTTCCTGAAGCCGGAAATACAGAGACTTACTACTCAAATTTCCTTTACGGCCGTCCCAGAACCGTAATAAGCGGCTCGGATATTCAGACCACGACAACGTACGAATTTCGGAATGACACCACAGGCGGAAAATGGATTCTCTGTCAGCCACTGACAATCAACAAAGAGAGTGTCACGACAATAGAATCCTCGGGTGAGACAGACCGATTCTATACACGTACGGTCAATACCTACAATCCAACCACCGACCGACTGACCAACAGCACGGAGTATGCAGGCAAGACCAGCACGGGTATGGGGCAGACCCAATACTCGGCTAATCTGTACAACACAGGCGGCAAGGTAACCCGCACTCAGTCCCGTCCCCTCTCAAGCACAGAAAACCTATATACATATTATAACTACGACAATCATGGGCATCAAACCCAGAAACGCGAACCAGACGGACACATCACCAAGTATACTTACGATCAGTATGGACGTTTGCTGACAGAGGCTGACGCCCGCTTCGCCACTACAACGACATACGCTTACGACGGCATGAGTCGTGTGACTATGGCTATATTGAAGTCAAACGGAGATGTATTCACACCCGATACCACTACATATACTTATGCTCCTTCGCTCGATAGCAATTATGCATATACCACGACTACACACCACTCATACGAACCAACGACCATAGAATACTACGATGGTTTCGGACGAAATGTAGCATCAGGCACCATACATTTCAACGGCTATGAATACATTACAGAGCGGACATATCAGAATGCATCAGTGGTAAGCTTCGAATCATTGCCTCATAAACGTGGAACTTCTGGCAATATAGGTACAAGCTACGAGTACGACAACATATTCCGGCCACAGACCATCACCGACCCAGAAGGGCATGAAACCACGTTTGCCTATTACGACAACACCAAGGAAGTGACACAGGACGGTGTAACCACTTACTATGAATATAATAATGATGGGCGGCTTGTTGTCCGCACTGATTACACCAGTTCCGATTTCTATGGCGACGTATATTACAGCTACAATGCCAAGGGCGACATTTCTGTGGCCGATGCTTATTATATGGATGGTACGTGTCTGAGTCAAACTGGCCAATACGACAACCTTGGCCGGATGCTGACAGAAACCAATGCCAACGGCAACGTACGTCAATACACCTACGACCAATATGGCAATGTAAGCTCCATAACCCGTGACGGGAAGGCCGAGACATTTACTTATAATAAGTTCGGAGAACTCACGCAGAAAACAAACCTGACACAAGGCGGTACGCCATCCACCACTACATACACATATAATAGCAAGCATCAGCTTACATCGGTTACAGGCGACAACTATAGCAGGTCTTATACATATAATTCAGCCGGCCAATTGTCATCCTCACGCAATGAAGTTATAGATTACAATCACAACAACTATATATACTATATCACAACAAACTATAGCTATAGTGGGCCAAACAGGGTGTCTTCCCTTGTAAACTCTACAGATGACAGCAGTCCTGCACTGTGTGAGACATATGAATACACCAATGGATGGCGCACAAAGATTCTCTTCAACGGCAGCCTCGTCTGGCAACTTAAAGGTGAAGACAACTTAGGCCGAACATCACATACAAGCAATTCACGTCGCTACACTTACATGTCCTACAACAATAATGGGCAGCTTACGTCAAATGCTTCATTCAGAGAATATAACAATAACATCGGACCATACGTGTTCTCACACAGCTACTCATATGACAATAAAGGTCGGCTCACATCCAATGACGGCCGTCCCATGACATACGATGACTACAACCGCCTTTCATCCTACAAGACACAGCAATACAGCTACGATGATAAAGGCAATATCATAGTAGGTGGAGCGCAGCAATCAATAGATTATGACGATTATCAGTTACAGAGTGTCACACAGCCAAGGACAAGATATTGGGGTGTAAGTCAGCAGACTATATACAATAATGGCAACAACCAGCCATACATCCTTGCCCAGGCCGACACCATGGCCATCTTCGACTACGATTCCGACTGGAACCGTACAATCATGACTGTATATAAGAATGCCGATGTGGAGGACTATGTAGATGAAAACGGCGACATAACATCCAGACCAACCGACATTCTCTACGACAGAATATATGTCGGCAACCAATATGAAGTGTATTATGACCATTGGTTCCCACCTACACATATATACTACATTGGTGGTGATCCTGCATCTGCTGTGGCTGTTGCCACCTACAGCATGGGGGTAATGCGCAGCCGCAATTTCATATATCGCGACCATCAGGGCAGTATCACCGAACTGGTCGATACATTAGGCAACGTCACTTCTTTCTATTACGACCCCTGGGGACGTCCCTGCAGTTCAGACGGCACTCCATACGCCAACGGCTATGTGCCATCCGAGAAAAAGTTCATCCGCGGCTACCTCTCGCAGGAATACTATGCAGAGTTCGGACTTCTCAACCTCAATGCCCGCCTGTACAATCCCCACATCGGCCGTTTCCTGAGCATCGACCCTGTGTGGAACACCTCTGCCGACGTGTTCGGATTTAATCCATATATCTATGGCAACAACAATCCGTGCCGGTATGTCGATCCGGATGGGAAGTTTCCATGGCTGATTGTGGCGGCATTTGCATTTGGATTTACCGATGGCTATTTAACAAATTCCATAACAACAGGAAATTGGGGAATGAAATCAGTTCTATCTGGTTTTATAGGTGGTGCGATGACATCCATCAGTTGCATAGCTTCCTGTGGTCTCTCTCCCACTGCTAGTGAATTTAGTAATTTTTTTATCAATAACGCCATTAATAGAGCTTCTTCCATATTAATGCCTTCTTTCGACTTTTCGTTTGGTGATTTTAGCATGTCAATTAATCCTTTTACGACTCTTACTGGAACGACAGCCAACACACCGCTTAAGAATCTAAGATTTGGTATGGGTATTAATGCGTCATACAAAATTGGGGACTGGGTTATCGGAGGCGGTATTAGTAATAATGCTTATGCAGGAGTTTCATATTATGATGGTGAGACAGGTTTTTCATATACGTTTAACAATTTTACCAAAGGAGGAGACCAATCTACTGGTAATATAGGATTCCGTTCAGGTGATTTCAGCATACATTGGGAAAATGACTTCTTTACTCAAAGTGGTGATAAATATAGGAGTAATGCTCTGGAGATTGGATATAAGAATTATATAATAGGAACAAACGTATATACGACAGAGCGTGGAGACCCTATAAAACTGACGAATAATTCTTCAATAATTCCAACGCCATCGGCAGGTACATATACTCATGGACATCAATTAAGTTCTCCTGTTTATTTCGGAATAAAATCTGGTAATCATATTACTCGCGTTGGCATTGATCATAGACGTGTGGGTGACGTGGTACAGAATGGATTCCATTTTTTAACTAATTATCCTACATACATGGTTTCAACTTCAGTTCCCTCTCTGTATTATCATAGTGGAGGATATAAACCAAATACGTTATATTAAATTATTTAAACTATGGCAAAAGTGTATTGTATCATATTTACTTTTATTTCCCTGCCGATCCTTACATCGTGTTGGACCGACAGGGTGGAATCGAGATACAAGTGGTCAAGAGAATTGTTTTTAAAGTACACGGGCAACTTGTCCGGGTTGGATTCCATTATACGTGTTGACGGATATTATAAAAACGATGCTTATAATAGGATTGTTGTGTTCTATCGCGATGGTACTGCGGCCATCACTTCTATCGACGACCGCATGAAATCGCTGAAAGAAATAAATGAGAAGATTCCTTTTTATGCAGGCTGGGGAAGTTATAAATTGAAAGGTGACATCATCCAGGTGCAGACCGTGGTGCGCGCACCGATGGTATATACAGATATATACAACAGATTGTTCCGTATATCATCTGATACGTCAATCGTTTGGCTCAATAGCGAGCGAGAGACTTCTTTCTGGCATGCAGAGTCGGGACAAGACCTTTTTCTCGATTCGCTTATCCTTTATTATCATCCAGATACAGAAGGCAGGCCCGATTCCATTTGTTGGCTGAAAGACAAGTCGTGGTTTTGGGAAAATCGGAGCCAGTATAAAGATTACAAACAGAAGGGAGAGTATAAACAACGCAAACGTATGATAAAACAGAAAAGATGAAGAAACCGACGAATCTATTGATATTGATAATTGTGATGGCGTTCGGAGCATGTGGATATGTTGACCTTGCCTTCCGTCCCAAGAACATGACAATCCTCTTTTCCGGCAAAGATGTAGGAGCAGATGCAGTCATGCTGATTAATGGATATTATGCGAATGATTCCACCTCCAGCATCATATTCTACAATGACGGCTCTACTTGTTTGCTCAGAAACAGGGTAGCTCCGGCCAGAAGCAGGGGACAGGTGTATTTCGACGAACCATATTATATTAAAAAACTGCTATGGGGTACATACAGTATAAAAGACGGAATCGTAGAAGCACAATACATAGACAAGCCATGGGACAGCACCAGGAAGGTTGTGCACTATACAATGAAAATCATTGACAAGCAGCACCTCAGCATAAGTAATGCCTGTTCGTTCAACAGCTGGATGAATACGATGTGGTCATTCACCGACACAAGAGCCGAAACGCTAAATGAAGAGAATCACATAATGCGTTTCTACCCCTATCCCAATGATTTCAGACATTCCAACTGGCTCATCAAGCACAAGTGGATATGGAAGTGATAAATATTAGTAGAATATATATAATTATGAGACAAATCGTATTTATTGCTATATTAGCAAGCATGAGCCTGGTGGCACACGCACAGAATGCTGGCGAACCGCACAGGATAGTTTTCCAATCCGACAGGAGTGGAAACATAGTGAAACGGATTCCTATATACAAGGAAAGCGAGGCGGAAACAAGACAGGAACACCTCCGCCACTTGTTCTTCACACACAGGACAAACGAAGTGAAAGTGCTGCTCTATGCACAGGATAATGACAAGGAATGTATCCTGCGAATATACTCCGCCGGAGGTGAGACAACAGCCACCTATGCCATCGAGAGTGAGGAGTCGGTAATCCACCTCTCCACCCTGCCACACGGAGTGTATGTGCTCTCGCTTGAAGTGGCTGGCCGAAAAATCGAAAGCCAGAAGGTGCACATCATGTAGTACATACTATGCGGATTTTTTCCCTTTGTCTCGCGACGAAAACATACAAGCAGCTTATCAAAACTGTCGGTTTCATCGGGGAAAATCCGCTTTTAGTTGAGAGATTTCAGATTATTTAATAAAAAAACAACAGAATATTTGATTGGTATATCGGAAATATGTGTATTTGCATGCGAATTACCAACAAAACCTAAAACGACATAGCTTATGCATGGACAGCCAATACATAAGACAGACCTCACCCCCTGGGACAGTGAATCGGATGCCGGCACCAGGCGCACCGGCCGATGCCTCTGCAGGTATGTGTGGAGGGGGTGAAAAATGAGC
>CAMVDC010000054.1 GCA_947166155.1 uncultured Prevotellaceae bacterium | reverse complement strand
TCGGCAAGAATCATCTCGCGCATTGCGATGATCTTCTGTCCGTCGAAGAACATGTGCTCGGTACGTGTCAGACCGATACCCTTAGCTCCGAAGTCGCGAGCTACTTGTGCATCGTGTGGAGTATCTGCGTTGGTGCGGATTTCCATCTTGGTGTATTTGTCGCAGAGGTCCATGAGTTCCTTGAAGTCGCCGCTGAGTTCGGCTGCCTTGGTTGGTATTTCGCCTGCGAACACTTGTCCGGTTGAACCGTTGAGTGATATGTAGTCGCCTTCCTTATATACAACGCCGTCGATTTCGACAGTCTTTGTCTTGTAGTCAACATTGATGGCACCAGCACCGCTGACGCAGCACTTGCCCATACCGCGAGCCACAACGGCTGCGTGACTTGTCATACCGCCACGTGCAGTGAGGATTCCCTCGGCTGCTGACATACCTGCGAGGTCTTCAGGGCTGGTTTCGATACGTACCATCACTACCTTATGACCGTCGGCGTGCCACTTTTCTGCATCGTCGGCATGGAACACAATCTGTCCACATGCAGCGCCCGGGCTTGCAGGCAGACCCTGTGTGATTGGCTTTGCATTTGAGAGAGCCAGCTTGTCGAATACAGGGTGGAGCAGTTCATCGAGTTTCTGTGGTTCGCAGCGCAGGATAGCAGTCTTCTCGTCGATGAGGCCTTCCTTGAGGAGGTCCATTGCAATCTTAACCATTGCTGTACCTGTGCGCTTTCCGTTTCGTGTCTGGAGGAACCAGAGTTTGCCTTCCTGTACGGTGAACTCCATGTCCTGCATGTCGTGGTAGTGGTGCTCGAGCTTGTCCTGCAGTGCGTTGAGCTCAGCATAGAGCTGTGGCATTGCCTCCTCCATTGATGGATACTTTGCAACACGCTCTTCTTCGCTGATGCCTGCACGCTTTGCCCAGCGCTGTGAGCCTATCTTAGTGATTTGCTGTGGTGTGCGGATACCTGCAACTACGTCTTCGCCCTGTGCATTGATGAGGTACTCACCGTTGAAGAGGTTTTCACCGTTACCTGCATCGCGGCTGAAGCATACGCCTGTTGCACTGGTGTCGCCCATGTTGCCGAATACCATTGCCATGACGCTTACCGCTGTTCCCCACTCGTCTGGAATTCCTTCCATCTTGCGGTAGAGGATGGCGCGGTCGTTCATCCAGCTGCGGAACACAGCACAGATAGCACCCCAGAGCTGTTCGATTGGATCGCTTGGGAAGTCGGAACCAGTCTGCTTCTTGATAGCTTCCTTGAAGAGTACAACCAACTTCTTGAGTGATTCAACAGAGAGGTCCTTGTCGAGAACCACACCCTGCTCTTCCTTCACCTTTTCGATGATGGCCTCGAATGGGTCGATGTCTTCCTTGTTTACTGGCTTCATGCCGAGTACCACGTCGCCGTACATCTGTACGAAACGACGATAAGAGTCGTAAACGAAGTGAGGGTTCTGTGTCTTCTTCACCATGCCTTCAGCCACTTCGTCGTTGAGACCGAGGTTGAGGATAGTATCCATCATACCAGGCATCGAAGCGCGGGCACCCGAACGTACTGACACGAGCAACGGGTTGGTTGCATCGCCGAATTTACAGTTCATCAGTCCCTCGATATGTTTCACTGCAGCGAGCACATCGTCGTTGAGCAGTTCCATGATTTTCTGCTGACCAACCTCATAGTATTCGTTGCAAGTGTCGGTAGTGATTGTGAAACCAGGAGGCACTGGCACTCCGATGAGGTTCATCTCTGCAAGGTTTGCACCCTTGCCGCCAAGCAGTTCACGCATGTTGGCGTTACCTTCGGCCTGTCCGTTTCCGAAGGTGTAAACTCTTTTTTGACTCATAGATTTGTTTTGAATTTTATGTATTTAATGAATATTGTTTTCACAGATAAAGGCATATCTCACCACGTGGTATTTCTGCACGCCACGCATGAAACAGCCTGCAAAGATACACCTTTATTTAATATTAAACAAGCATTTCACAAAATATTTGCATATTCTATCACTATAAACATCCATAAAGGTCGCTTTTCGCCCCATCTCGAGAGCAACTGACAAGCATAAAACCGACCCCTGCCAGAGGTACCTGTAGAGGGGTGCGCCGGAGAGTGCGCACTCGCAGGCCTGAGAGTGCGCACTCACAGGGCCGAGAGTGCGCGCTCGCAGGGCCGAGAGTGCGCACTCGCAATTCGACGTAAATACAGCAATAAATCTTCATCCATTCACAACGCCACATTGCATACACCGACATTTCACCAAAACATGCACGACCTTACCTCTTTTTTTCTACATTTACGCTCGTCGCTTTCATTATTTTTTTGTAACTTTGCAGCCGATATGGCATGCAAAGTGGTGGATTGCCACACTTTTGCTTGTTGCTATGACATAAATAAGTAGATATTTTTTCATCACATAAAAACCAAAACGAAAAATGAACATCAGAGATTACAACTTCGATGGCAAGAAAGCTATCGTGCGCGTTGACTTCAACGTTCCAATCCAAGAAGGTAAAATCACCGACATGACCCGCATCAACGGTGCAGCCCCTACACTGAAGCTCATCCTCGAGAAGGGCGGAAGCCTCATCATCATGTCACACATGGGCAAGCCAAAAGGCAAGAAGAAGCCAGAACTCTCACTCTCTCAGATTGTAGATGCAGTGAGCCAGACACTGGGCGTACCTGTTAAGTTTGCTCCCGACTGTGCCGATGCAAGCGAAGCTGCTGCCCAGCTGAAGAAGGGCGAAGTGCTCCTGCTCGAAAACCTGCGCTACTATCCTGAAGAGGAAGGCAAGCCAGTGGGAATCGACAAGGAAGACCCTGCATACGACGCAGCCAAGAAGGAAATGAAGGCCCGCCAGAAGGACTTCGCAAAGAAACTGGCCAGCTATGCCGACTGCTACGTGATGGACGCATTCGGAACAGCTCACCGCAAACATGCTTCAACAGCAGTGATTGCCGACTACTTCGATGCCGACAACAAGATGCTCGGCCTCCTCATGGAGAAGGAAGTGCAGGCAGTCGACAACGTGCTGAAGAACATCAAGCGCCCATTCGTTGCCATCATGGGTGGTTCGAAGGTTTCGACCAAGATCGGTATCATCGAAAACCTGCTCGGCAAGGTTGACAAGCTCATCCTCTGCGGCGGTATGACCTACACATTCTCAAAGGCACACGGCGGCGAGATAGGCGAATCAATCGTAGAACTCGACAAACTCGATGTAGCTCTCGGCGTTGAGGAACTGGCCAAGAAGAACGGTGTGGAACTCGTGCTCGGCAGCGACTCTGTATGCTGCACCGGCTACGACTTCTCTACATTCTCGGTAAAGCCAGGAGCACAAATCAAGGTCTTCCCTTCAAACGCTATCGAAGCCGGATGGGACGGACTCGACGCAGGTCCTGACAGCCGCGAAAAGTTTGCAAAGGCAATCGAAGGCGCAAAGACCATCCTCTGGAACGGTCCTGCAGGATGCTTCGAGTGTGAAGACTTCACAGCTGGTTCACGCGCAGTAGGCGAAGCAATCGCAAAGGCAACAGCCGAAGGTGCATTCTCACTCATCGGCGGTGGCGACTCAGTAGCATGTGTCAACAAGTTCGGACTTGCCGACAAGGTTTCATACATCTCAACCGGTGGTGGCGCCCTGCTCGAAGCTATCGAAGGCAAAGTGCTCCCAGGAGTTGCTGCAATCAAGGGCGAATAATGAGTAACCCCTCCCACACCTCTCCCAAAAGGAGAAGACATATCCTGCTTCCAGCCCTGCTCATTGGGCTGGGAGCAGTTGTGGCATTTATGCCAGCATCATCGTGTAGCACCGACAAGGGCAGCACCGACTCATTGTCAGCCGACTCTCTGACCGCCGACTCCATCGTCCAACACACATTCCGCATTGCAGTGTTGCCACTGGCCGAATGCGACCCACTGGCAGCAGCACTGCAACACGGATTGCTCGACAGCACCGACATGGAAGTACGGCTCGACACATTCCTCTCGGCCATGGATGCCGACACAGCATTCATGAACGGATGGGTGCAGATGATGGTGACCGACACATTCCGCATGGCATACCTCAACACCATAATCAAAGGCACAACCATCAAATCGGTCATCACCGACACACTCCACTTGTCAATGCTCACCACCAAGAGCTCGAGAATCAAGTCGACCCAAAGTCTGAAAGACAAGATAGTGGCGGTGACGCGCAACTCGGCAATCGACCGATTTGCCGACCGCACCATGGAACGTGCACACTTAAAACCCGAAGAACTCAACCGACCACAAATCAACAACATCGTCCTGCGAGCATCTATGCTCAACCTGTCGCAATACGACGGAGCCATACTGCCCGAACCCTTCGCCACCCAATGCGAAGAACAAGGCGCACGACGCATAGCCGTGATGCAGGAGCCACAAATGAGGGTTGTAGTGAAGTCCGACGTGCAACGCCAGCATAAAGACGACATAGCAAAGATTGTGGATGCCTATTGGCAAGAAAGAAACAAACAACTACACCACAGCAAGCCATGAACATCAACATATACAGCACCCTGCACGAAGGGCAACTGCTCGAAGCCTTCAACATGCTTCAGACAAAAATCAGCAGCCTTGCCGACTGGCAGTTACAAGAAGACCTTGAATCTGCCCGCAACACCTATTCAACCATGCTGGCAGTCATTGCCGACGGCATACAAGACCCCATGGCAGGAAAAATAAGGCAAGGCATCATTCGCCAAGCCTACTCAATCAACGACCGCGCCAACATAGCCATACGAATGAGAAAGACACCCAACGACAAATACTGCCAGACACTGAAGCAATGTGCCGTCGATACATTCAATATAACTGCATTGCAGACAGCCATCGAGACCACCGACACGCAACTCAGGCAACTCGACACCAACCCACCTGCACGTGAAAGCATAGAGCAGCACGAACGCGAAACACTCATTGCACAACACGACACACTCATGGCACAGATGTTCAATCACACATGGACATCAACCTTATGGACCACCAGCACCTACAACCAATACACCGACATCATATCCGACACCGACATAAGCACCCACGACCGTGCACTGGTCATAAGCGCCGTAACAATGTCGATGTTCGAACTATTCGACCCGCAGAAACTCATGCTGCTCATGGATGCCTACCTCATGAGCGAGTCAGACATAACAGGACGCGCCCTCGTAGGCATCATCATGCTAATCATTCGATATGACAAACGCCTGAAGCACTACCCTGCCATCACATCGAGGTTCGACCTCTACACCGAAAACCAGCAATTCATCAACGACTGCTATCAAGCACTCATCGCGCTGCAATACAGCAAAATGACCGACACCGTAAGTGCCAAGATAGCCAACGACATAATGCCGGCAATACTGAAGTCAGCACGATTCAAGAAGTCGAGCATCATAGAACTCAACGCAGAACTCAACAAAAACGGCGAGAACCCAGAGTGGCTCAGCGACCCCAAAGACGACTCGAGAGCAGAAGAGAAGATACGCCAGATGACCGAGATGCAGATGGACGGAGCTGATGTCTACCTCAGTTCGTTCCGTCACCTCAAGGGCTTCAAGTTTTTCTCGCAACTACACCACTGGCTTTCAATCTTCTCATACAACTATCCCGAAGTGTATGCCACCCGAAACACACTGAAACCCGAGACATTCAACATCGTAAGCACATTGTTGCAGACAGCACCATTCTGCGACAGCGATAAATTCTCGTTCATAAGCATGATTGACAGCATACCAGCCACAGGGCATGACATCATAGCATCGCAGATACAGTCGCAATTTGAAGAAGCTGATATGAGCGACATACTCGAGCGCCACAAGCCACGAGAGCGAAGCATGAAGGGTGTGATACGAGCATACATAGCCGACCTCTACCGAGTGTTTAAGGTATATCCCTACCACAACCAGATGTTCGACCCCTTCAACAAGCAGCTCAACAACTTCTCGCCACTATATACACAGACCCTGAAGCCACTGCTTGCACACACAGATCAACTTATGTCGTTGGCCGAATTCATGATGCGCAAAGGACTATATGGCGATGCACTGCAACTTTTCATCTACATGAATCCTGCCGAACGAGAAGCCGACGCCAACATATGGCAAAAAATCGGATTCTGTCAGCAAAAGATGGGGCAGACCGAAGCGGCACTCGAAACCTATCTCAAAGCTTACGAACTGCAACCACAGTCGAAGTGGAACATACAACACATAGCTCAGACGGCATTCGACTCACACAACTTCGACACTGCGCTGAAGTTCATCGACTACATACTCGAAGGCGATGCCGACAACACCCGATGGCTGTCGCGCAAAGCGGAATGCCTGTTTGCAAAAGAACAATATGCCGAAAGCCTGACCGTACTCTATCAGATGGCATACATCGACGAGCAGTCGGAACGCACTAAGGAGATGCTGGCTTGGGGCTTACTCATGAGCGGGCGGACCGATAAGGCAGAGAAAGTATACACCGAACTGAAGACAGAACAGCCATCGGTAAAGAACCTAACGGCTTTGGCCAACATGCAACTCATCCTCGGCAATGCGGCTCAATCCATGGTGCTATATCGCCAAGCCTTCGATGCCGCAAACGATGAAGAAGAGTTTAACCAGCAATTCTGGAGTTGGAAAGACTATTTCCCACACTTAGGCCTCGATGCCGACAAGATGCAGATCATCAACGACGCCATACGCCTGACGGGGTCTTATACACCCTCACCTCGCGATATTAACCAACAGACATCACAATCACCGACCGATGATAAGTAAGAACCAAATAAAATACATCCGTAGTCTCGAGCATAAGAAGTATCGCGACAAATATGGGGAGTTTGTGGCCGAAGGCAAGAAGCTGATTGATGACCTTCGCAGCCACTTCGAGTTGGTCGACTTATACGAAGGCGAGGATGCTTGTAGGGCCAGTTTTCAGGAGACCCCGCAAGGAATGTTGGCAGTCTTTCGGCAGGCAGAAGACAGCACACCCGCGCGTTTTCCAGAGACCGAACTCTGTTTGGCACTCGACAACATACAGAATCCGGGCAATATGGGCACTATCATTCGTCTGGCCGATTGGTTCGGAATCACTCACATATATTGTTCTCATGGGTGTGCCGACATATACAATCCCAAGGTGGTTCAAGCCACGATGGGTAGCATGGCACGCGTTCGTGTGCATTATCTCGACCTGCCTACATTCATATCGTCGCTCACCGACACACCTGTCTATGGCACTTTTCTCGATGGCGAAAGCATCTACACTACCCCACTCTCCCACAACGGCCTCATCGTCATGGGCAACGAAGGTCATGGAGTATCCGATGCAGTTGCAAGTCGGGTGACTCACAAGTTGCTCATCCCCAGTTATCCACCCGAACGCCCGACAGGCGAATCGCTGAATGTAGCAATCGCAACATCCATCGTGTGTGCCGAGTTCAGGAGAAGAAGCATGAACATTGTAGGCAAGGGTGTCGATTCTTTGCATAAAGGCATAGATTCGGTAAATCGAAGCATTAAGGCAGCAAGCAAACTATGTACATTCCTGCTTCCGCTACTGTTCTTTCTTTCATGTTCTGTCGATCGATATGTGGCCGACGATCAACTCTATCTGAAAGAAGTTGATGTGGTAGAACTCAATCCGCGTGCCACCAAGCACCTGTCGCTTGCCGACTATGTTCTGCAGCAACCCAACAACAAGTGGTTTGGAGCCAAGGTTCCGCTCAAGATATATTGCCTCGGTGGAGTAGACTCCACCAACTGGGCCACACATCTATTCCACAAAATCGGTCAGAAACCCGTCATTTACGACCCCGACAAGGCTCTTCGCACCACCTACGACATGCGTCAAGTGCTTCATAACGAAGGCTATGTGCATGCAAAAGTAGAGGTACGTCAGCAAATAAAAGGTAAAAAGCTTTCGCTGACCTACGAGATTGACCCCGGCGAACAGTATCGTATAAACAGCATCCGCCGCAACATTGCCGACTCAACATTGCTACCTCTCATCTGCGGGGCCGATACATTGCAGTCGTTGCTCAGGCAAGGCATGCCATTCAACATAAACCGCCTGAACGAAGAGCGCAACCGAATCACGTCGAACCTTAGAAGCATAGGATATTACAAATTCAACAAAGAGTATATCACCTTCACAGCCGACACCAGTGCACTGACCAACAATGTAGACATCACTATGAACATAGGGCTGCACATCGACGATGGCCGCTCGGAGCCAGAACTGCACAGGCGATATAAGATAGGTAAAATAAAGTACTACATCGACGGGGCAGGCCTACAAGGCGCATCGTCGACTGAGCATACCACAAGTAATGGAGCAAGCATATTCTACTCCGACCGCATGCACTTCCGTCCACGCTTGCTTACTTCCAACACGATTTTCAACACAGGCGACTACTTCAACGAGAACGACCAGAAGCTCACATATCGTTACCTCACGCGTCTGGGAGCAGTAAGCTACACCAACATCCGCATGGACGAGGAATCGGACACTGTGGTCAGCCCTTCAATCATCATCAACCACACGCCCACACATTCGCTCAACATCGACCTCGAAGGCACGAACTCGGCAGGCGACCTGGGAGTTGCAGCCAGCACTTCGATTACCCACAAGAACCTGTTTCATGGATCGGAGGCACTGACGTTGAAACTACGTGGGGCATACGAAGCCATAACAGGACTTGAAGGCTACGACGGACACAACTACACAGAGTTCGGAGCCGAGGCGACACTGGCATTCCCGGGCTTCCTGTTGCCCATAGTGAGCAAGAAATTCGGTGCTACCCACTCGGCAACATCTGAAATATCGCTGCAATACAACCTGCAGAACCGCCCTGAATTCCGCCGCAGAGTACTGACTGCCGCATGGCGCTACCGTTGGGCAGGCCTTGGACTGAAAACCACTCACCGTTTCGACTTGCTCGAAGTAAACTATGTCAAGATGCCATGGATATCACGCACATTCCGCGAACAATATCTCGACTCGCTGGGAAAGACCAACGCCATCCTGAAATACAACTACGAGAACTTGCTCATCACCAAGTTGGGATATACATACGCATATAATTCGCTGGGTACGGCTGCCACATCGACCTACGGGAAGAACGCCATCACACTGAAACTAAATATCGAAACCTCTGGCAATGCACTCGGCCTGATGACTCACCTCATCGACCCCACCACCAATTCAGAAGGACAGCGCACACTGCTCGGCATAGCATACGCTCAATATGCCAAGGCAGACATCGACATAGCTCGCAGTGTGAGTATCGACAGTCATAACTCATTGGCCTTCCACTTCGCTTTCGGACTGGCCTATCCTTATGGAAACTCACGCATACTGCCGTTCGAGAAACGCTATTTTGCAGGAGGAGCCAACAGTGTACGCGGATGGTCGGTGCGTTCACTGGGACCAGGAAAATACAACGGAGCCGACCGCGGCATCAACTTCATCAACCAGTCGGGCGATATAAAACTCGACCTCAGCCTTGAGTACCGCGCATTCCTCTTTTGGAAGTTGCATGGTGCACTCTTCATCGATGGTGGAAACATCTGGACCATCCGCGACTACAAGGATCAACCGGGAGGTGTGTTCCGTTTCGACGAGTTCTACAAACAGATAGCAGTGGCATACGGAGTGGGACTGCGCATGAATCTCGACTTCTTCGTCATACGATTTGATGCAGGCATGAAAGCTATCAACCCTGCCTACGAATCGCGACGCCAGCATTACCCGTTCCTTCATCCCAACTTCGACCGCGATTTCACACTACATTTTGCAGTAGGACTCCCATTCTGATGCATTCCGCCCAATCACTTTCACTCTGTACCATAATGAAATTATGGTCAATCGGCAAAGAAAATCATCGTTTGTTTGGCTGTATGAATTATCTTTCTTAAATTTGCAGTGTAAAAACAACGTGCAAACGAACAAGAACACACGCACTCGCAGGTCATTCCCGCTACTGGGAATGCTATTCCCGCTACTGGGAATGCTATTCCCACTACTGGGAACGGGATTCCCGCTACTGGGAACGGGCGCCAACAGCGTGCTTACATTTTATATATGTTACGCGCACGCACACACACAAAGAATAAGCAACACATGAAACGCAACACAAGGAAAGCCATAACACTGCTGCCACTGCTCATTATGATGCTGGTGGTGGCCCAAAGTGCATACTCACAAAACGAGGCACGCCAAGTGAGAGTGGCATGTGTGGGCAACAGTATCACATGGGGCCACGGTATAGCCGACCGTACACACGACACCTATCCCGCACAGCTGGCCACACTGCTTGGCAGCGGTTTCGACGTGCGAAACTTCGGCAACAACGGCAAATGCGCCCAAACCCAAAGCGATGACCCCTATACCGCCACTAAGGAATACACCGATGCACTGGCTTTCATGCCCGACATTGTGGTCATAAAGCTTGGTACCAACGACACCAAACCACAAAACTGGAAGAACGGCAAGACATTCGGCAAAGACCTTGAGCAGATTGCACTCTCCTTCGCACGCCTGTCGTCACATCCACGCATCATCATGGCTCTGCCTGCCAAGGCCTGGAACCACGCATGGGGCATCAACGACAGCATCATAACAGCAGGAATCATACCGCAGGTGACGGCTATTGCCAAGAAACACAAATGGCAACTAATCGACCTTCACAACATCACCACAGCACTGCCCGACCACTTCCCCGACGGCATACACCCCGACCCCACAGGCGCAGGAGTCATAGCACGTGCGGTGCGCGATGCAATAGCCTCCGACCCCACTCGCCCACAGGTGATGCTGAAGACCGACGAGGGAGACATAGTAGTGGAACTATTCAACGAAACACCACTCCACCGCGACAACTTCCTGCGACAAGTGAAAGCAGGAACCTACAATGGAGTGTTGTGGCATAGGGTCATCGACCGCTTCCTCATTCAGACAGGCGACCGCCTCAGCAAGAAAGCCAAGCAAGGCGAAATGCTGGGTGAAGGCGACGAAACACCAGCCGATTGGATTCCGGCCGAAGTGCGCGCACCTCTATATTATCACCAGCGCGGAATGCTCAATGCAGCACGCGAAGGCGACGATACCAACCCCGAGCGCAAGAGTTCGTCGACACAATTCACCATCATAACAGGCAACACACTCGACGATGCAGCCCTCGACCGCACCCAGACACGCATTGACCAATGGACCAATCATACATTCACACTCACACCCGAAATGCGACAAACCTACAAGAATGTGGGCGGTGCTCCACACCTTGACGGCAGCTACGTGGTCTTCGGACGTGTGGTAAGCGGCATGGATGTGGTGGAAAAGATAGAGAAAACACCCACCGACAAGAACGACCGGCCACTCGCCGACACACGAATAAAGAAAGCGAAGATAGTGAGGAAACAGAAAGTCAAGAACTATTAGTAATGAATAACTAAGGAAACGCAAATACAGCATGAACTAAGGAAACGCAAATACAGCATGCCATGCATTGCGAAAGCTAAACAAGATAATAACGATATTAAGAACCAAAAACAAAATACAATCATCATGAGACATCTGATATACATAATGGCCCTGGCCATGATTACATTGAATGCCAACGCACAAACAGCAGGTCTGTTTGGCCGTAATAGGACACAGAATGCCAAAAACATGGACTACACTCCCTATGCCGACCAAAGTGAATTCATCACAGACGGCAAAGTAGTGTTTACCAAAACATTCGACACGACAGGTAAAGACAAGGCACAAATCTATCGTGCGCTGGCCTCATGGGCATCAGCTCGCTACATGCCCGAAGTGGAAAACGGCAAATGGAACGATCCCGACTACTTCCGCAACCTGAAGTTCTCATCAATACGCGAAGCCAACGAAGCCGCCGGTCACATAGTGTGTCAAGGCAGTGAAGAGCAGGTATTCAGCAACAAATTGCTGTCGAAAGACTTTACCGAGATGGAATACACACTCGAACTCAACATCACCGGTCAGAGTGTGAAAGCCACTATCAAGAACATTGTCTACAACTACACATTCGCCTCATCGCTCGAACGCCGTCCGGCCGAAGAAGTGATTACCGACGAATATGTGTTCACCAAAAAAGGCAAATGGATAAAGTCCATGCGCAAGTTCCGTGTGAAGACTATCGACCTGGCCCACGAACTATTCAACGAAATCGAGAAGACCGTGAAATAACCCCAAGAACAAAGCATTATGAAGAGCGACGAAATAGATAAAATCATAGCTGAAGCACTCGAGAACGACCGTCATCACCATGCCCACCGACGCAGGAAAGACATGAAAGGCACCATACGCAATGTGCTCAACATCGTGTTCATCGTCGGATTCATCGCGGCTGTCATTATCTATTTTGCAATGCCCGAGCAACGATTGTTGTTCTACTGTGTGGGATTCGGCGCTTTACTACTCAAGATTATCGAGTTCTTCATTCGCTTCATGCTTTAGTATCAAGGACTTTTTCGAGAGTAAAAAAGGAGGTATCGGGAGTTAATGAAAAGAATAATAACAATCATAGCCCTATTGTTGCCAATGCTCACAGCATCGGCCCAACGCATCGTGGGCGAACTGGAGGCCAACACCGACATGTTTATGACGCCGGGCGACTCCCTGCTCGAACAAGAAAAAGAGGATGGGAAGAAAAAAAAGAATGTCCCTGTCGACATAAGGGCATGGAACATCGACCCCACATACGGCAACATAACCGCCGTACCCGTCGACACAACCAACCACATGATGCACAACAAGAACCTCTCGGAAGGTACGAACGGACACTTCGAACATCTTGGAAACCTGGGATCGCCACGCCTCAACCGCGTGTTTATGGAGCGCAAAGACTTCGACAGCGACTTCATATTTCTGCAACCATTCGACCAATTCTATACATCACCAGGGCAATTCAAATACTACAACACCAAGTCGCCATTTCTCAATGCCACTTACAACTTCTGCGGTTCGAAGACCACAGGCGACGACCACGTGAAGGTGGTTTACACCAACAATGCCAACCGTTACATCAACATTGGCGGATTATTCGACTACATGTATGGCCAAGGCTACTACGACTCGCAGTCGACTTCCTACATGGGAGCTTCCGGATGGGCTTCATACACAGGTGATACCTACAACCTGCACCTGCAATACACCCACAACTACATGAAACTGGCCGAAAACGGAGGCATCACCGATGAAAACTACATCACACACCCCGAAAACATGGAGCGCAGCTATGCCTCGAACGACATACCAACATGGCTCTCATCGACATGGTCGAAACAGGAACACGACATCATACACCTCAACCATCGCTACAACTTCGGATTTTATCGCACCGTGGGCGACTCGGCAAAAATAAGCGAAGAGTTCGTTCCCGTGGCAAGCATATTCCACACTTTCGATCTGAAATCACTGCGACGAGCATACATAGCATACAATACACCACCCACATATCACACCTACGACTACTTTCCTGCCGACACAACAAACGACCGCACACGCTACTTCTCGATGAAAAACATCGTAGGATTGTCGTTGCGTGAAGGCTTCAACCGATATGCCGAAGCGGGCTTAAATGCATACGTAAGCTTCCAGCATCAAACATTCCAAATGCCCGACACACTATCCACACCACTCGGACAAGCAAGTCGATACACCCCCAACAACAAACAATCGGAAAACACCATGAGCATTGGCGGACAGATACTGCGTACACAAGGCCATACACTCCACTACAACATCAATGCCGAGGTGGGAATCACTGGCGTTCACTCGGGCGACCTCGAACTGCAAGCACAAGCCGACCTCAACCTGCCACTGCTTGGCGACACAGCCACAGCACGTATCAATGCATACATAAAGCGACAGACTCCAAACTATTACATGCGCCACTACCATTCACGCCATGCGTGGTGGGACCTTGACCTTAGCAGAGAGACACGTACTCGCATCGAAGGTCAACTTTCATGGGAAAAAACACACACAAAACTCACCGTTGGAGTGGAAAACCTCAAAAACTACACCTACTTCAAGTATGTGGGAAATGCAAATGCCAATGCAAGCAGCACCATACCTGCCTACACCAAAGGCATAACACCCGCTCAGCATAGCGAAAACCTGCAAGTGGTGGGAGCCAACCTACAGCAGAACTTTCATTTCGGAGTATTCCACCTCGACAATGATATCACGTTCCAAACAACCACGAACAAGGATATCATACCATTGCCTACACTTATGCTATATCATAACATGTACGTAAGTTTCACTTATGCTCACGTGCTCAACATAGAACTGGGTGCCGACCTCAAATACTTCTCCGAGTACTACGCCCCCGACTACTCGCCCATCGTGAGCCAATACATGGTGCAAAACCCCGACAACAAGGTGAAAGTGGGCAACTACCCCATTGTGAGTATATACGCCAACTTCGACCTGAAGCGCACACGATTCTACATTCAATACTATCATGCCAACCAATCCGACGGCCGATACTTCTGGGCTCCTGGCTATCCCGTCAATCCCAAGGGCATACACATGGGCATCAGTTGGAATTTCTACGACTAATCCATAACACACCCTGGCATGTCATGAAACTGCATCATACAACCACACATACATCAGTCGATATGTCATATACCGTACGCCATGCAACCAAATCCGACCTGCAGCACATCATGCCAATCATCGATGCAGCACGTCAATTCATGGTTGAAACCGGAAATCCACATCAGTGGGCCGACGGCTATCCAGCCATTTCCGACATAGATACCGACATTCTGAATCGACACGGATATGTGGTTGTTGACGGACAAACAATCGTGGCATATTTTGCATTCATTCCATCGCCCGACCCCACATATGCAATCATCTACGACGGCCAGTGGCTGTGCGACTCCCTACCCTACCACGTCATCCATCGAATAGCGAGCCTGCCTACACACCATGGCATATTCGATACAATCATAAACTATTGTTCTGCCATCGATTCCAATCTACGAATCGATACCCACCGTGACAACCACGTGATGCAACACTGCATTCTAAGCCATAAGTTCACCTACCGCGGCATAGTGCATATCCGTGGTGGAGCAGAACGACTGGCATACCAGCGGCTCGACATTTCGTAAACAAAATAGTTAACAAAGAAAACACATATATGTAAAAAACACACCAGCGCAACACATTATTCAGTATCATTCGCTCAATTATTTAAGGCAAAAAACCGAAAACCAAGAATTAATTCGTATATTTGCAGTTGCAAAGACACACAAGCTGTTGTTACAATACAAAAGAAATTAAATATACAAACAATCAATACACATTATGTCAAAGATTATCACCATGGGCGAAATTATGCTTCGCCTGAGTCCGGAAGGCAACTCCCGATTCGTTCAAGCTGAAAAGTTCTGCATCATTCCTGGTGGCGGTGAAGCCAACGTAGCCATCAGCCTTGCCAACTTTGGTCATAAGGCATACTTTGTTAGCAAACTGCCAAGCCATGAAATAGGACAAATAGCCGTCAACGGACTACGTCGATACGGAGTAAATACCGACTACATAGCACGTGGCGGCGAACGTATCGGACTCTATTATGCAGAGACAGGTGCCTCGATGCGCCCTTCGAAGGTGATTTACGACCGTGCACACTCGGCCATAGCTGATGCCGACCCTTCTGATTTCGACTTCGATAGCATATTCGAAGGAGCCGATTGGTTTCACTGGAGTGGCATCACACCAGCTGTGAGCGACAAAAGCGCTGAATGTCTGCGCCAAGCTTGCATAGCAGCCAAGCGCCACGGAGTGACTATCAGTTGCGACCTAAACTTCCGCAAGAAACTGTGGACCAGCGAAAAAGCCATAAGCATCATGCGTCCACTCATGCAGTATGTCGACGTATGTATAGGCAATGAAGAAGATGCAGAGATGTGTCTCGGTTTCAAACCAGATGCCGACGTCGAAGGAGGCAAGACCGATGCTGCTGGCTATGAAGGAATATTCCGACAGATGGCACAAGAGTTCGGATTCAAATATGTTGTAAGTACGCTGCGCGAGAGCTTCAGCGCCACACACAACGGATGGAAAGCACTCATCTACGATGGT
>CAMVDC010000053.1 GCA_947166155.1 uncultured Prevotellaceae bacterium | reverse complement strand
AGTCCATGCGGTTCGGACTGTCAGTCCATGCGGTTCGGACTGTCGGTCCATGCGGTTCGGACTGTCGGTCCATGCGGTTCGGACTGTCAGTCCATTCGGCTTGAAGAGAATAAAAGCGAGGAGGTGGGCGGGTGAATTGCAGTACACGCGATGGCGTCAGCAATCGGCAGGAAATATGCAAACGAGGGTATCGCCATCACAAATTGAAGGGGTCGAGAGTGTTTTTTTCACACATTATTTTATTATTCCGTCGTTTTTTCGTAACTTTGCAGCCGTTTTGCACTCATGTGCGCCAGTGCGCATGTGAAGAATCAGCATGCAACCAAGTGAATTATGAACTTTTTTGAAGACATACTTGAAGAGGCACCACGCTCGGGACAGATATCGGTAATCACCGAGATTGACGCCTCGAAGACCAACATAGTGGACATCGACCTTGGCGACGAAGAGATTCCGATACTGCCGCTGCGCAGCATGATGCCATTCCCCGGCACATTGCTGCCCATCAACGCAGGTCGCAGTTCGTCGAAACGACTGATGAGCGATGCCGACAAGAACGGACAACTGATCGGCGTGTTCAGCCAGAAGGACGACTCGGTAGAGACACCACTCTTCGACGACCTCTACCCCGTGGGCGTACTGGCAAAGATAGTGAAACTGCTCGACATGCCCGACGGCAACCGCACCGCCCTGGTGCAGGGCCTGTGTCGTGTGAACCTCACCAGCGCATACATGGCAAACCACTACCTGATGGGACATGTGGAGAAGAATCCCGAAACGATACCCTCAAACCGCGACCGTGAATTCACTGCCGTGGTCGAGGCATGCCGCGACGTGGCCGACAAGTTCATCCACATAGGCGAACTGCAACACATCGGAGCGTCGTTCAACCTGAAGAACCTGCCCAACAAGACGTTCCTCATCAACTTCATATGTGCCAACATGCCCATATCCAACTCCGAGCGAATCAGCCTGCTCGCCGAGGACAACATGTCGGCACGTGCCTACCGCCTGCTCGAAATCCTGAACCGCGAATATCAGTTTGCATCGCTCAAGGCCAATATTCAGATGCGCACTCACGAGGAACTGAGCAAGCAGCAACGCGAATACTTCCTGCAACAGGAAATAAAAAACATACAGGAGGAACTGGGCGACAGCACCGCCAACGACGCCGAGCGCATGGCCGAGCAAGCCAAACACAAGAAATGGGACGACTCAACACGCCAACACTTCGAGAACGAACTGGGCAAGTTGCGCCGCATGAGTCAGCAGTCGCCCGAATACCAGATGCAACACGAATACCTCACCACCATGCTCGACCTGCCATGGAACGAAGCCACACGCGACAACATGAACCTCATGAATGCCGAACGAGTGCTCAACCACGACCACTATGGCATGGAGAAGGTGAAGGAACGCATACTGGAACACATGGCGGTGGTAAAGACCCGCGGCGACTTCAAGAGCCCCATCATTTGCCTCTACGGCCCCCCGGGAGTGGGCAAGACCTCGCTCGGCAAAAGCATAGCCAAGGCCATGAAGCGCAAATACGTGAGGATGTCGCTCGGAGGCGTACACGACGAGGCAGAGATACGCGGACACCGCAAGACATACGTCGGAGCAATGCCCGGACGAATCATAAAGTCGATGCTGCAAGCCGGAAGCTGCAACCCAGTGTTCATCCTCGACGAAATCGACAAAGTGGGACAAGACGCGGTGCATGGCGACCCCTCGTCGGCACTGCTCGAAGTGCTCGACCCCGAACAAAACAACGCCTTCCACGACAACTACCTCGACTGCCCATTCGACCTCTCGCGAGTGATGTTTATAGCCACGGCCAACAACATAAGCACCATACCAGCCCCACTGCTCGACCGCATGGAACTGATAGAAGTGAGCGGATACCTCACCGAGGAAAAGATAGAGATAGGACGCCGCCACCTGGTGCCAGCACAACTCGAGAAACTCGGCATGAAGGACAGCGGCATACGCCTGACCAAGGCAGCCATAGAAAAGGTGGTGGAAAACTACACCCGCGAGTCGGGAGTGCGTGAACTCGACAAGAAACTCAACAAAATGCTGCGCAAACTCACCCTGCGATACGCCCGCGGTGAACAAATGCCCGACCACCAACTCACACCAGCCGACGTGGTCGAACTGCTCGGACCCGAACAATACACCCGCGACAAATACCAAGGCAACGACTACGCAGGAGTGGTGACAGGACTGGCATGGACAGCCGTAGGAGGCGAGATACTCTTCATCGAGACAAGCCTCAGCAAAGGCAAGGCACAGAAACTCACCCTCACCGGAAACCTGGGCGACGTGATGAAAGAGTCGGCAGTACTGGCACTCGAATACCTCAAAGCCCACGGCGAAGACCTGCTGGGCATCGACCCACGCATATTCGACAACTGGAACATACACATACATGTGCCAGAAGGCGCAGTGCCCAAAGACGGCCCATCGGCAGGCATCACCATAGCCACCTCGATTGCCTCGGCCCTCACCCAGCGCAAGGTGCGCAAGAATGTGGCCATGACAGGCGAGATAACACTACGCGGCAAGGTGTTGCCCGTAGGCGGCATCAAGGAGAAGATACTGGCAGCCAAGCGTGCCGGAATAACCGACATACTCATCTGCAAAGACAACGAGAAGGACATACGCCAGATACCCGAAGTGTACCTCAAGGGAGTCACCTTCCACTACGTAGAAAACGTGGCCGACGTCCTCAAGTTCGCACTCCTCGACCAACAAGTGTCACACCCCCAAGTATTCACCATCGACGAAGAAAAGAAATGACCCCCACGCGGTGTCAGTGCTTCGAGCCAAGCCTCCCAGCCCAACCCCACCGCGGCGTCAGTGCCTCGAGCCAAGCCCCCCAGCCCCCCCCCCCCGCCGCCCGTGCGCCGCCGCCCCCCCCCGCCGGCCACCCCCACCGCGGCGTCAGTGCTTCGAGCCAAGCCCCACAGCCCCACCCCCACGCGGCGTCTGTGCTTCGAGCCAAGCCTCCCAGCCCCCCCACCGCGGCGTCCGTGCTTCGAGGTTCGGCCTCGAAGAAAAAAAACCACCCACCAATGACCTTCACCCTACAACACACCGACCCAAAGACCAACGCACGCTCAGGCCTCATCACCACCGACCACGGACAGATTGAGACCCCGATATTCATGCCCGTAGGCACACAAGCCAGTGTGAAAGGCGTCCACCTGCACGAGCTCACCGACGACATAAAGGCACAAATCATATTGGGCAACACCTATCACCTATACCTGCGCCCAGGCCTCGAAGTGATAGAAGCCGCAGGCGGCCTGCACCGCTTCAACGGCTTCGACCGCCCCATGCTCACCGACAGCGGCGGATTCCAAGTATTCTCGCTCGCCGGGATAAGGAAGATAACCGCCGAAGGAGTGGAATTCCGCAGCCATATCGACGGCTCGAAACACTTCTTCACCCCCGAACGGGTGATGGACATAGAGCGCACCATCGGCGCCGACATCATGATGGCATTCGACGAATGTCCACCAGGAACATCCGACTACGACTATGCCAAGAAGTCGCTCCGACTGACCCAGAGTTGGCTCGACCGATGCATAAAGCACTTCGACGAGACCGAACCCAAGTATGGCTACCATCAGGCACTGTTCCCCATAGTGCAAGGCTGCACATATCGTGACCTCCGCACCGAAGCTGCCGAACACGTGGCCAGCAAAAACGCCGAAGGCAACGCAATCGGCGGACTGGCCGTAGGCGAACCCACCGACGTGATGTATGAGATGATAGAAGTGGTGAACGCCATCCTGCCCACCGACCGCCCACGCTACCTGATGGGCGTCGGCACCCCACAAAACCTGCTCGAAGGCATCGAACGCGGAGTCGACATGTTTGACTGCGTGATGCCAACCCGCAACGGGCGTAACGCCATGCTCTTCACCCGACATGGCACCATGAACATGAGGAACAAGAAATGGGAGATGGACTTCACACCCATCGACCCCGAAGGCACATCGTATGTCGACACCACTTACAGCCGTGCCTACCTCCACCACCTGTTCAAAGCCCAGGAACTGCTGGCCATGCAGATAGCCTCAATCCACAACCTGGCCTTCTACCTCTGGCTCGTAGGTGAAGCCCGCCACCACATCTTAGCAGGCGACTTCACACCCTGGAAAGCCAAAATGACAGAAGAGTTATCACGAAGACTGTAAAAACAACGTCGGGAACTGCAGGCCATAGATGCAATCAGGAATATGGCCACACAAAAAAACCACCAACACATGAGAAGAATAAAACTACACACCCCCCAATGGCTCAATCGATTCAACGACTGGTTGTCGGAACACAACCTGTTGTCGCGACTCGACCGATACATCATTGGCAAGTTTCTTGGCACATACTTCTTCTCAATAGCCCTCATCATCAGCATTGCAGTGGTGTTCGACATAAGCGAACATATCGACAAGATGTTGTCGAACAACGCACCGGCAGCCGAAATCACGAAGTACTACATCAACTTCGTACCCTACTACTCCAACCTCTTCAGCCAGCTGTTTGTGTTTATCAGCGTCATCTTCTTCACCACCAAGCTGGCCGAGAACTCCGAAATCATTGCCATGATGTCGACCGGAGTGAGTTTCCAACGACTCATGAAGCCCTACATGATATCGGCAGGAATCATCTGCCTGCTCACCTTCGTACTGGGAGCCTACATCATACCCAAGGGAAACATACAGCGAGTGAAATTTGAAAACACATACATAAAACGAGTGACCAACTACACCAGCAACGTGCAGTTGGAAGTGGACACAGGAGTCATTGCCTATATATCACGCTATGAAAACGCCGTGAAGACCGGCTACGACTTCACTCTCGACAAGTTTGTCAA
This sequence comes from uncultured Prevotellaceae bacterium, assembly GCA_947166155.1. GTDB lineage: Bacteria > Bacteroidota > Bacteroidia > Bacteroidales > Bacteroidaceae > Colivivens. The sequence continues at coordinate 11,269 of CAMVDC010000053.1, read as the reverse complement.
CAAGCGACTGGTGAGCCACCTGCATGCAGCCATCATACAATACGACTCACTGTCGGAGACTCCATGCCACTGGATTATCAAGAACTACCAGATACGCGACCTGCAAGGCATGCGCGAGGTGATAACATCGGGTGCACGCATCGACTCGGTCATCAACATGGAGCCGCAGGATCTCATCATAACCAAAAGCCAGCAACAGACCCTCACCAGCCCCGAACTGCGACAATACATAGAGCGGCAGAAACAACGCGGATTTGCCAACATACAGTTGTTTGAAGTGGAATACTGGCAACGCGGAGCATCGTCGTTTGTATCGTTCATACTAACAGCCATAGGCCTCGCACTATCGGCCAAGAAACGCAAAAACGGAATGGGAATATCGCTCGGAGTGGGCTTGGTGCTCAGTTTTGCATACATCATGTTCCAAACCATAGCATCGACATTTGCCATCAATGCCAACATGCCGCCAATCATTGCAGTGTGGATTCCAAACATAGTGTTCGTATTCATTGCATTGTATTGCTACAAGAAGGCACCAAAATAAGCAAAAAGACAAGAGAGATGAAGAAACTGACCATCGACATAGGCAACACCAGCATCAAGTACGCCATATTTGAAGACAAGCAGATGGTGACACACGGACGCACTGACGGGCACGACGTCTCGCCGCTGGCCCAACTCCGCCACGAGGCCGACCGATGCATCGTGTGCTCTACGCTGAAGCTCGATGCCGACATGAAGCAGACACTCACGGGCCTGTGCCCCGACACCACGTTCATGAGCCATCTCACAAAAATACCTATAACGAACCTCTACCAGTCGCCCCAGACACTGGGCATGGACCGCCTGGCGGCTGTGATAGGAGCATACAGCGCAACACATTCGAACACACTGGTCATCGACATGGGAACCGCAATCACCTACGACTTCGTGACTGCAAAAGGCGAATATCTGGGCGGCAACATTTCGCCCGGAATGCAGATGAGGTTTCAAGCCCTGCACGAACACACGGCACTGCTGCCCGAAGTGGAAAGCAACGGACCTCATCCTGCCATAGGAGTCGACACACAGACAGCCATCCGTTGTGGAGTAATCGATGGAATAAGATACGAAATTGAGGGCTATATTCGTAAACTTTCCTTAAAATATACTAATCTTTGCTTATTTTTGACGGGTGGAGACCAAATAAATTTTGATAATGTCAGAAATTTGCGTACTTTTGCAGACCAATATCTTGTGTTGAAAGGCATGAACGAAGTATTGGACTACCAAACGGCAACAAAAACCGACCGCCAAACGAGCCTTTAATCACAAACAGCCGACACACTCGGCAAACCGACAAAAAAACGAAGAGGATGAACAAAACGACTATAATATCAATGTGCATTGCACTTGCAATGGCAAGCATAGACACACAAGCACAAAACGGCATCAATTCGCCCTACAGCCGCTACGGATTCGGCATGCAGGCCGACCGCTCTATGGGCTTCAACAAGGGCATGGCCGGAGTGGCACAAGGATGGCGCGACGGACAAATCGTCAACGTAGCCAACCCCGCCTCTTACTCCGCCGTCGACAGCCTTACCGCACTCTTCGACATGGGGTTCACCATGCAAAACGGCAACTACAAGATGAACAACGTGCAGCAAAACCTGCGCAACAGCAGCTTTGACTATATTGCAATGCACTTCCGAGCCAGCCGCGGACTGGGCATGGCATTCGGAGTGTTGCCATACACCAAGATAAACTACAGCATCACATCCGAGTCGGAAGCTGTGCCAGGCACCGAGGACATCACATCAAACTATACATTCAACGGCAACGGCGGACTGCATCAGGCTTTCTTCGGTGTGGGATGGCAAGTGTTCAAGCCAATATCAATCGGTGTCAACGGCAGTTACCTATTTGGAAACTACACACACACCACCAGCATGGCGTTCAACCAGGCGAGCATATATACCATAAGCCGTGAATACTCGGCCGACATATCGACATGGATGGCCGACTTTGCACTGCAATTCACCCAACCACTCGCTACAGGCAAGCATATAGTAGTGGGAGCAACCTATGGTTTAGGTCACGACGTAAAAAACAAAGCTATGCGCAAGACACAGAGCTATTCGTCGGCAACAGCCTCGGTCGAAGGCAGCACCACCGACACCATACGCAATGCCTTCCAACTGCCTCACACCATCAGTGCCGGCTTAGCATACATCGACGGTACGCGCCTTGCAGTAGGTGCCGACTTCGAACTACAGAAATGGAGCTCGTGCCGGTTCCCACTCCAAAACAGCGAAGGCGAATACATAAGCAGCACCGGCAGCCTCAACGACAAGATGCGCATATCCGTCGGCGGTAAATACTCGCCCAAAGGCCGCATCAGCTACAAAGCCGGAGCATACTACAGCCGTTCGTATGCCAATGCAGACTTCAGCGGCAACCTCGACAGCAAGCCAACCGAGTTCGGACTCACCGCCGGAGTAACCCTACCGATTACCAACCGCAACATTTGGTACAACAGTCCCAAACTCAACCTCTCGGTGTCGTGGAGCCATAGCAAGATACCCTACACCCCCAACACAGCAGCCATCGCCAAGCAGACACTGAGCGAGAACTACCTGAGGCTGAGCATAGGCATCACCTTCAGCGAGCGCTGGTTCTATAAGTGGAAGATGGAATAAACCATATTTAATAAAATATAGTCATATAAACGAGATAACATAATTAGGGAACACACAAAACAAATAAAAGCAATGAAAAAAACAATTCTAAGTGCCATCATTTTGGCTACATTAGCACAGACTGCATCAGCACAAGGCTATGCAGGAACTCAATTCAACGACCGCATCGGTCACGGACAGGACAGCATCGACGTAATCAGCAACTTCAGTCTCTATCGCGAAGCGTTCAAGAATCAAGATTATGCTGAAGCATATCCCATGTGGAAGGTAGTGCTTGAAAAAGCACCGCTTGCACAAATCCGTATCTATCAGGACGGAGCAGTAATCTGCGAAAACCTGCTTCTGAAAGAGACCGACATGGCTCGCAAGCAAGAGATATTCAAGACACTCATGGACATGCACGACCAGCGCATCGCACGCCTCGACGACCTCAACTCATTTGCCACAAAGCTGACAACAACAACCAAAGGCAACATACTCTGTCGTAAGGCTTACGACTACTACTGCTTTGCTCCAGAAAAGAACAACGAGGAAGCCTATAAGCTCTTCAACTCAGGTATCGAAGACCTCGGCGAAAATGTCGACGCCTACGTCCTCTACTACTTCATCGAGTGCTCATACAACCGTTTTGCAGCAAAGAAAGACGCCCAGACACGCGAAGACTTCATCCAGGACTACATGAAGTGTAACGACATATGCGAACGTCTGCTCGAAGAGGCCAAGAGCTATCCAGCCGAAGTGATACCAGCCAACCCCGAATCGGAAGACTCAACAGAATGGGAAGAGCGCGTAGTGCTGGCACCCGAAGCCGAACAAATCATCGCTAACTACCAGCCGACTCTCGACAAATGTAACGACCTGTTCGTACGTTCAGGAGCTGCCGACTGCGACGCACTCACCAAGATTTACGGCGACAAGGTTGAGGATGCAAAGTCCGACCTCACACAGCTCAACACCATCCTCAAGATTCTTCAGAACTTCTCATGCGACAAGTCTGAACTCTACTACAAGGCAGCCGACTATGCCTATGAGCTCAACAAGACACCTAATGCAGCACTCGGTAAGGCAGCAAAACTGCTGAAGGCAAACGATGTCGACGGAGCCATGAAGTATCTGCAAGAGGCCATCGAACTCGAGACCGACCCTGCCAAGAAGGGTAAGACAGCCTTCACCATCGCACAAGTGCTCTATTCACAAGGCAAGATCAGCCAGTGCCGCCAGTATTGCAACACTGCACTCGGATTCACTCCGTCGCTCGGAAAGGCATACCTGCTCATAGCCAACTGTATCGTGCGCAGCGCACCAGCAGCATCGCAGGACACCGACGCCATGCTCACCCGCAGCTACTACTACTGCCTTGCAACCGATAAGTGCATGCGTGCCATATCGGTCGACCCATCGTGCTCATCACAGGCTAACCGCCAGATTGCATCCTACAAGAACGGATACTATCCCAAGAGCGAAGCATTCTTCAAGGGCATCAAGGCCGGACAAAGCGTGAGTGTAATGGGTGAAACCACCACACTGCGACTGAGATAAAGCAACGAATAATGCATCGGTCAAGTCTGAAAACACCAATGATATGTCTCATGGGGCTATTCTGCCTCATGAGACTTTTATCGTGTCAAGACGAAACCAATGTCGCCACAAGCGACGACAACATGCGCGACAGCCTGCCGGTATTGCGCACCTACGGAGTCAGCACACTCATATCCGACAGCGGAATCATACGCTACAAAATCATAGCCGAAGACTGGTATGTCTACGACCGTACCGACCCGCCGCGCTGGACATTCATGAAAGGACTGTTTCTCGAGAAATTCGACAATCAGTTTCATGTCGATGCATTCATCAACTGCGACACCGCATACTACTTCCCACAACAACGCATATGGGAACTACACGGACGTGTGGTTGTGAAAAACCTCAAAGGCGAGACCTTCAAGACGTCGTTGCTCTATTGGGACATGAACGCACACGTCATACATTCGCCTGCATATATGAAAGTCGACGGCATTGAGCACGACCTCGAAGGCTACAACTTCCGCTCAAACGAACAGATGACCGACTATCTCATCCACTCTTCGGCCGGAGCATTCCCTATGGGCGAAGAGCATCAACCGCCCCACCCCACAACACCCGACACACTCATCATGTGGAATGCCAGTGAGTAAGTATGCCAATGTGCCTTCACCTCGGCATGCAACCACAGCGAATAACACAGAAAGAATTATATGAAAGTCGTTGAAGATATATAGAAAAACACTTGAACGTATATAGAAAAGCACCTGAACGTATATAGAAAAGCACTTGAGCGTATATAGAAAAGCGCTTGAGCGTATATAGACAAGCACCTGAACGTATATAGAAAAGCACCTGAACGTATATAGAAAAGCACTTGAGCGTATATAGAAAAGCACTTGAGCGTATATAGAAAAGCACCTGAACGTAGTATCAACATGCAGGGCTGCTTCGTTGGGCAACGACGTGACATGCAAGTCACCCATGGCCACGTTGGTATCTCTCTGTCGGTAGCTGTCGGCAATGCTATTGGCAATGCTAAAGGCACGGTAGGCATTGGTCAAATACACTTGTATGCACACCAGGTCGGGCTCGACGTCGAGCGTAAGTCGTTCTACATTGGTCAACGATTTCCACTTCATCGTCATCGCTGAAGTATGCTGCCAGTGTGGCTAAACCCAGCGACGGAAACAGAGAATATTAATGGGGCGCCAATAGGGACTCTCTGCCTCTTGCAACGAAAGTAGAATCATTTTTACTTTCATCAACTATGATAGTTTGTTCACTGTCTTTTATGGTGCAATATCAGCACGTCATCAGTCTTTCAGTCGAGCAAAACAGTAGTATTGTGCACTCAATCCTCGACATCAAAGTGTGCGAACTTGAGCATAAGTACTTTGACCCCTGTGTTTTCAAATTTGACTGTCATTCTGCAGTTGTCGTCAGAGCCGTCGATTGCAGTGACAAGTCCACGCCCGAATCGCTCGTGCACGATATGTTTGCCTACCTCTACGGCTTGTCCACCCGATGTCTTGGCAGATGTGACAGATGGAGGGTTTTGGAAATCGCCACGAGTACCTTCGGGAATAATGAGGCGACGGAGTTGCTGTGCTCCCGGCCGTGTGGTGAGGCGTTTGATCTCGCCGAAGTCGGAATGCTTCGCGCCACCTCTGTCACTGCTCAATTCGCTAAAATCGAAGCGTTTCATACCGCCTCTGTCACTGTTGCCAAACATGCTACGCTCTTGTTTTTCATTCTTAAACGTGAGATATTGGTGGTCGATGTCGGAAACAAAACGGCTGGGATTCGAGAACTCCATCTGCCCGAAACGATAACGGCTTCGAGCGTATGTGAGATAGAGGTGATGTTTGGCACGTGTCATGGCCACATAGCACAAACGTCGTTCTTCCTCCATTTCGCGCGGCGAGTTCATCGACATTTGGTTGGGGAACAGGTTCTCTTCCAATCCTGCCACCACCACGGTGTCGAACTCAAGTCCTTTGGCTGAATGTATGGTCATGAGTGTCACTCGTCCGTTGTCGGAATCCGATGCATCGCGGTCTTGGTCGCTCATAAGTGCCACTTCGCTCAGATATTCTGCAATGCCTACATTCTCGTTTCCTTCTTCCCGTCGTATTTCTACAAAATCGTGAAGCGCTACGACCAGTTCCTTTATGTTTTCTTGTCGTGAAAGTCCTTCGGGCGATGTGTCGGCAAATATCTCGGCTTGCAGTCCGCTGTCGGTCAATATGAGTCGGCCGAGTGTCTCGGCATCTTCGTCATCGGCCTTGTTGATGAAAGTCTGAATGATTGATGCAAATGCAGCAAGTTTGTCGATGGTGCGGCGGTTGATGCCAATGTCGTATTTGGCCACATCGTTGATGACTGTCCACAGGCTCTCCTCTGCCGTCAAGGCAGCACTGCTTATCTTTGCCATCGTCGTTGCACCGATTCCTCGTGCAGGAGTATTGATCACTCGCCTCAGTGCCTCCTCGTCGTGCGGGTTGACGGCCAGTCGCATGTAGGCAATCACGTCTTTCACTTCCTTGCGCTGGTAGAACGAAACTCCGCCATAGACCTTGTAGGGTATGGCAGCCTTGCGCATTGCCTCTTCGATTACACGGCTTTGGGCATTGGTGCGATATAGCACTGCGATGTCAGCAGGCTGTATGTTCGACTGTCGCATTTGCCGTTTTACGGTGTTGACTATGATTTGTGCCTCTTCGATGTCGGAGTAGGCTTCGCATACATGAATCTTGTCGCCCGACTCGTTTTTCGAAAACACCTCTTTGTGTATCTGCCCTTGGTTCTTGTGGATGAGGCTGTTGGCTGCGTTGACGATGTTTTGTGTCGAGCGGTAGTTCTGCTCGAGTTTGAACAGCCTTACATTGCAGTCGGGGTATGCGTTGTTGAATCCCAGGATGTTGTCGATGTTGGCTCCGCGGAATGAATAGATGCTTTGAGCGTCGTCGCCCACTACACATACCCTGTGTGGCGGCAGTGCAGCCAGTTGCAGTATGATTTGGTGTTGTGCGAAGTTGGTATCCTGATACTCATCGACCAGCACATAGCTGAACCGTTGCTGATACTTTGATAGAATTTCGGGATGTTGGTCGAATAGCCTGTAGGTGAACATCAGTATGTCGTCGAAATCCATGGCAGCCGCACGTCGGCATCGCTGTTGGTACCGCATGAACACATCGCGCATGAGTGGCATGTTGTTCTTCATGTCGTATTCATACCATGCACCCGAAGCCGCATACTCCTCGGCACCCATCAACCTGTTTTTCACGTCGCTGATACGTCCCTGAACAGTTCCGGGACGGTAGGTTTTGTCGTCGAGTTGCATTTCGTGCAGTATGGACCTCACCAGGCTCTTGCTGTCGTCTTGGTCGTAGATGGTGAAATTGTGTGGAAACCACAGCGGGTCGCTCTCCTCGAGCAGCGGCAGTTCGGCCCTCAGTATGCGCAGGAAGACTGAATGGAAGGTACCCATCCACAGCCGGCGTGCCATTTCCTCGCCCACCACCTGTGCGATGCGGGCTTTCATCTCGCCTGCCGCCTTGTTGGTGAATGTGAGTGCCAATATGTTCCACGGCCGGAATCCCTGTCCTATCAGATATGCAATCTTATATGTGAGTACACGAGTTTTGCCCGACCCCGCACCTGCCACCACCAGCGACGGTCCGTCCTGATAGCGTATGGCCTCCATCTGCGGGGCGTTAAACATGGTCTCGTCAAGTTCTGTCATCAATCAATCTGTTAAGTGTGGGTTACACATTATTATATTATATAAAACCCCGCTTCGCATGAGGGGTGGGATAATGATATTTCAAGCGTTATGAAGTGGCTCACTTCTTAAATTCCACCACCTTTGGCAGTTTCACATACTTGCGTCCCTCGATGGTCTTGATGTTTGCATCTCCCGTCTGGCGCATGGTCAGTATGCTGTCGCCCTTCAGGGCCAGTTCCAGTGTCTGTCCGTCGCTGCCGTTGTCGCATGCACACCTCACGGTGGCCTTCCCCTCCTTTCGGTTTATCACCTTGAGCACAATCCATGTGCCGTTTAGGTTGCCTTGCAGGAAACCATAGCATCGGTCGTCGGGCAATCCCGGAACCTCGATAGCTGCACTGTCGAGGTTGAGTTCAAAACGAATCTTATATTCCTGGTTCAGGTAGTGACCACGAAATTCCTGTCCCATCAATTGCGATGCAGCCGAAAGCATGCAAGCAATAATCAAAAGTCTGCATTTCATATCTAACATCATTTTTGTCATATGTAGACTGCAAAGATACAAATTAAAATTCACAAAACACACCACAGACGTAAAATTATTCACTTTCATAAGCCATAATTAAAAAAAAATAACTAACTTTGTGCGCTTTTTGCGGACATACGACTTACTATAAGTCGGCATGTCGACACGCAAGCAGGCAGAAACACACACGTAGAATTAAGAAAAAAAATAACAAATAAAACTATGGCAGCATTAGGAAAAATCAGAAAACATGGAGTGCTACTCGTGACAACAATAGCAGTAGCCCTCTTCCTCTTCGTTGCTGGCGACTTCGTGAAAGGCGGACAGAGCCTCTTCCAGCAGAGCCAGCAAGTGGTAGCCGAGATTTACGGCAAAGACATCAACATCCAAGACTATCAGAAACAGATCGATGAACTGCAGAGCTACTACGAAATCACCAGCGGACAAAGCATGAGCGGTGAGGACGAGCTCAACCGAGTGAAGGACGAAGCATGGCAGACAATGGTGCAAAACGCCCTGATTCAGAAGCAGTGTGACGAACTCGGACTCACTGTCACCGACCAGGAAGTGGCCGAAATCATACAGAACGGACAGAGCCAGATGCTCAACGTGCCACTGTTCATGAACCAGCAGACCGGTCGCTACGACTACAGCCTCGTGCAGTCGTTCATCAACGAATACAACCAACTCAAGAACTCGGGCGCACAAATACCCGATGTATATCAGAAGACATACAAGTACTACATGTTTGCACAAAAGCAAATACGTAGCCAGTATCTGCTTCAGAAGTATCAGGTATTGCTTTCAAAGGCACTCATGTCAAACCCCATAGAGGCTGAACTCAGCTTCAACAACCGCACCAACGAGACCGACGTAGTGCTCGCCACAATGCCCCTCTCGCTCATCAGCGACGACAAGATCGAAGTGACCGATGCTGAAATCAAGGCTAAGTACAACGAAGAAAAAGAGAAATACGTGCAGATGGTCGAGACACGCGACATCAAATACATCGACGTCACTGTCAACCCATCCGATGCCGACCGTGCTGAAGCCGAAGAAGTGATGGCTGAAGCCAAAGAGAAACTCGCAGCTGCAGCAAACAACACAGCAGCAGGCAACGTGACACGTCAGTACACAAGTGTAACACCCTATACCGACATCCTGAAGAAGAAAGATGCATTCCCAGCAATGATTGCCAACCTGCTCGACAGCATGAGTGTAGGACAAACCACCGAACCACAATACGACGCAGCAACCAACTCATACTTCAGCGTACGCCTGCTCGACAAGAAGACAGAAGCCGACAGCGTGCTCTACCGCACAATCGCTGTGGGTGGTGAAGATGCAGCTGCTTCGCTCGCAAAGGCCGACAGCATCATGCAGGCTATCAGCAACGGAGCTACATTTGCTGAAATGGCAAAGAAGTACAACCAACCAACCGACAGCACTTGGGTAACAACAGCCGAGTATCAGTATGGCACAATGGACGCCGACAACGCACTCATCATCAACACACTCTATTCTATCCCTAACGGTGAAATCAAGAAACTCACCCTCTCTAACGGATACAACATCCTGATGCAAGTGCTCGACCGTCGCAACCCAATCGAGAAGTACAACGTGGCAGCAATCGTAAAGCCCCTCAACTTCTCCGATGCAACCTACAACGCAGCTTACAACAAGTTCAACTCATTCCTCGCTGCAAACAACACCAGCGACAAAATCATTGAGAACGCTCAGAACGAAGGCTACAACGTGATGGAATATCCCGACGTGACTTCATCACAACACAACGTGGCAGGCATTCACAACAGCCGTGAAGCCCTCAAGTGGGTATTCGATGAAGCCAAGCCAGGCGATGTGAGCAAGCTCTACGAATGTGGCGACAACGATCACCTGCTCGTAGTCATCCTCAACCAAGTAAACCAGAAAGGCTACCGCTCATTCGAGAAACTGCAGAACGACCTCAAGACTCAAATCCTCAACGAGAAGAAAGTGGCACAACTCGCACAGCAACTCGAAGGCGTGAAGACCATTGCCGATGCAAAGAGCAAGGGTGCAGAACTCGATACAGTAAACCACATCACATTCGACTCACCAGCATTCGTACGTAGCACCGTAGCCTACGAACCACTCGTAAGCGCCGCTGCTGCCAAGGCAAAAGCCAACGAAGTAGTAGGCCCAATCAAGGGCACAAGCGGTGCATACATGCTGCAAGTGCTCAACAAGAACAAGACAGCCGACAAGTTCGACGCCAAGGCAGAAGAGGAGCAACTGTCGCAGAACAACCTGCGCGTAGCAGCTAGCAGCCTCATCCAGACCCTCTACCTCCAAGCCAAGGTTGTTGACCGCCGCTACAAGTTCTTCTAATCAGCAGCTACGAAGTGCTGCAGCAGTCAAACCACACCGCAGCATTTTCAACGACATAAATCATATCAATAAGGCAGAAGGCATCCCACTTTGTGAGGATGCCTTCTGCTTTTGGTCTATCAACCACATCATCTGAATGCAGTTTCTGCTATACTAAAATAATACTTTCAACCATTACTGCCTGACAAACATGTTTAAGCACATGATACAGATGATATAGGATGCCAGCAATGAAACACGCGCACTATCACAACCCTCATAAGTAGCACAACCTACCTATATCGTCATCCCAACGTAACGAAGTGAAGGCTCCCCCCAGGGGGGGCGAGGGGGAAAGAAACTGATTGATACTGAAGGTATCTTAAAAGTGCAAAGCACTTTACATTGTGTAAGCTGCGTTGCAGCTTCAAGATATGCTCCTCCTTCCTGCGTCGGAGT
>CAMVDC010000052.1 GCA_947166155.1 uncultured Prevotellaceae bacterium | reverse complement strand
GATCTTGTCGGCCCCCTTCATTTATCTGCTTTCGGGAACCTCGCTTTTGAATCCGAAGTATTCGTCGATGGTTTGGCGGTATCGCTCTTCGGCTTTCGACTCCACGCTGTTGAGTGCCAGCTGGTAGTGGGCCCTGAGCATCAGCATTATGATTTCTTCCCGGTATTGGGTGTAGGGGTATAGCTTCAGTGTGTTTTCGGCTGTGATGATGCTTGCCTCGTAGTTGTTGCCTCCGAATATGCAGTTGCCCGAATAGCTGCCCAGGTTGTAGTAGAGCTTGGCGGCTTCATACTCCTTGAATGCCAGCTTGTCTTGCAGTTGGTAGATCATGTCGGTCACTTCCTCGCGGCGTTCGGAGTTGGGGTATATGTCGAGGTATTCCTTCAGGCGGTTGATGGCTGCGATGGTCGATGTCTGGTCGAGCCTCGAGTCGGGCGACTGGCGGTAGGCTGATTTGCCTGCATAGTATCGTGCCAGTTCGGTGTATGTGCCTTTGGGATAGCTCTTGTAGTATCGCTCGAAGTACATGCCTGCGGTCTCATAGTCCTTCATGTTGTAGTAGCACATCGACAGCATGTAGAGCGATTCCTCGCCCTTGTCGGTGGCTTTCATCAGCAACACCATGTCCTCGAGCAGTTGGTAGGCCCTCACGTATTGGCCTGCGGTATAATATTCTTTGGCTGCCTCGTAGCGGTAGTCGTAGTCGTCGGCTTTCAACACGTTGTTGTAGCTGTTGCACGACACGAGCAGCAAGGCGGCGGTGAGGGGTATGATTACTAAATGTTTGTTCATAACAATCCAAATTCGATGCAAAGTTAGTAAATAATCGACACATGGCAATTGATAAATGCCGATTATTTGCCTTTGATAAACTTTTTTTAATGTTTCTTGATGCTTTTTATGCATCACACACACATTTATCTCGACATTTGTTTGTATCTTTGCAGGCAGTTAACACTTCTGTATCTTTGCTGGATTATTCATAAATATGTCGGTATCGCAAACCATATCGTTGCTGCGTTTTCCGCTCATCGTAGCAGTGGTGTTCATCCACTTCAACGTGGTCGAAAACGAACTCACCATTCAGGGCCGTCCTTGCTTCGTCGGGGTGGCTGCGTGGGTGTGGTATGCGGTCGAGATGGTGAGCGAAGTCGTGGCGCGCTTATCCGTGCCTTTGTTTTATGTCGTGTCGGGCTACCTGTTCTTTCGCTCGGCCGATAGTTTTTCATGTCATGAATACATAGCCAAACTGCGTCGTCGGTTCCGCTCGCTCTTCATCCCTTATGTCCTTTGGAACCTCATGGCCGTTGCCTGGCTGACATTCCATATCCTGCTTATGCGACTGCTCGATGCTGGGGGCGATGGTGGTGTCGAGTTCCGCTTTTCTCTCATGCGGTTGCTCAACACCCTGTCCTACAGCAATGCCACCAACGGATTCGTCGTTTACCTCGACCAGGTGGGCACCCATGCCCTGTCGGTATTCCCGGCCGATGTGCCGCTGTGGTTCGTGCGCGACCTCATGATCGTGGTGTTGCTCTCGCCGCTTGTCAGGTGGCTCATTCTCAAGGCCCGTGTGTGGTATGTAGTGGCAGTAGGGGTCGTGTGGTATGTATGTCAGGCATGGACCACGATACAGGTCGTTCATGGTGCCGACATCCCGCTGTTCAATACCTCGGCCTTCCAGGTCTTCACCTACACCGTCGCTGCCCTCTTCTTCTTCTCCCTGGGTGCATGGCTCAGTTTGCGGCGCATCGACTTCATGTCGTTTCTCACTGGTCGTCGTGTAGCCCTGGTGGCGATATATGTGGCGATTGCGGTGCTCGACCTCGCTACCAAGACCCATCCCCTCAATCCTTGCATCCACAACCTCGGCATCGTGGTGGGCATTGCTGCCGTGTGGGCAGTAGCGGCCCGAGTGGGCCAACCTACAACCCGCCTCACACAGCGTATCGGCATTTCAGCCGGAGCCGTGTTTTTCATCTTCGCCCTCCACAACATCGTCATGTCCGACATCGCCCGTGTCGTATATACCCTCCTCCCATGGGCCGACCACTCGCTGCTCACGTTCTTGTTCTATATACTCGTACCCCTCATCACCATCCTGCTCTGCCTCGTCGCCTATCGCATACTCAAAACCATCCTCCCCTCGGTGTGCAACGTCCTCACGGGTGCGCGTGTATATAATTAATGTGTGGGTAATGCCCGGTGCTTTCTTGTCTTTACCCTTTCTTTTCCTTTTTTAGCAGAGCCTTATCCTTTTTTAGAAGTTTTCCTTTTTTGTAGAGGCTTCCCCTTTTTAGCAACACCTTCCCCTTTTTTGTAGAGGCTTTCCCTTTTTTGTAACACCTTCCCCTTTTTTGTAGAGCCTCCCCATTTTGTCATATCGAGCGGAGCGAGCATATCTTGAAGCTGCAAGGCAGCTTACATCCATATAAAGACCTTCTCTCAAAACAGTCCGTGCGGTGAAAACTGTCAGTCCGAGCGTTGAAAACTGTCAGTCCGAGCGTTGAAAACTGTCAGTCCGAGCGGCTCGGACTGTTTTCCTAGGTTTTCCTAGGCTCCCCTAGGCTTTCCTCGTTTTTCCCAGGCTTTCCTATTCCCTCCTGCTTCTCCTCAGTTCTTCCTCCAACTGCTGGATTTTTTGTTTTAGTGCGGCGTTTTCGGCTTCCAGGGCTTGCATGTGGGCGTCTTGGGCTTCGCGATAGCCGGTGCGGGCTTTGTGCATCCGCTCTTTGATGCCTCCCTCTTTCACAAATCGTGATTCAAGATGCTCGATATAGGCACACATCATCTTGTCGGTCTGGTGGCATAGGGTCAGGGCCATGTTGGCCATCTCTTCGTCGCTCATCTTTTCGACGAAGGGTGAGTAGTCGGAGTAGTCGTTGTGGGTGTGACAGAAATCGCGAAGCCGCTGCTGGCGTTCGCTCGCTACATCCCATAAAGACAAATGGTGGGTATTGAGATAATCTACATAGTCGGCCCGCAGTTCCTGCAAACTGCCACGAGCCACATTCATCAGTTTTATCTCCATCTCAGAGCTCGTCTGTCCGTCCTCGCTGCCTTCCACGATATTCTGCTTCCCCGAACGGGCTGCCTGAATCATCTGGTCGACAGTGCGGTCGCCATGAGCAGGGAGAAACCGCCGGCAAAACTGCACAGTAAGCTGATAGAGCGCATCGCTCTTGCGATAGAAATACAAATCCTGCCACACCACAGCTTTCTTCAACACCTTCCCTTTGGTATTATATTCCATAGTTTTAGGTTTTATTGGGGGTTAATAAATTTTTTTGGGGGGGGGATAGGGGTTCCTAGGTTTTCCTAGGCTTTCCTAGGTTCTCCTAGGTTTTCCTAGGTTTTCCTGGGTTTTCCTAGGCCCTCCTAGGCTTTCCTATATATTCCACAAGTTTCTGAGGGTTTCGATGTCTTCGCTCTCGATGCTTTGCTCGATGCCATCGGGCAGGTTGTGGAAGAAATCGATGCCGGTGAGCTGTTCGAGGCGGTCAATATTTACTACACAATCGCCTATCACACTGCGGGGGGCGCTGCTGTTCTTGTAGCCGTGGTTGTTGTGCTCTACCCAAAAACCTACTGAGCTGTAGCTGCCTCCCTTGAATCGGAGAAGGGCGATGAAGTAATACTTGGGTATCACGATGCTCTTGCCAAAACTGCTCACAGCCGTGCCTTGGGTCATTCCGTTGGCTATTGTGCCACCCTTCACCACATAGAGCGTGTCGGCAAAGTTGGCACTACGACCTTTCTCTTGAACATACTGCTCGAAGGCTGTCCAGTAGTTGGAGTTGAACGACCCGTTCATGGGCGACATGTTGGTCATGTAGAACGTCTGGCGGTTAGCCTCCTTGCTATACTGACGGTCGTAGGATGCACAGATATGTCCGCGGTTGCCGCCGTTGAAGTAACCTGCACCCACGTGGTAGTAGCTGTCGAGTTTCGGGTCGTCGGCCCATGCATCGGAACGACCGCTACCGATGCCGCGTGTCTTGCCGTCGAAACGGAAGGCCACCCAGCGTGAGTGGTTCTTCGATAGGTTGTATTCAAGACAGTATGTCATGACCGAGTCGGCACCAACCTTGGTGCTGTGGTGTATGAACACTGTGCCGCTGTTTTGCAGCCGTGGCACTTCGAGGCGTGCCTCGTAGGCTCCAGGCTTCACTCCGTTGAATATGATTCCGCTGTCATCGTCGTCGCTACCACACGAGATGCCTATAGCAAGGCATGTGGCTATGCAGAACAGGATGCTTAGTTGTTTTTTCATCGCTTTGTTTGAGTGTAGGTTCATAGATTGTTGTTTGTCGTTGTTATTCCATAAGTTTGCGATAGTGAATGCGTCGCGGCTCTTCTAGCCCCAGGCGTTTGGCCTTATTGGCTTCGTAGTCGGTATACGACCCTTCGAAGAACACCACGTTGCCGTCGCCCTCGAAGGCGAGGATATGTGTGCAGATGCGGTCGAGGAACCAGCGGTCGTGGCTGATGATGACAGCACAACCGGCGAACGAGTCGAGACCTTCCTCGAGTGCACGCAGGGTGTTGACATCGATGTCGTTGGTAGGTTCGTCGAGCAGCAACACATTGCCCTCCTGCTTCAAGGCGATGGCCAGATGCAGGCGGTTGCGCTCACCACCCGATAGTACTCCGCAGAGCTTTTCCTGATCGGCTCCGCTGAAGTTGAAGCGGCTGAGGTATGCACGCACGTTCACTTCGCGGCCGCCAAGACGCAGGGTCTCGTTGCCCTGGCTTACCACCTGATACACGGTCTTCGATGGGTCGATGTCCTGATGTTGCTGGTCGACATAACTCAGTTTCACCGTCTCGCCTACATCGAAAGTGCCGGCATCGGGTGTCTCAAGTCCCATGATGAGGCGGAAGAGCGTGGTCTTTCCTACTCCGTTTGGCCCTATAACCCCCACGATGCCATTGGGCGGAAGATTGAAGTTGAGGTCGCTGAACAGTGTCTTGTCGCCAAAGGCCTTGGCCACATGTTGAGCCTCAATCACTTTGTTGCCAAGTCGAGGTCCGTTGGGGATGAATATCTCGAGCTTCTGTTCACGCTCGCGCTGGTCGGCATTGAGCAGTTTGTCGTAGGAGTTAAGACGCGCCTTACCTTTAGCCTGGCGTGCCCGTGGCGCCATGCGCACCCATTCAAGTTCGCGTTCCAGGGTTTTGCGGCGCTTGCTTTCGGTCTTCTCCTCCTGTGCCATGCGTATCGATTTCTGTTCGAGCCACGACGAATAGTTGCCCTTCCAGGGTATACCCTCGCCGCGGTCGAGTTCGAGAATCCATTCGCTCACATCGTCGAGGAAATAGCGGTCGTGGGTCACGGCAATGACCGTGCCCTCGTATTGCTGCAGGTGTTGCTCGAGCCAGTCGATGCTCTCGGCATCGAGGTGGTTGGTAGGCTCGTCGAGCAGTAGCACATCGGGCTGCTGAAGCAACAGGCGACACAATGCCACACGACGGCGCTCACCGCCCGAGAGGTTCTCGACCGACCAGTCGGCAGGCGGACAGCGGAGGGCATCCATGGCACGCTCGAGCTTACTGTCCATGTTCCATGCGTCGGTAGAGTCGATGATGTCCTGAATCTCGGCCTGACGAGCCATGAGATGCTCCATGCGGTCGGGGTCTTCGTAGTATTCGGGCAATGCGAACTTGGTATTTATCTCGTCGTATTCGCGCAATGCATCATACACCCTTTGCACACCTTCCATCACGTTTTCCTTCACCGTCTTGGTGGGGTCGAGTTGTGGGTCCTGCGGCAGGTAGCCCACCGTGTAGCCAGGACTCCACACCACATTGCCTTGATACTGTTGGTCGATACCGGCAATGATTTTCATGAGTGTGGACTTTCCTGCTCCGTTGAGGCCTATGATACCTATCTTGGCTCCGTAGAAGAACGAGAGGTATATGTTTTTGAGTACTTGCTTTTGGTTCTGCTGTATGGTCTTCGATACTCCCACCATCGAGAATATCACTTTCTTGTCGTCTACTGTTGGCATGGGGAAAATAATAATGAATAATTAATAATGAATAGCGGGTGGTTGGGGTAATGAATAATTAATAATGAATAGCGGGTGTTGGGAGAGCTGGGAGAGCTCGGAGTTCTCAGAGTTTTCGGAGCTCTCGGAATACTCGGAGCTCTAAGATTTCTTGCTCCCTCCTTTCGCGTGTCTTCCCTCCTTGGGAGGAGTAGGGGTGAGGGGCTTATCGGCCAATGTCATGAGCGCGATGTCGTAGCGGAGGGGGTCGATGGGGTCCCACTGGCGGAATATGGCGGTGAGTTCTTCACATGCAGCCCATGTCGGGCGCTTGTGGTGGAGCATGCTCATGGTCTGCTGACATACGTGGGTATCCATCACGGCATATAGGTCGTGCTGCGGACGTGAGGTCCATAGACCGAAATCGGGACTTTCGCGCCGCACCATCCAACGCATGAACATACACACCCGCTTACATGCCGAGGCAGGCATAGAACCAAGACGGGCTGGAGCAAGCCACGAACATATCTCGGAGATTGCTTCCTTGGCTGTCAGACCATTGAGTCGCGCTTCCATAGTGTCGTATCCCTGGAGTTGCTGCCTGAGATTGTGGCACACAAGGCGGAAGGTTGGAACATTGAGGGTGCGATATACGCATTGGTTCTTGGCATCGAGATAGGAGTGCTCGTAGTCACCATTCATGACGAAACGAGCCGGATGCCATTGCATCTCGTCGCGCAACATGTGGCGCGCTGTTGGTACTATCACCTTGCGCGAACCCCAGCTAATCATAGCCACCAACAAGGCACCGACTTCGATGTCCATCTGGTTGTCGGTATGCTCCATGAGTTCGTAGACAGTGCCGCAGGGGTCGACAGCCTTGAATCGGTCGGGATCGAAGGTGTTGTAGGTCTGGTCGAGAATTGACTTCATGCGTAGGGTTGACGTTTAGGGTTGGATGTTGTCAAGGTCGCGAAGCCATTCGTCGGCTGTTGCATCGCTTGGCATGCGCCAGTCGCCACGTGGCGAAAGACTCACGCTACCCACCTTGGGACCGTCGGGCATGCACGAGCGCTTGAACTGCTGGGTGAAGAATCGACGGATGAAGGTGCGGAGCCAATGCAGTATGGTCTCGTCGGAGTAGGATGACGAAGCAAAGGCTTGCTGTGCAAGGAAGAAAATCTTCGACGGACGGAAGCCATTGCGCACGAAATGATAGAGGAAGAAGTCGTGAAGTTCGTAGGGCCCTACGAGGTCTTCGGTCTTCTGTTGTATGTTGCCGTTCTCGTCGGCTGGTATGAGTTCGGGACTGATGGGGGTATCGACGATGTCGAGCAATGTGGTGCGCGATGCCTCGTCGACACTGGTCTGTGCCACCCAACTGACGAGATGTCGTACGAGGGTCTTTGGTATTGATGCATTCACCCCGTAGTTCGACATGTGGTCGCCATTGTATGTGGCCCATCCGAGTGCCAACTCAGAGAGGTCGCCCGTACCTACCACGATGCCTCCAGTCTCGTTGGCCACATCCATGAGAATCTGTGTACGTTCGCGTGCCTGCGAGTTTTCGTAGGTCACGTCGTGGACGTTGATGTCGTGACCGATATCGCTGAAATGCTGTATGCATGCCTCGCGGATAGATATTTCGCGAATTGTGACACCGAGCGACTGCATGAGGCTCATGGCGTTGTTGTAGGTGCGGTCGGTGGTGCCAAATCCGGGCATGGTGATGGCCACTATGTCCTTGCGGCTACGCGACAGTGAGTCGATGGTCTTGGCACATACAAGCAGTGCCAGAGTGGAATCGAGACCGCCCGAGATGCCTACCACCAATGTCTTGGCATTGATTTGAGCGACACGGCGTGCAAGGCCTGCTACCTGAATGGCAAAAATCTCCTCGCAGCGCTGTGATAGTTTCTCGCCTTTGGGAACGAACGGACTTGGGTCGATAGTGCGTGTGAGTTGTGATAAGTGTTGCGGAGCAGAGTCGGTGTCGTTGATGCCGACAACGTTGACGGCAGGAGCCGCAATGGCAGAGTCGGCAAATGTGATATTGCCTTGGCGCGTGTTGCGCAGATATTCGATATCGATTTCCGACATGATGAGCTGCTCGTTCATCTCGAAGCGTTTGCCTTCGTTCAGCAGGTGTCCGTTTTCGTATATCATGCCGTTGCCTGTGAACACGAGGTCGGTCGACGACTCTCCAAATCCGCTTGAGGTATATACATATCCGCAAATGCAACGTGCCGACTGCTGCGACAGCAACTGACTGAGGTATGCGTGTTTGCTCACCACCTCGTTGGTAGCCGAGAGGTTGAATATGATGTCGGCACCCTGCAATGTAAGTGTGGAACTTGGCGGTATGGGTGCCCATAGGTCTTCGCATATCTCGATGCCGAATGTGCAACTGCCGATGTTGAATACCTGATTGCGGCAGAGTCGGACTTGTTGTGCGCACAGGGTGGTGACGGTGTCGATGTTGATGCCCGATGTGAACCATCGCTTCTCGTAGAATTCCTTGTAGTTTGGGATATATGATTTAGGCACCATGCCTATAATCTTGCCGTGGTGGATGACGGTAGCCACGTTGAACATTGTGGTTCCCACACGTAGTGGCATGCCTACGATGGCAACAATGTTGAGCGAACGTGTGATATCGAGCAATCGGAAAAGTGAATTCTCGCAACTGTCGATGAGCTGTTGCTGATGAAAGAGGTCGGCACAGCTGTAGCCGGTGATGCTCAGCTCGGGGAAACAGATGATTTCCACTCCTTTTCCCTCGGCCCTCACGATGAGACTCTCAATCTGACGTGTGTTCCAGTTGCAGTCACCGATGTGAACCATGGGTACTGCTGATGCTACTTTTACAAATCCGTACTGCATGTCGTTGATGTGTTATAGATGGTGTATATTGTCTTGTTTGTTTTATATTTGAATAGAGGCTATAGAACCCGATAGAGTCGGGCTTTGCTTTCTTTGCCTCCCTTATTTCTTCTTTTTCTCGGCCTCCTCCTTCATCTTCCGACGGAATAGCGCCTTCCACGAGTCGAAGTTTCGCTGGTAGGTGATGCCTATTCCCTGGGTGTTGAGCGTTGCCTTGGTGAAATAGCGGTCGTTGGTTTGGTTGTAGGCCTTGATGTATGTATTGCCCGTCTCGCTCAATCGCCAGCGTACATCGAAGTCGCCTATGAAGTTGGACGAGTTGGTCAGGGCATTGTCGCGATAGCCGAAGTTGCCGTTGATGAGCAAGCGGTCGTTGAGCAGGCTGCCCGACAGGTTGCCTTCTACGTCGAGGTCGTTCCATCCTTGCTCGCCCGTTGTGATGCCAGTACCGAAGTTCCACTTGCTGTTGGTGCCTATCACACTGCTCAACATCTGGTTGATTTGTCCCGACAAAGTAGACGAGAGCAGGGTGTTGACAGCTTGGTTTGACCCTGATTCACCGTTGGCACGGGCGTATTCGTTGGTATAGAAACGCTGAAGTCCCAGCAGGTAAATCATCTGCATGTTCATTTCCTCCTCCGATGTGATGAGGCTCTTGACCAGTTGCCGTGTCTCGTCGCTCACGTTGGGCAGTTGCAGGTCGAACGCAAAGTTCATGTTGTCGAGTTTGCCTGTGATGTCCATGACACAAACCACCTTCACCTTGCTGTTTTGGCTGAAAGTGTTTGCCGAAGTGAGGTCGCGCAATGGTACCGACGGTATGGTGTGGTGGCATATGAGGTGGATGTTGGCATCGAACGGACTGCCGTTGAACACCACGTTGCTACCGTCTTGCAGGTCGAGGTCGCGGTAGATGATGTCTTGCAGGTAGAGTTTGTAGCGTCCGCCATGAATCTGATAGATTCCGTTGAGCGAGAATGGACTTTTGTTGTGGTAGTGTGCGAGTAGTGTACCACTGCCATAGGTGGTCATATATCCGTCTTCCACATTGTCCATGCGCAGCTTTATCTCGCAGTCGGGGTTGACATGTAGGCTTATGTCCATGAATATGTCGCCCTGATATTCGTTGTTGGTCGGGGTATCGGCGGTGGTGTTGTTTTGTGTGGAAGTTGATGTAGAGTCAGGCGTTGCGTCGCCATTTTTAGTTGCGATGGGTGTGACGTCGCGGAATGTGACGAAATTGCCCGAGGTGATGGCATCGGGAGTTGCTGCATCGTAGGCAAAGACGCTGCCTCGGGTGGGGGTCACATCGGCTGTCATGCGCAGCGGATGGCCGTCGGACCCGTGAATGCCAAGCGTTCCGTCGGCAAATACCGTGGCATAGAACTTGTCGGAGTTGAATTCGTGTTCATCATATATGGTGAGGTTGTCCATACTGATATCGAAGTCATATTTGAAGTTCTTCATGTTCTGATGTGCGAGTGTGCCGTTGACGACTGCCGTACCCGACTTGCGGTTGGATAGCCGGGTGTTGATAAAGTCGAATCCGTATTTGCGTAGGTGTATCGAGTCTTGTGGGTTGACATGATAGGTCACGTTGGTGGCACGAAGTGTCATGTTGACATCGGCGCTAATGTTGCCCACGAGGTTCACGTCGTTGAGCGGACCTATGATGTGGATTACCCCGTTTGTGTTGCCACTGATGTTGCTGAATGTCGACGAGAGGAAACCGTTGAGGAATTCAGCGTTGGTGTTGTTGGTCGATATTTCCAGGTCGAGGTCGTTGCGACTTGGCGACACAAATCCATCGATGTCGGTGGTGCGGTCGAGTTGTTTGTAGTTGTCAACGATGTGTCCGTTGATTCTTATGCCCTCGATGTCGTTGTCCCAGGCGGCACGTATGTGACCGGTGCCCAAACGCCCTTCCTGCAGATGCATGCCATGGATGGTGATGTCGGCTCCGAGGTGTATGTCGTCGTAAACATTACTTATGACAGCCTGTCCTGATGCCTGGCCCTTGAACCTCACGGCATGGAAGTCGATGAGTTCGGTGATATAGGCAACCTCGAGGTCGTTGAGGCTTACGACGAGCGAGTCGGTCGGGTTGTCGGATATGGTTCCGTTAAGTACGATGTAGTGGTTGTCGTTGCTTATCTTGATGTTGTTGCAATCAATCTGCTTATCAAATATCGATACCGTTGATGGCTGTACCTGCCACAGGGTGTCGTTGATGGTGATTTGCGACTTATGTAGGTCTATATCAGCTTTTATCTTGCCCAGGCTGTCGGTGAATGCCGTTGTGGCATATATCATGCCGTTTGACTTGTTGGTGGTTGTCTCGTCCCAGTTGAGCAGGGTTTGCAACTGATTGTCGTGAGCATCGGCTGTGAAGAGCAGGCGGGTGTTGATGTTGTCTTCATCGCTTTGGTTGCTCGATGCCGAAAGGCTGAGCATATCGACATTGTTGTTGACAGATATGTGGGTGCCGGTGTACTGCTTGTCGTTGTGAGAGATGCTGGGGGCATCGATGTCAATCAGCATGGTGGATGAGGGGGCATCGATGTGTCCGCTTATGTTGATGGGCGAGGTGGGGATGTAGTCGTAGTTGATGTAGTGATGCAGGATGTCGGACTCCCTGATTTGTGCCTTGAAGTTGAACTTGTTTGTATTGGGTGCTGAATGTCCGGTGATGGCAGGAAGGTGTTGAGACAGTTGTGCTACGAATGCATCTGCGATGGTTTCGATATGTAGGTCGCCCTCGATGTGTGCGTCAGCAAATTCGGAACTGAAGTCGAGTTGTTTCATTCCGTCGGCTTCGGCTATTTTCAGTTGTGTGTTGCTGAGGGCCAATGTCTGTTCGGGTGTGGTGATGGTGAGTTGGTCGATATCGAGCAGGCCTGTGATATTGTCGATATTGGTGCCGTGGGTGTTGGCATGCAGGTTGACATCGACCACATCGCCTGGGAATTTGTCGGTGAGGTTGAGGGCATGTGGGTTCAGACCGCGGATGTCGAGTGTCCCGTCGAAGTTTGTGGAGTGTTTGTCGTAGCTTCCAGCGATATTGACCGCGAGGGCATCGTCGCTGACTGTTGCTTCGCCAGTCACCATGTTGTTTTGATGTTGCAGGTCGGCCGTGATGCGGTCGTATTGATTGCCCTTGTAGTTGAAGTTGCTGAGTGTGGCATTGATGATGCTTGCTGCCGTCTTTTTGCTATCGGTGTTGACATCAGCTTGCAGCATGATGGCGGTGGTGCCGAAGTCTGGATTCGACGTTATTTGTTCCAGATTGAGTTCTTCGGTATTGATTGTGGCGTCGAGCCGGTTGATGTCGGAATAGTTGGTGATGTCGATATCGATTGTGCCGGCACCGGTTGTGAGGATTCCTGATGTGGATTGTTGTTGCGATGTGATATCGACTTTGCCGGTGTAGTCGAGTTGCCCCAGTCGCATGATGATGTCGCTCGTCTGTGTGTCGATGTCGGCAAGATTCATGCATTTTTGTTTACCCTCATCATCGATTGAAATCATGATGTCGGCCGATATGTCGGGGTGGCTTTCCTGCCAGTCGAGCAGGGTGGCTTGTATGTCGGCCCGTATGTTTTCGTTGTCGGTGTAGATGTGGAGTGGGGTGGTGTTGATGCGGTTGTCGGTTCCATCAATGATGGCTTCGACGAGGATTGGTGAGTCGAAGTTGATTTCCTTGGTGGTGAATGGCTTTATGTCGGATGCCAGCAGTGTTGCTTGCACTTGTGAAGTGCGGAATGCGAATGTGTGGTCTTTTTCGTAGTCGGGATAATGTATCTCGAGTGTGTCGAGCTTCAGCTCTGATTGCATCACTTGGGTTTCGAGTTTTGTGAGCAATGCGGAACTGTTGTTGGCATTGATGTGTGCTTGCAGTTTGTGTAGGCTGAGGTTGCTGTGTGATTCGATGGCATTGAGGCGCTTGATGGTGAGGTCGATGCTGTCGGCATTTAATGCTTTGAGCGACAAGGTGAGGTCGATGTCCTTGATGTCGAGGTGGTTGGGATTGAGTGTAGTAGTCGCTGGCTCGCTCATGACGTCGTAGGCGATGTGTCCGCGCCTCACGATGAGTGAGCCGAGTCGTAGGTCGATGTTGGATTTCTGTGTGTCGGTCGTGTCTGACTTGAATGCATCGAGCAGGAATTGGCAGTTGGTGGGTTGGTCGGGTGTGGGTCGGTTGATGATTGCCGTAAGTCCGAATAGCTGAGTGCTCGATATGCTTATTTTTCCTCGGCTCAGGGGCAGGATATCGACGGTTGCAGCCAGTCGGTCGGCTTTAATGGCTTGATTGCCTTGCTGGTCGTCGATACACAGGTCGTCGATGATTATTCGGTTTGGCAGGCCAATCTGTATGTTGCCGATGCTGACGTTTGTGTTCAACTGTTCTGACAATGCATCAGCAGTCCAACTTCCTATCTGTCGTTGAATGAATGGGATGTTGAATAACATTATGAGGCATACGTACATGAGTAGTATGCCTCCTATAATGCCTTGTATTATTTTCTTAGTTTTCTTGATAGAGCAATCATCTTTATTGCCGTGACAGCACATTCGTCGCCTTTGTTTCCCAGTCGTCCACCACATCGGTCGAGCGCTTGCTCCATGTCGTTGGTGGTGATGAGGCCGTAGATGATTGGTGTGTTGCCTGTGGCGTTGAGGTGTGCCAGCCCTTGTGTGGTGCCTTGGCAGATGTAGTCGAAGTGTGGCGTGTCGCCTCGTATGACGCATCCGATGGCTATTACTGCGTCGACCCCGCTTTTTGCCATGTGTTGCGATCCGTAGATGAGTTCAAAACTTCCGGGCACGGTCTCCACGTGTATGTCGTCAGGGCTTACTCCGTGGCGCTTGAGTGTGTCGAGTGCTCCTTGCAGCAGTGCTCCGGTTATGTTTTGGTTCCATTCGCTCACTACGATTCCTACTTTCATGCCTTGTGCTGGTGGCACGCTTTCGATATTGTAATCGGAGAGGTTGTGGTTGCGTGTTGCCATTGTGTAGGATTGTTTATTCCTCGAGGCGGAACCTCGAGGCACTAACTCTTAACATAGAAATGCCTGGGAATCTGGCTTCGAGGCACTAACTCTTAACATAGAAATGCCTGGGAATCTGGCTTCGAGGCACTAACTCTTAACACAGAAATGCCTGAGGATTTGGCTTCGAGGCACTGACTCTTGCCAGAGTAGTGTTATTTTGTGGCACGCTCGATGTATTTGTCGATGTCGTTGGCTAATTGTGAGCGGAAATACTTTTCTTTGATTTGCTTGTAGGCTGCTACTGCCTTGTCGTATTGTTCGAGGTTTTCGTAGAGCTGGCCTGCCTGCAAGAGGAAAATAGGGCTCACGGCATCGTTGTCGGCACGCTTGGCTGCCTTTTCGAGAGTCTCGGCGCCTTTCTTTGTGTCGCCGTTCTTCACGTAGCAGTTGCCGAGTGCAGCGATGGCTGATGGCGAGATGATCTGGTCGTCCTGTGGTTCGAAATCTTCGAGCATCTTGATGGCTTCGGCCGTCTGGTCGAGGTTGGCATAGCACAGTCCTGCGTATGCTTTTGCAAGGTTGGCAGTAGTTGTGCCGCTATATTCGTCGATGATTTTGAGGAATCCCAGTTCGTTGACTCCGTCGCCGTTGAGTGCTTGTTCGTATTGCTCCATGCCGAATGCAGCCTGGCTCTTGGCTATTGCCTCGTTGGCTTTTTCGGTTTGGCTCGACATGTAGTTGCGGTAGATGAAAATGCCGGCTACTACTACGATTACAGCTGCTAAGATAGCAACAATTATTTTCCAGTTTCTCTCGAGAAATGCTTCTGACTTGTTGAGCTGGATGTCGAGCCCGATTGCCTGGTCAGATACTTTGGTCTTTTGATTCTTTGCCATTTGTCTTATGTTTTTTTTAGTTTACGTTTCTTGGTTGTGATGCGGCTTCGCTTGGCGTAGCTGCACAAAATAGCGTGCAAATTTAGTGTTTTTTCCTTAATTGGAGAAACAAAACTGCAAAAAAATAGATAAAGCCCTCGCAATTTGTCTGCGGGGGCTTTGTATTGCAGTGTCGTAGTTGCACTGTGTGGATTACTTTATGAGTTCGATGCTGCGGCGCACGAAGTTGGTGAGAGCTTCGCCACGGAGCAGGCCGTTTTGCAGCAGTGCGAGGTCGACGAGTTGGTGAACCACCTTGTTGTCCTTGGCGTAATCGGCAATGATTTCGGTGCGGCGGGCTTGCTGGGCTTCGATGTCTTTCTCGGTCTTGCTCAGTTCGTCTTTGCTCTCTTGTGGTATCTCGTCCCACTTCTTGTCTTTGTTCGACTGGTTGATGGCGTCGCGGCGTGCGGTGAGGC
This sequence comes from uncultured Prevotellaceae bacterium, assembly GCA_947166155.1. Lineage (GTDB taxonomy): Bacteria > Bacteroidota > Bacteroidia > Bacteroidales > Bacteroidaceae > Colivivens. The sequence goes on along the minus strand of CAMVDC010000052.1, from coordinate 1,611 downwards.
CCTTGATTTCTGCTTCTACAGGTTTGAGTGCCTCGGCAGTGGCCTCTTCGCCTTGCTGGCTGATGGTCTTGATGAGTGGGTGGTCGGTGTTGACCACGAGGTTCATCATGTCGGGCATTTCGCCATAGAATGCCATGCCTTGTTGCAGGCGAGCCATGTCTTTCATGCGTCGCATGTATTCGCTCTGGGTGATGACTATTGGTGCCGAATTCTCGCCCATGGCCTGCGACTCAACGTGGAACTCGGTCTTTTCCATCTTTGGCAGCTGGGTGGAGAAGATGTCGGTCAGGATACCTGCCTGTGCTGTCTGGTCGGCTGCATCGTCCTTGCGTATGATGCGGTCGATTGTGTCGGAGTCGACACGTACGAAGCGTGTCTTTTCGTTCTTCTCTTCGAGCAGGCCGAGCATTGCTGCGTCGAGTTCACCGTCCATCATCAGCACGTTGTAGCCTTTTTGCTGTGCGGCCTCGATGTAGGCGTATTGTGCATCGCGGTCTTGTGCGTAGAGGTAGATGAGTGTGCCGTCTTTGTCGGTCTGGCTGTCCTTGATGAGGTTTTGATACTCTTCGTAGGTGAAGTATTTGCCCTCGGTGTCTTTCAGCAGGGCATAGTTCTTTGCCTTGTCGTAGTAGTCGGTCTCGGTCAGCATTCCGTAGTGGATGAATATCTTGATGTCGTCCCACTTCTGCTCAAACTCTTTGCGGTCGTTCTTGAAGATTGACTGCAGGCGGTCGCTCACTTTCTTGGTGATGTAGGTCGATATCTTCTTCACGTTGGAGTCGCTTTGCAGGTAGCTGCGGCTTACGTTCAGTGGTATGTCGGGCGAGTCGATTACGCCGTGAAGCAGTGTGAGGAAGTCGGGCACGATGCCTTCCACGCTGTCGGTCACGAACACCTGGTTGCAGTAGAGTTGTATCTTGTTTTTCTGCAGTTCGATGCTTTTCTTCACTTTAGGGAAGTAGAGCACGCCGGTGAGGTTGAATGGGAAATCGACGTTGAGGTGAATCCAGAAGAGTGGCTCGTCGCTCATTGGGTAGAGTTCACGATAGAACTTCTTGTAGTCCTCGTCTTTCAGGTCGGCTGGTTTCTTCGTCCACAGCGGGGCGGTGTCGTTGATGATGTTGTCTTCGGCTGTCTCCACCTGCTTGCCGTCCTTCCATTCCTTCTTCTTGCCAAATGCCACGCTGACAGGCAGGAAGTGACAGTATTTGGTGAGGAGCGACTGTATGCGGCTTTCCTCGAGAAACTCTTTGCAGTCGTCGGAGATGTGCATGATGATGTCGGTGCCGCGGTCGGCGCGCTCGGCATCCTCGATGGTGTATTCAGGGCTTCCGTCGCACGTCCAGCGCACAGCTTTGCTGCCTTCTTGCCAGCTGCGTGTGAGGATTTCAACCTTGTCGCTCACCATGAAGGCAGAGTAGAAACCGAGGCCGAAGTGGCCGATGATTGCGTTGGCATCTTCCTTGTATTTGTCGAGGAAGTCGCCTGCCGACGAGAATGCTATCTGGTTGATGTACTTGTCGATTTCCTCGGCTGTCATGCCGATACCGCGGTCGCTCACGGTCAGGGTCTTGGCTTTCGGGTCGATGCTCACATGTACAGTGAGGTCGC
>CAMVDC010000051.1 GCA_947166155.1 uncultured Prevotellaceae bacterium | reverse complement strand
TCAGTTGGTTAGAGCGTCAGATTGTGGTTCTGAATGTCGTCGGTTCGAGTCCGACCCTCCACCCCAAAACAAACTATCCGGATAAAGGTTGCAACAAACACATGTTGCAACCTTTGTTTTATTACCATTGCAATCTCCACTTTACAAAAAGAATAATTTTTCCATATTATTACAGCTATATTTGTAATTATTTATTCATGATTTGAACATAATAGAAAAAAACAGTATATTTGCAGGCACAAAACCAGTCAAATTTTCATTATATAACTTATCAATATCAATGATTATGAACAAAAGCACAACTATTCTTATCATCATCCTTGCATCTACAGTTTCTGTTCATGCTCAAATTCATGTCGACAACGACGGACATGTAGGATTAGGAACAACTCTCACAAGTGGATCCATTTTGAATGTTGGTGGAATTGGCAATTCATCGTACACTTCTACATTTAATGCGACCAACGAAAAGCGCGGTATCTATATTAATAATAAGGCGACAACATTTACACCTACAGGATTATTCATCATGAATGAGTGCGGTTCAAACAAAACCGTTTCTGGTTTAAGAGTCGCATGGAATGGCAACCCCTATTTTACTACTAACCAAAGTTCTTATGGTATTCATAGTGTCGGGGGAGGTTCCACACAAACTAATATTGGAGTATTTGGCAGTCCCGCCTATTCTGGGACTAATAATATCGGAATACTCGGTTCTTCATCAGGCAGTGAATCTATTACTTATGAAGGAACTTACGCAGGATATTTCATAGGTGATGTACGAACAATTGGTGCTACATATGGAACACTGCTTAGTCAATCACCGATTACAGAAACCTCTTCCATCACACCACTAAGCGATAATTTAAGGGATAACAATGTAACCCAAAAGTTGATGCTGATGGAACCTATTCTTGTTATAAATAGCACTGATATTGTTCAAGAGAAAAGGTCTGCTGAGCAAGAGCAATTGGCAGAAGCATTAGATGAATACATCCCAGAAGACGTGACCCCTGTGGTGACTCAAATGGCAGCAACTAGATATGCTATTGACCACAACACAATACAAGAATCATTTCCGGAATTGATTTACAAGGATGAGCATGAACACATAAGCATAAACTATATAGAAATGATTCCTCTGCTACTGCAATCAATAAAAGAGCTTAATTTAAAGATAGAGGAGCTTGAGAAGCAACTAAAGGCAAAATGAAAGGAGAGAGGAGATTATGAACATTAAAGCAACAATAATTAGACATGTGGCGGTTGGGATATACACAATATCCCTTATGAGTATTCCAAACTTAGTAATGGCACAGTCATCACCTTTTCCATCTGGATATATTAATTACAGCGACACCATCCGCTATAATTACGGATATCTGAACTATCTCATTATAACCGCAGACTCTCTTCGTCCTGCATTCAAAGATTTTGCTATACACAAAGCTTTAAAAGGATATAATGTTAAAATCGCTGCAGTGGAAGACATTTATCAAACATATTCCAATGTAGCAGACTCAACTGAGCGTATAAAATGGTACATTGCCGATTTATATAAGTCGAAGAACAAAAATCTTCAATATGTATTACTCGGAGGGGATGTCAATATTGTTCCTACACGTTATGTAGCTCCAAGAACACTCAATACACCTACACACAATAGTAATCCGGAATTATTTTATTACCTACAAGATTCATTGAAACTGATTGCCTCTGATCTTTATTACGCTTCATTCTACGGTTCCTTTAATTGGGATTATGGCAACAATGGAAGGTTTGCAGAAATTCGCGAACATATATATATTGGCGCTGAATATATTAACATCTCTGACGATAGCACTTATCTTCGTCCATACATTAATGTGTCCAGATTACCTGCACATAATTCAACTGAAATAAAGAACTATACCTCCAAACTTATCCGATACGAACGTGGAGAATTGAGGTATCCAGCTGCATATAATCGTGCGTTGTTTGCAGGTTGTAAGGCATTTTGCAACAAAAACGGAATGAGTGATACCAAATACTGGAGTGATTCTATTATTACGAATTTCACGACTGGTATGTCTGTATCAACCTTATATGACTCGAATTTCAAGAAAATCACTCTAAGAAGCAGATTAACAAATAGTCCTGGATATAATCTTATAAACATTGATACTCATGGTACAGAAACTGGCTGGCGCATGAGTGATTCTATTACTTATTATGATGTTAATACTGCTAATATCCAGCAAGGGTACGCCGCCTCTATTATTACAACTCCAGCATGTGATGTAGCAGACTTTTCATCGGCACAATCATTAGGTGAAGCAATAATACTGAATGCCAAAAACAACACCATTGCCTTTTGGGGTGCATCCAATAAAGGATTTGGGCCAGATATCTCTACAATAGAGGGCCAAAACCAGCCGGGTATTTCAAGAGAATTAATAGGAAATTTCTATCGTCACCTACAAACTGAACCTAATAAACATATCGGGAATATCATATATAAGTCAAAACGTGATTTTGACAATCGCTATGGATTCGTAGATTATAGTCAGGAACGATTCCTAATGTTAACTCAAACTTTGTTGGGAGATGCCGAGTTCACTATATATAATAGCACAACAAATAGCATAGACCCTTTCAACATATTCATTTGTCAGGGAACAGTTTATATGAGTGATTATGACAGTACAGCCCATTATAATATTATGATGGAAAGCAATGATATAATTTACTCGACCCAGAATCAAGACTATACTGATATATATCCGTTTAGTGAGTGGAACTGTTATTTCTTTGATTACGTTGGATTGTTCAACATAGGAATAACCAAACCAGGGTACACTCCTTGGCGTAGTGATAAAGACTACTATGCAACAGTCTCAATTCAAGATACAGAACTAAACAAGGAGCATATACGTGCACAAAACATTGTACTTGGCAACGCAGTAGTGCCTACTGAACCATGTGGACCAATCTCTGTCATTGAAGGAGGCAACGTCGTTTTTAAGGTAAAGGACAGTCTGACAATAACAGACAGCTTCTCATGCCCGATTGGGGCAAGTATGACTATTATGCCTCTAAATTCAACAAATTATTAAATTACTATACACTATGAAACAGATTACTTTTTATATAACAGTCTTTTGTCTGTCGTATGTTACAAGATTACAGGCACAGCAGTATCACTCGATGAGTGAAGGCAACCCAGAGTGGATATATTATCTGCAGCCACGAAAAGATATTGCAACAGACGCCTCAATGTACCTCGCTTACAAACAACCTTGCTTCATGAGAGCATTTGTTGGCGATACGACAAAAAAAGGAAATAGTGTTTTTCATCGACTTGAATGCGAATTCATCGATATGGAGGGGAACATAATTGATTCAAATCTATTTTTTATGATAAAGTCAACTCCCTTTACACTTTCCAGATTCAGAGAAGATAAAGGTTTGATATATGGAATCATGTTCATCCCCGAACAACGATGGACAAACAGGTACGAAACATTTGACGACGTAAACTGGGAAGACAACATTCTTATGGATTTTACACTTGATAAGGATGATTGTATATATGTGCAAGACAAAAATATTCTACAATACACTGTATTAGACAAACAAACCATAAAACTGGCAGACGATAGCGAGCGGGATATTACTACATATCGGTGCTATTCAATGAATCGCCACACTTATCAATCGATTGAAGGTATAGGTTTTATCAATGCTCCATCTGCTCCGTTCGGCGAGTTATGGCCTTTTGACCAATTAAAAAACAAACCCACGCGCCACTGGTGGAATCTGAACTGCTTCATTCAGAATGGTAAAGTTGTATATATTGCTCCACGCGAAGGACTGAATGATGACGAACAATGCGAGGGTTCTACTTGCTTTCGCGACATGCCGTTCCTACCTGACATCACGCCAGAGAGTGTTGCAAGTGGCACTTACACTATCAGCGATGGATTGAGTGATATAACAAACACTAAATCCGCACGCCAATCCATATACAACTTGCAAGGCCAGAAAAGGAACAACCTGCAAAAAGGTATTAACATAATAAACGGACAGAAAATGATAATAAAATGATGTTGAACCAACTGATGATGTTCGGTGAGAGGACACTCAAAGGTATTAAAAACAGTAAAACTTATGAAACGTAACTTATTCTTTTGCATTCTGATAGCGATAGCCATTGGTGCAAGTGCTCAAATCGAGCGCTCTATCACCCTTGAAGAGATGTCTGTATCGGCATTGAATAACGTGTTTTTCAAGGTGAGCCTTACACAGATGGCGGAATTATTGTCGGCCGACAAGGCACAATATGCCACAGACCTCGAAACATGGATTTACCCCAACCGCGACAAGTCGTGGGAGTTGGAGGAGTATCCGATGATTTATCTTGACTCCGACAAGGATACTGAATATGCTGGCGCAAAGGATCATGGCAATATCGTTATGAGCCGTGACGGACAAATTGACGGCAACGACCGGTCATTGCGTTGCATTGTGGGAGTCATTGCCGACATGGATATTATTGTTTTTGAACTGAAGAGTAGTTTCTATGGAGAGGATTATATGCTAAAAGCAGGGGACAAGTGTCATGCGATGATTGCATTTGAGTATCAAGGCAAAAAGGCTACTGTCGACCTCACAATCAACATTGCAAAGCAGTTTGGGCAGCCTGTGGACATTGATGCACTTGAAAAGGTGGGAGAGACATCGGTTGTGATACGATACCTGCAAGGGCATAAAGGCACCGAAAGTGCCGCAATAGACATGAATCAAGTGTTGAAGTGCTTCAACACCAATATGTCGAAATACTGTCTCGACTTGTGGGCATTGCAACCATCCGACGCTGACCGCATCGTGAAAACACCAGGCAGTTATCATTTTACATCCACTGTATCAGCTACTTTAGACAAGGACTTTGCAATGGCTGATGGAGACAATGGCAAGTTTCTGATAGACATTTTTCTTGCAAACAACACAATCAGTGCGAGGCCACTGGGCAGATATCAGGAGGGGGATAGATACAAGGGGTCTGTCTATCTGGTACTCAACAACAAGTATTTTGAGGTGCATGCTGATGTTACCTTTGGAGATGCAGATGCCGCGGCAAAGAACCAGGCTATTGTTGATGCTGCCGAGAAGGTGGGAACACAGGAACACGCATTTACAGTTGCGCCCCACTACCCTGGCGATGGTATCAAGGGCTATGCCGCCCCCATTGTGCTTGAAGATCTTGCCAAGGCTTTCTCAGTAAGCAAAGAGCAACTAATCAACGACATAAGTGCGTGGATCAAGGGGGATGACGTCAATCACGACGGCAGCGACCTGCTCTATAATCTTACATCGAGTGCATCGAACCGATACAATGACCGGGGCGACAATATGGTGGATTACGTTGCCGGCTATGATGGAAGCGTTGGTGAGAGATGGGATTGGAAATGCGGTATATGGCTCTGTCCCGATGATGGCGAGCTGAGACTGTTGCTCAACTTCATAGAAGGTGCTCCACTCATCGACAGCGATGTTTGTCATGCCACCCTCGGGCTTTACTATAAAGGAAAGTTGTATACATTCGACATGACTCTCAACATCAAGGCCGATGTCGCTGGACCCGTTGCAGTGGTCGGTCCTGGCAAGTCGCCTAACAAGCTGATAGTCATAAAAGACAAGGAATCGACAACTGGTATCGACATGCCTGTCGTGAGAAACGGGAAGGCATCGGTTTACAACCTGCAAGGACAGCAGCTCTCTGTTCCTGTCCCTGGTCTTAACATCATCAATGGCCGAAAAGTACTTGTGAAATAGTCGACATATCATACAGGTACGTATGACATAAAGCATAATCCCTGGTGCCCACACATGTGGTACCAGGGATTATGGTTTGTTATCACTTCAGCCGTCTATATCCTTCCCATCGGCTCATGATGCCTCTTACGTATCCGTAGGTCTCGCTGCCTCGCATGTAGCCGTGGGTGGCGAGTGGGTCATTGTAGTATCGTGGTTCGCTGAGGTGTAGCACGAAGTAGTCGACGTTGGAGTCCCAGCGGTCGGGGTCGCGTCCGTAGCGTCGTGCCAGCTGGCGTGCGTCGTCGATGTGTCCGGGGCCTGCATTGTAGGCAGCGAGCACGAACTTGGTGCGCTCCGAGGGGTTGGATATTGATGAGTAGTGTTGCATGAGTTGTGCTATATATCTCACTCCGCCGCGCACGTTGGCCTCGGGGTCGAATATCTGCGAGGGTGGTACCCCTACGCTTTGTGCCGTCCGTGGCATGAGTTGCATGAGTCCCATGGCTCCCATGGGCGATACGGCCTGTGGGTCGAACCCGCTTTCCTGATAGGATTGTGCGGCAAGCAGGCGCCAATCCCACGAAATGGTGGATGAATAGCGTCGGAAGAGGTGGTCGTAGTGTGATATCTGTCCGTTGGCTTGGCTGAGTATGGCGCTGTATTTGCGGCGTCGCGGGGTGTAGGTCTGTCCCTGTCCGTAGGATATGCGCATGGCTGTGAGTGCCTGAAACTGGGGTGCGTTGTCGTGCATCCATTGGTTGAGCGATTGTGCGAGCAGCGGTGTGTCTTTTCTCACGAGCCATGCCACAGGGTTTGCGTTTCGTGCAGCCGGGTGGAGGCTGTCGACGAGGTGTGTGAGTTCCTGCTGTCCACACGTCACATACTTCGACCTTATGCTGTCGGTTGCAGCCACGGCGCATGCAGCTATGTCGGCATCTCCTCGCTCGAGGTGTTGGAGCAGTGCTGCCGAGTCGCGCATCACGTCGACCCGTATCTGGCATCCTATGCTGCGTGCGTAGGCCTCGGCCAGGCGGTATTGGGTTCCGAAGTGCTCGCCGTAGTACTCGAAGTAGGTGTCCTGACCATATAGTGTGGCCACGATGAGCTCGCCTCCCTGCTGTATGTCGTAGAGGTCGAGCGATGCGGCAGGTGTCGATTGCTTAAACACCCCGAGTTCCTTTGGCCGCTGCTCCTGGCATGCTGTGAGCGCGATGCATGCAATGATTGCTATGAAAAACCGTTGCTTCACTTTCCGTCTGTTTCGTTACGCGGTGCAAAGATACGAAATAAAATTGAAATTGGTGTTCCTGCTTCTGCTTTTGCTGTTGAATGTATAAAAAATCATATATATCGTATTGCCGTATTGAATTATTTCATTACCTTTGCGCCAATAAAAGGAAAACTTATTAACAACATTTATTTATGAAGATTATGAAGAGATTGGCTTATTCATGGTTCATCCCCATTGCATTAATGGCACTTACCATGTTTGCATCGTGCAGCAAAGATGATGACGAACTTTCCTTTACCAACCCTGACGTAGAAATTCTCGACGACGGAACAACCTCTAACGGCAGCATTTTCACACCTGTCGATGACAGTAACTTCTATATCGATTATGTGAAATACACTGTTACAAACGAAGACATTGCGATAATAAATAATGAAGTGAAACACATTATCGTAGACGACTACCTTGAGGTAAGTGGTTATGATTCATTAAGTTTTAACGGCAAGGCTGTATTTGCCAAGACGGTATCATACAAAGGTAGGAAATATGTCGTAAAGTCAATAGGCAGCAGAGCCTTCGAGAACTGCAAGACCCTTACTTATGTAGTCATACCAAACACTGTAACCATCATCAAAGACATTGCATTCGCCCGATGCAGCAACCTCAAGCACGTCACAATTCCAAACAGCGTGACAGACATACGTGACGGAGCCTTTGTTTCTTGCAACGCACTCAAGTCGGTAGTTATCCCGAACAGTGTAATACGTATTGGTTCCAGTGCCTTTTCATGCCACAACCTCTCCTCAATCATGCTTCCCGACAGTGTGACAAGCATTGGGTCCTGGGCATTTGCAGGCACTCCTTGGTTGAAAAAACAGCCCAATGGGGTTTTATATATCAACAACATCTGTTACGTTTACAATGGGAAAATGCCCGAAAACACAAGCATCAAAATAAAAGATGGTACCAAATCCATAGCGCAAGCGGCATTCTTTACATACTCCAACCTCACCGCTGTCGAGATTCCCAACACGGTGAATTTCATTGGTGACTTTGCTTTTAGCAGTACAGGCTTAAAGACGGTCACCGTTCCAAGCAGCGTACAAATAATAAATCACTTTGCATTTGCCAGCGAGTCGCTCGAGTCGATACACTTTCTTGGATTCCCGCCATACAGCTATGGCGACGTGGCAAGATATGGAGTGAAGCTCTACGTGCCGCATGAGTTTTATGATGATTATAAAGCAATATACCCCTGGTGCAACTTCACAATCATCGAAGAATAGAGACGCACCACCGTCTCGAACATCACACACACGGAGGTCCATGTGCTGAGCAAGGCCATACCTTGCAGAGAAAACGGTTATCCCCTGTACTGAAATGATGCTGCGAGCGCGCAGAAATGATGCTGCGAGCACGCAGAAATGATGCTGCGAGCACGCAGAAATGATGCTGCGAGCGCGCAGTTTCGAGTCGTCCCCCGTACAGAGTACGGTCGTACTCTGCGCAAAGTACGGTCGTCCCCTGCACGGGGGACGACTTTCTCAAGCATGGGGGACGGCTTGAGAATGCAAGTGTTTGATTATCAAAGGCCGCTTGTTTCGTGTGATGTCTGTGTGGAAAATTGTCGACTTTTCAAGGATTATTTGGTATTTGGGGTATAAATTAAGCAGGGTTTACACTCAGCCACCGGTTTTGCCGCCTTTTTTTTGGAACTGTCCATGCGGCACGGAGACCCCCTCCGCTTCGCTCGTCCCCCTTTCAGGCGGGACAGTCCATGCGGCACACAGCTCCCGCTATTCATTATTCATTATTAATTATTCATTATTTCAAAATTCATTATTAATTATTCATTATTACAAAAATCATTATTAATTATTCATTACTAAAAAATCATTTCATTATTACAAAACATGCAGTTTATTTGCAATATTGGGTTGGCAAATTGGAGGTGAGAAAGGAGCGAACTACACCTTATATATTAATAAAGGTAAAAAAAATTGGTGGTACAAGGTAAAAGGCTTAACTTTGTCGGTTGGTTGCGCACGCATAATGCGCGCGTACTTCATGCATTATACAATGCAACATAGCATGACTCATGCGACATTCACAATTTATTAACAATTTATAAATTCATTATGGCAAAAAAAGAAAAGCTCTTCTCGGAGTTTACCGCCCCTTCTCGACAGGAATGGATCGACAAGATAATGGTCGACCTTAAGGGCGCCGACTTCGACAAGAAAATGGTATGGCGCACAAACGAAGGTTTCAACGTCCAGCCATTCTATCGCCGCGAAGACCTCGAAGGCAACAAGGCCATCGACTCTCTGCCAGGCGAGTTCCCATTCATCCGCGGCAACAAGAAAGACAACAACCTGTGGTATGTTCGTCAGAACATCGAGGTTGACGATCCGAAAGCCGCCAACGCAAAGGCTCTCGACATCCTGATGAAGGGTGTCGACTCCCTCGGATTCCACTTCGCAGGCGAGAAGGTAAGTCGCGAAACAATCGAGACACTGCTCAACGACATCGAACCCACATGTGTGGAACTCAACTTCACCACATGCCAAGGCAAATGCGTAGAGCTGGCACAGATTCTCGTGGCATACTTCAAGGCAAAGGGTTGCGACCTCACAAAGTGTGTGGGTAGCATCAACTTCGACCCTATCCAGAAAATCCTGAAGGCAGGAAAAGACACAAGCGAGAAGATAGCACTTGCTCCTGCACTCATCGAAGCACTCGAGGAACTGCCCGAATACAAGTGCGTGAACGTAAACTCAGTAGCACTCGTCAACGCAGGCGCCTACATCTATCAGGAACTGGGCTATGCACTGGCATGGGGTAACGAATACCTGCAACAGCTGACCGATGCCGGAGTACCTGTAGAAAAGGCAGCAAGCCGCATCAAGTTCAACATGGGTATCGGCGGCAACTACTTCATGGAAATAGCCAAGTTCCGCGCTGCACGCATGCTTTGGGCACAAATCGTAAAGCAATACGAGCCTAAGTGCGACTGCGTGTGCCAGATGCACGTATGCGCTACGACCACAACCTACAACCAGACAATGTTCGACAGCTACGTCAACCTGCTCCGCAGTCAGACAGAAACCATGTCGGCAGCACTGGCCATGGTCGACTCAATCGTAGTCACTCCATTCGACAAACCATACGAGACTCCAAACGACTTCTCAGAGCGCCTGGCACGCAACCAGCAACTGCTGCTCAAGGAAGAAGCACACTTCAACAAAATCGTTGACGTGGCAGGAGGCTCATACTACGTAGAACACCTCACCCAAGCCCTCGCAGAACAGGCATGGAAACTCTTCCTCGACGTAGAAAGCAACGGAGGATTCCTCGCCCAGGCACTCGCAGGCAAGGTGCAGGACACCATCAACGACACCAACAAAGCACGTCACGCCAACGCAGCAAAGCGCAAGGAGTTCATCCTCGGAACCAACCAGTTCCCTAACTTCACCGAAACGAGCGAAGGCAAGCGCCCAGTCGCCGGATGCTGCCACTGCTGCAACGACGAAGCAAGCACCATCAGCCGCCTCGACACCAACCGTCTGGCAAGCGAATTCGAAGCACTGCGCCTCGAGACCGAAGCAGCAAAGAAGCAGCCAGTTGCATTCATGCTCACCATCGGTAACCTCGCAATGCGCCAGGCACGTGCACAGTTCTCATGCAACTTCCTCGCCGCTGCAGGCTACAAGGTTATCGACAACCTCGGATTCCAGACAGTGGAAGAAGGAGTTGAAGCTGCAATGAAGGCCAATGCCGACATCGTAGTCCTCTGCTCATCCGACGATGAATATGCTGAATATGCCATCCCTGCATTCAAGGCACTCGCAGGCCGCGCCATCTACATCGTAGCCGGAGCACCTGCCTGCATGGAAGACCTCAAGGCCGCCGGCATCGAGAACTTCATCCACGTACGCAGCAACCAGCTGGAGACACTCAAGGAGTTTAATAAGAAATTAGGAATCTGATAATTTTATTGAACGCAAAGAAGAAAAGAAAAGAACGATCATGAACCAAGAGTAATGGCAAGCCATTAGCAAAGATATATGGAGACTATAGACATGACAGAGAGACTGAACCAACTGAGTAACATCGTAATCGGTGCTGCCATTGAAGTTCACAAAGCCTTAGGTCCCGGACTCTATGAATCTGTATATGAAGAGTGCCTGATGAAAGAGTTGGAAATGAGACAAGTCAAATGTCAATCACAACTCACTTTCAAACTTAACTACAAAGGGCATGAAACCGGAAAAGCGTTCCGTATCGACTTGCTTGTAGAAGACGAATTGATTGTGGAAATCAAAGCTGTTGATGAACTTACACCACTCAACGAAGTTCAATTAGTGACATACTTAAAGATGTTGGACAAACACTTGGGATTACTAATAAACTTCAATGTTACACGACTGGCCGATGGTATTCGTCGTAAAGTTTATAACATGGGAGGCATAAAAAGTCAATATCCAATTAATAGAGATATTATCAGCACAAGATTCACAGCATCAGAGCAATACTCAGCGAACTTTGCAAATGCACAGCATTCTCTATAACAGATAAGTACAAACTTCTTTTCTTAGCGTTCAATTAAAACATAACAAATATGCGTAAACAATTTAACAACGTAGATATATACGCAGGTATTGCTGCCAAGAACGGCCAGCAGTGGCAGAAAGAATCAGGAATCACTGCCAATTGGAGAACTCCTGAGCAGATAGATATTCAGCCAGTATATACCAAGGAAGACCTCGAAGGCATGGAACACCTCGACTTCGCAGCAGGTATTCCACCATTCCTTCGCGGACCATACTCAATGATGTACCCGTTCCGCCCATGGACCATCCGTCAGTATGCAGGATTCTCAACGGCCGAAGAGTCGAACGCATTCTACCGCCGCAACCTCGCATCAGGACAGAAAGGCCTCTCAGTGGCATTCGACCTCCCTACACACCGTGGCTACGACCCCGACAACGAGCGCGTAGTGGGCGATGTGGGTAAGGCAGGTGTGTCAATCTGTAACCTCGAAAACATGAAACGACTCTTCGAAGGCATTCCACTCGCCAAGATGTCGGTATCAATGACAATGAACGGAGCCGTGCTTCCAATCCTCGCATTCTACATCAACGCAGGACTTGAGCAAGGCGCAAAACTCGAGGAAATGGCAGGAACCATCCAGAACGATATCCTCAAGGAATTCATGGTGCGTAACACATACATTTACCCACCTGCATTCTCAATGAAGATCATCGCCGACATCTTCGAATACACAAGCCAGAAGATGCCTAAGTTCAACTCAATATCAATCTCGGGTTACCACATGCAGGAAGCCGGTGCAACAGCCGACATCGAGCTTGCATACACACTGGCCGATGGTATGGACTACCTCCGCGCAGGTGTCAACGCAGGTATCGACATCGACGCATTCGCACCACGTCTGTCATTCTTCTGGGCAATCGGCATGAACCACTTCATGGAAATAGCCAAGATGCGTGCCGGACGTCTGCTCTGGGCCAAGATCGTGAAGAGCTTCGGAGCCAAGAACCCTAAGTCGATGGCACTGCGTACACACTCACAGACATCAGGATGGTCGCTCACCGAGCAAGACCCATTCAACAACGTGGGCCGTACATGTATCGAAGCCATGGCAGCCGTGTTGGGACACACACAGTCGCTCCACACCAACGCACTCGACGAGGCTATCGCACTGCCAACCGACTTCTCGGCACGTATTGCACGTAACACACAGATATACATCCAGAACGAGACCATGGTGTGCAAGCAAATCGACCCATGGGCAGGTTCATACTACGTAGAGACCCTCACCAACGAACTCGTTGACAAGGCTTGGGCACACATCCAGGAAATCGAGAAGCTGGGCGGTATGGCAAAAGCCATCGAGACAGGTCTGCCAAAGATGCGTATCGAAGAGGCAGCAGCACGTACACAGGCTCGTATCGACTCGGGCACTCAGTCAATCATCGGTGTCAACAAATACCGTCTCGACCACGAAGACCCAATCGATATCCTCGAAATCGACAACACTGCAGTGCGCAAGCAGCAGGAAGAATCGTTGGCCAAGGTTCGCGCCAGCCGCGACGAGGCAGCTTGCAAGGCTGCATTGGCCGAAATCACCAAGTGCGTACAAGAGTTTGCTGACGGCAAGAAGAGCAAGAACAACCTGCTCGACCTTGCAGTGAAGGCAGCCGGACTTCGTTGTACACTCGGCGAAATCTCCGACGCTTGCGAAGCAGTTGTAGGACGTTACAAAGCAATAATCAGAACTATCAGCAACGTGTATTCATCAGAAAGTAAGTCGAGCGACCTCTTTGCACAGGCTTGCAAGATGACAGAGGAGTTCGCACAGAAGAACGGACGTCGTCCACGTATCATGATTGCGAAGATGGGTCAGGACGGTCACGACCGTGGTGCCAAGGTATGTGCCACCGGTTATGCCGACTGCGGATTCGACGTCGATATGGGACCACTCTTCCAGACTCCAGCCGAGTCAGCTCGTCAGGCCGTCGAGAACGACGTCGATGTACTGGGTGTAAGCTCACTGGCAGCCGGCCACAAGACTCTCATTCCACAGGTAATCGAAGAGTTGAAGAAGCTCGGCCGCGAGGATATCCTCATCATCGCCGGTGGTGTTATCCCTGCTCAGGACTACGACTTCCTCTACAAGGCAGGCGTAGCTTGCATCTTCGGCCCTGGTACTCCGGTCAGCAAGTCGGCAATCGAAATCATGAAGATTCTGAACGAAGACTAATCACGTCAATCTAAGTCTTTGCGCAAAGACAAATACAACAGTCTTTGCGCGAAGACATCACGGTAAAAAGACAAACACTTCAGTCTTTGCGCAAAGACATGACAGTAAAATCTTGTTTACTAAGACTGACGCATTAACGATAAATCCTCTCTTATCGCACTGATAAGAGAGGATTTTTTATGTCCCTACACTGCATGACGACTTGTTGTCGTAGAGTGTTTTCTGCATTCTATTATTAATTATTACTGTCCGGTAAACACGGTGAATCCTTTGATTCGTAAAAACATAGGGCCTTATAAGTGCTATAAACTTTACAAGCCCTACATACATTGCAAACCTTACAAGCGCTACATACACTGCAAACCTTACAAGTCCTACATACATTGCAAACCTTACAAGTCCTACATACATTGCAAACCTTACAAGCCCTACATACCTTGCAAACTTTACCCATTAGCAGAAGCCTACCTATATCGTCATCCCGACGGAACGAAGTGGAGGAGAGGATCTTAAAAGTGCAGAGCACTTTACATAATGTAAGTTGCCTTGCAACTTCAAGATGTGCTCGCTGCGCTCGACATGACTAAATGGCGAGGTTCTACAATACGTGGAGGTTTTACAAAACGTAAAGGTTTTACAAAACGTAAAGGTTTTACAAAACGTGAAGGTTATACAAAACGTAAAGGTTATACAAAACGTAGAGGTTTTACAAAACGTGGAGGTTTTACAAAACGTGGAGGTTTTAGCATCTGCATTTTGGCTAATCCCAGCGCATGGTTTTAGCTGGTTTGCCAAGTCCCATGAAGTGCGACGAGCCGAAGATGACGATAGCAGCAACGACGAGGGTAATGATGTTGACGAGAATGATGAGTGGCCAGTTAAACTGTATTGGCACCGAGTCGATGTAGTAGACCGAAGCATCGAGCCCAATGATGTGGAACTGACTTTGCAGCCAGCATAGCGCCACGCCCACGATGTTGCCCCACAACATGCCACGCCCTACGAGCATGATGGCGAAGTGGGTGAATATTTTGCGTATGGAGAGGCGTGTTGCCCCCAGTGCCATGAGTGTCCCGATGGTTTGTATGCGTTCGAGCATGATGATGAGCAAGCCCGAAGCCACGGTGAATGATGCGACACATATCATCAAGACCAGTATCATGACGACGTTGACATCGAGCACTCCGAGCCATGAGAATATATGTGGCGCGAGGTCGCGAATGTGATACACGCCGTAAGTGCATCCGTGATTGTCGGTGGTGTGCCCCACCCTTGCCTCTATGCTGTCGGTGGCTGAGGCGAGATAAGCAAAGTCGGATATGAGCACCTCGAGTCCGGTCACTTGCAGTGAGTCCCAGTTGTTGAGGCGGCGGATGGTGTAGATGTCGGTCAGAACGGTGGTGCGGTCGTATTCGCTCAGGTTGGTTTCGTAGATTCCGCACACGTTGAAGCGTCGTGCACGCATCTGGCTGCGGTCGATGAAGTATGCGAAGACTCGGTCGCCTACTGCCAGTGTGAGGTCGTTGGCTATGCGACGGGATATGAGCAGTTCGTTCGAACTCTCGTCGCTGCTGAATGCCGGCAGGCGTCCTTCGAGCAGATAGGTCGAGAAGAAAGTCGTATCGTAGTCCTGCCCCACCCCCTTGAACTGAAGTCCGAGGAAGTCGTCGTCGGTCTTGAGCATTCCCATCTTCATGGCAAATCGCTGCACTTTGCGTATGACTGGCGTCGTGGCATGCAGTTGTGGAATGCTGTCGCAGGCATGTGTCACGAGGTTTACGATGCTGTCGGATGCCTCGATTGGCATTCGTTGCATGTATTCGTCTTGAGTGAGGCTCACCACCTGTATGTGCGACCCGAATCCCACGACCTTGTCGGCCACCTGTTGCTTGAATCCCATCACCACACAGAGGCTGATGATCATGACAGCCAGGCCGACAATGATTCCCGCCAAGGCAATACGTATGGCTGGTCGCGACACCGATTGCTGTTGGTCGCGGCCGTAGAACATGCGTCGTGCTATGAATAGTGGGAAGTTCATTCTGTGCGTCCGGGGTAGGCCTCAAGTGCTTTCTTCAGCACCACGAGGGCCTGTGCCAGGTCTTCTTTTTTCAATACGTATGCTATTCTGACCTCGTTGTGTCCGGCTCCTGGGGTGGTATAGAAACCCGATGCAGGTGCCATCATGACAGTTGCGCCCTCGTAGCTGAAATCGCTCAGACACCATGCGCAGAATCGCTCGCTGTCGTCGACAGGCAGGCGTGCTACGGTGTAGAATGCACCCATTGGGATTGGTGAATATACGCCTGGAATGCGGTTGAGCCCGTCGATGAGGCATTTGCGTCGTTCCACATATTCGTCGTACACGTCGCGCATGTAGTCATCGTCGACATCGAGCGATGCTTCGGCCACTATCTGACCTATGAGTGGAGGGCTGAGTCGTGCCTGACAGAACTTCATGACTGCCTTTCTCACCTCGGCATTCTTGGTGATAAGCGCTCCGATACGTATTCCGCATTCGCTGTATCGTTTTGACACAGAGTCGATAAGCACCACGTTGTTTTCGATGCCTTCGAGGTGGCATGCCGATATGTAGGGGCTGCCGGTGTAGATAAATTCGCGGTAGACCTCGTCGGAGAAAAGGTAGAGGTCGTACTTTTTCACCAGGTCGCGTATTTGGTTCATCTCGCGTCGCGTGTAGAGGTATCCCGTCGGGTTGTTGGGGTTGCAGATGAGAATTGCACGCGTGCGCTCGTTTATCAGTTCTTCAAATTTCTCCACCTTCGGGAGCGAGAACCCCTCGTCGATGGTGGTTGCAATGGTGCGTATCACTGCTCCTGCCGAAATGGCAAATGCCATGTAGTTAGCGTATGCCGGTTCGGGCACAATGATTTCGTCGCCAGGATTGAGGCACGAAAGGAACGCGAAGAGCACAGCCTCGCTTCCGCCGCTGGTGATGATGATATCGTCGGGCGTGAGGCGTATGTCGTATTTTTCGTAGTATCCCACGAGTTTCTCCCTGTAGCTGCGGTAGCCCTGGCTGGGACTGTACTCCAAAATGCGTCGGTCGATCGACTTCATGGCATCGAGCGCAATCTGCGGAGTAGGCAGGTCGGGCTGTCCGATGTTGAGGTGATAGACATGAATGCCTCGGCGCTTGGCATCTTCGGCCAGCGGAGCAAGCTTACGAATTGGCGATGAAGGCATCTCGGTGCCTCGCACTGATATTTTTGGCATGATAGTTCCTCCGTGTGTTTTTGAATTGCAAAGTTACGAAATAATTCACGATTCATGCCCATAAATGCCCACAAAATGAAATAATGGATAATTATTTTGCCTGCTTCGCTCTGATTTCACTGTCTTGCCGTGCAAATAGAGCGCGAAGCAGAGGCGACAGAGCTGTCCGCAAAAACAGTCCGAGCGGTGTAAACTGTCAGTCCGAGCGGTGAGAACTGTCAGTCCGAGCAGTGTAAACTGTCAGTCCGAACGG
>CAMVDC010000050.1 GCA_947166155.1 uncultured Prevotellaceae bacterium | reverse complement strand
CAAGCCAACTGGACACTCAACCGCCGATTCTACAACAAGCAGGGACGTAACTTCTCGCTCAACGGAAACTTCAACTTCAGTACAAGCGACAGCAAAAACTTCAACCTCACCGACGTAAGATACTACCAGCGCCAAACACTGCCGTCTGACCTCATCTACCGCTATCGCACATCGCCCAACAACAGAAAGTCGTTCAGCGCTGGATTCACATACAGCGAACCAATCGCAACCAACCTCATACTGCAAACCACATACAGCTACAACTACAGCTACAGCAAGAACAACAGCGATACATACAACCTCGGCTTACAACCCGACATTCAGGCAATGAAAGACTCAATTGCTCAGTTCCTCGGATATTTGCCTAACGATTACTTCGAATATATAGACGACTCGCTCAGCAACTACAACACATCGAAGAACGGCGACCACAACATCAACCTCCAGTTGCGATGGAACAACAACTTCATCACATCGTCGGTAGGTGTACAGATGCAGCCACAACACCAGCACCTGCAGATGGACTACATGGGTAAGGACGTAGATACCACACGCAATTTCTTCCGCATCTCGCCTACAATTCAGTTCCGCTATCGATTCAACCGTCAGAACCAGATCAACTTCTCGTATCGCGGTAACATGAACCAGCCATCAATCAACGACATGATTGACATGGAAGATACCAGCAACCCGCTCAGCATACGCAAAGGTAACCCATTGTTGAAGAACTCGTTCTCAAACAACTTCTCACTCGGATGGCAGAACTACATCACCGCAACGATGCAGAGCTACAACATCAACCTCTCGTTCAGCAACACGCTCAACAGCATAGGAAACAAGACAACCTATAACCCAAATGACGGTAGCTCAATACGCCAGCCAATGAACATCAATGGTCAATGGAACGCAAATGCAAACGTGACATTCACCACCCCACTCTTCGCAAACGAGCGACTCACACTCAACACCTCATCGCGTGTAGGCTATAACAACAATGTTGCTTACATTAATCAGCAACGTGAGGATGAAAACGGAAATCCTTTATACTACACCGAAGACGGACAAACCACAATCGATAGAGACCTTGCAAAGAAAGGTCTCAACGGACGGCCAATTCCAGTGTACGACGAATATAAGAACCAGACCAACAACCTCAACATAAGCGAAAACCTCAGCATTGGCTATCGCGCAGAATACTGGGACGTACGTGCAAGAGGAAATTTCAGCTACCAGCACCAGAAGAACAAGTATGTCAAGACTGCAAGTCCTGATACATACAACTTCTCTTACGGACTCGAGAGCACAGGAAACTTCGACAACGGATGGGGATACTCAACCGACATTGAGATGAGCAGCCGCCGTGGACTCTCATCAAAGGAAGCAAACACCAACGAACTCATCTGGAACGCACAGGTAAGCTACCGATTCCTCAAGGGACGTGCTGCAACACTCAGCCTCCGTTGGAACGATATCCTCAACCAACGCAGTAACTTCAGCCGCCGGGTATCAGATACATCAACTACCGATACATGGAACAAGACCGTTACATCCTACGTGATGGCAACCTTCATCTACCGCTTCCGTCTGTTCGGAACAGCCAGCCAGCGTCGTGAAATCCGTCAGGAGCGTCAGGAACGCGAAGCCTACCGCGCCACAATGGAGGCACAGCAAGGCCAGGATGCACAACAAGGCCAGGGCGCACGTCAAGGCGGTGCACGCGGTGGAAACAACGCCGGAGGTAACATGGGAGGTGGCCAACGTGGTGGAGGCTTCAACATGGGAGGCGGCGGACGCTTCTAAACAGCTATCAAACAAACGACAGAAGACCATCGGTCGATGCTGACACCAGCACCGACCGATGGATATAAAATAGAAGAATGTATATACAACAACTGATATATCGAAGAAACATACACCTGCAATTGCTACTAACTGATAATCGAATACCAGTATAAAAGCGCAAAGGCTTGCCCTCAACACCAGGGCAGGCCTTATTTTATTGTTTGAATCTGGATAAAAAACATAAGCACCCTTCACCATGCTTAATGAATGATTTATTATCGAATATTACTGTCCAGCAAACACAGTAAAACATTATCGAATATTACTGTCCAGCAAGCACAGTGAAACATTATCGAATATTACTGTCCAGCAAACACAGTGAAACATCTGATATCTACAATCATAGAAACATACAAGCCCTACAACCTCACCCATTAGCAGAAACCTACCTATATCGTCATCCCGAGCAGAGCGAGAGGAACTTAAAAGTGCAGAGCACTTTACAAATAAAATATAAGTTGCCTTGCAACTTTAAGATATACTCTTCCTCCTGCGTCGGAATCGATATGACATAAGGGGGAGGTTCTACAATATAGGGAAGGATACTGGAAACTGGAAACTGAATGAAAGACTATGTGTTTCTGAATAAAAGACTATGTGTTTCTGAATGAAAGACTATGCGTTTCTGAATGAAAGACTATGAGTTTCTGAATGAGAGACACGGTGTTTCTGAATGAAAGACTATGCGTTTCTGAATGAAAGACTATGCGTTTCTGAATGAAAGACTATGTGTTTCTGAATGAGAGACGCAGCCAACACACAGAAGAAGTGCAGAGTATCAGTATTTGATGTTGAGCTCACGCACGATGGCGCTGATTTCGCCGAATGTGGTGAGACGAGCAGGTACGAGTGGCAGGCGAAGTTCGTTTTCGATAAGTCCCATACTGTTCATCATGGCTTTCACACCGGCTGGGTTACCGTCGACGAAGAGGAGTTTGAACAGTTCGGTGAACTTGTGGTGTATGGTGAGTGCGTTCTGATAGTCGCCCGCGAGTGCAAGGCGCACCATGCGGCCAAACTCGTGTGGCAGTGCGTTTCCTATAACTGAAATGACCCCTACGGCTCCGAGTGTGATGAGTGGAAATGTGATTCCGTCATCGCCCGAGATGACATCGAAGTGTGCTGGTTTGTTTTTTATTATATCGTCTATCTGGGTAAAGTTGCCGCTTGCCTCCTTTATGGCCACTATGTTTTTGCAGTCGTTGGCAAGTCGCAGTGTTGTTTCGGCTGTCATATTCACACCCACACGTCCTGGCACATTGTAAAGCACGACAGGTAGGTCGGTGTTTTGTGCTATGGTTTTGAAGTGCTGGTATAGTCCCTCTTGCGATGGTTTGTTGTAGTATGGGCACACGCTCAGTATTCCGTCAATCCCTGTGAAGTCCTGCTCGTTGAGTGTCTTCACTATCTCCATCGTGTTGTTGCCTCCGCATCCCATGAGTATTGGTATCTTTCCCTGCACTTTCTCGAGCACTATGTCGGTGATGCGTCGTTTCTCGTCGGCAGTGAGGCAAGGAGTCTCGCCTGTGGTGGCCAGTATGCACATGAAGTCTATCCCTCCTGCCATCTGGTAGTCGAGTATTCGCCTCAAGGAGTGATAATCCACTGCTCCGTCTTTGGTGAATGGGGTGATGAGTGCGATGCCTAATCCGCGGAACTTATTGTGTGCCATATTATGGTTTTGCATGTATGCAGCATGGTGTATGTGTATGTGTGTTTACACCTGGCTGTGTTGGTTTGTCGTTGTTGTGATTTGTGTATTTGTGTGTGTGTATGCAAGTGGTTGGGTGGCTTGATTGTGCACACCCTCCTGTTGCTTTCGGCTGCAAAGTTACGAATAATCTTTGGTTCTGCAAAGTCATTCGCCTATAATCTGCAAGAACTCGTTTTCATTCATGATCTTGATGCCCAATTTCTGTGCTTTCTCGAGCTTTGCAGGCCCCATGTTTTCGCCTGCCAGTATGAACGAAGTCTTTGCTGATATGCTGCCTGAGTTTTTGCCTCCGTGTTGTTCGATGAGTTGTTTGTATTCATCGCGCGAATGTTTCTGAAACACTCCGCTTATCACTATTGTCTGCCCCGCCAGCAGGTCGGTCTGTCCTGCCATTTGCTCGTCGGATATCTGCATGGTGAGTCCTTGTTGTTTCAGTTGCTCAATGATTTCTCGGTTTGCAGGATTGGCGAAATAGTCTATTACGCTCTGAGCTATCACGTCGCCTATTCCGTCGATTTCGAGCAGTTGCTCGTGTGTGGCAGCTGCCAGTGCGTCGATGTTCTTGAAGTGTCGTGCCAGTTGCTTGGCTGCCACTTCGCCCACAAATCTTATTCCGATAGCGAATACCACTCGCTCGAATGGCACTTCCTTTGATGCCTTGATGGCTTCTACGGCCTTGGTGGCCGATACGGCTCGGTTTTTGTTTCCGCCCGACACCTGCATGACTGTCAGGTTGTAGAGGTCGGCTATGTTGTTGATGAGGTGTCGCTGATAGAAGTCGTCGACGGTTTCGGGCCCGAGGCTGTCGATGTTCATTGCCTTGCGGCTGATGAAGTGCTCGATCTTGCCTTTGATTTGTGGCGGACATCCAGTATCGTTGGGGCAGTAGTGTGCTGCCTCGCCTTCGTATCTCACAAGCTGTGCACCACATTCGGGGCATGTCTTGATGAATTCTATGGGTTGCGCGTCGGGCTTTCGTTGCGTCAGGTCCACGCCCACTACCTTGGGTATTATCTCGCCGCCTTTCTCCACATACACCATGTCGCCCAGGTGGAGGTCGAGTTGGCGTATGATGTCGGCGTTATGGAGCGATGCACGTCGCACGGTGGTTCCTGCCAGCTGCACGGGGTCCATGTTGGCCACGGGTGTGATGGCTCCGGTGCGCCCCACTTGGTAGGTCACTTCGTTGAGGCGGGTGCATGCGCGTTCGGCCTTGAATTTATATGCTATTGCCCATCGTGGCGACTTGGCTGTAAAGCCCAGGTGTCGCTGTTGTCGCAGCGAGTTGACCTTGAGCACAATGCCGTCGGTGGCTACGGGCAGGTTCTTGCGCTCGGTGTCCCAGTAGTGTATGAAGTCGATTATTTCCTGCAGCGTGGTACATTTCTTCATGCCTTCCGAAATCTTGAAGCCCCACCCTCGCGCCATCTGCAGGCCTTCGTAGTGGCTTTCGACAGTGAGCGTTGCGGGTTGACTGTCGGCAAAGAGGTCCATCTGTGCCGGTTGGTTGTCGGTCGTAGCTCCTTCTGGCAGTAGCAGGTAGTAGAGGTAAGCATCGAGGCGTCGTGATGCCACGAGCTCCGACTTCTGCGACTTGAGTGTGCCGCTTGCGGCGTTTCTTGGATTGGCAAATAGTGGTTCCTCGCGCTGTTCGCGTTCGCGGTTGAGTTGTTCGAACGAGGTCCATGGCATCAGTATCTCGCCGCGGATTTCAAATTCGTGGGGATATCCGCTGCCGGGCTTCAGCTGTAGTGGTATGCTGCGAATGGTGCGCACGTTGGAAGTCACATCGTCGCCCTTCTCACCGTCGCCGCGTGTCACCGCTTGTGTGAGTTGTCCGTCGATGTAGGTGAGCGAAATGCTCAATCCGTCGTACTTCATCTCGGCCACTATCTCAAAGGGTTCGCCCTCGAGTCCTTCCTTCACACGGCGGTAGAAGTCGGCCACCTCGGCCTCGTTGTAAGTATTTGCGAGCGAGAGCATTGGGTACTTGTGTGCCACCTGTCGGAACTGCTGGTTGAGGTCGCTGCCCACGCGTTGTGTGGGCGAGTTCGGGTCGGCCATCTCGGGGTGCTCAGCCTCCAGGTCTTGCAACTCGCGCATCATCATGTCGAACTCGTAGTCGCTTATCGTCGGCTGGTTCAACACGTAGTAGTTATAGTTGTGCTCATGCAGTTCCTTACGCAGAGCCTCTATTCTCGATTTGTAATCCACGTCGCCCCCCCTATTCCAGTTCTCTCTGCCGGCAGAAATATCCTGTAAATGTCTCGTCGATATGCTCCACGGGCTTGTCGAAGATGCCATACACACTGCTTCCACTGCCCGACATGGCAGCATATACGGCTCCGAGGTCGTACATGCGGTCCTTGATGGCAGCTATCTCGGGATACTTGGCAAAGACGCTCGCCTCGAAGTCGTTGACCACCGTGTCCTTCCATGTCTCGATGGGAGCAGCCAGCAGGTCTACGAGCGAATGTTCGGGACGTCGTGGAGTCACACCGCGATATGCGTCGGCAGTCGATACAAACACATCGGGTTTCACCAGCACGATGGTCTTGCCCTTGAGCGAGAGGTCGATGTGATGGAACTCATTGCCTATACCAGTGGCCATCACGGGTCGGTTCCTGATGAAGAAAGCACAGTCGGCACCGAGAATCGAAGCATATTTCTCCATATCCTCGACCGAGAGGTTCAGTCGGAACCGCTCGTTCAGCGCCTTCACGGTGAATGCCGCGTCGGCCGATCCGCCCCCAAGCCCAGCGCCCGTAGGTATGTGCTTATAGAGGTTGAAACTGCAATCCTGAATGTCGAAGTCCGACTTTATGAGCTTATAAGCCTTCACCACCAGGTTGTCCTCGGGGGTTCCGTCGAGCAAGTCGCCCATCACCTTCAGCCTATATCCACACTCGGGCACATCGTCGCCGATGACCTGCAACTCAATGGCGTCCTGCAACGGAATGGGATAAAACACCGTCTCGAGGTTGTGGTAGCCGTCCCTTCGGCGCTCCACCACGTTCAACCCTATATTTATCTTTGCATTGGGATAGTATATCATACCTTATTATATATAAATAGAAACTGAATGTCGAAAGAAAAAGTCACACGCATCCACGCATTACTTTCTGACTGCAAAGATACGAAACACACGTCAAATATCAATAACAAAGCGACGAAAAAATGACGAAAGAAGCGAAAAAAACACCCCCAACCCCCGTCGATTTCAATATCGACACACGAAGAACGAGCACAGCACAAGCGCAAAAAACAAGAGCGAAATCCGACAAACACATCAGAATAGGCAGAGACACCCATTCATGAATGCAAATAACTTTTGCTGCGAGTGCGGAGTAATTTGCCTGCGAGTGCGGACTAATTTACCTGCGAGTGCGCAGAAGTTTTGCTGCGAGTGCGGAGAAGTTTTGCTGCGAGTGCGGAGAAGTTTTGCTGCGAGTGCGGACTAATTCTTTAATTTGCGACGCAAATTTATTGTTTTTCCACCGAAAATTAATAAAACTGCGACGTAAATTTAATAATTTGCGTCGCAAATTAAAGAATTCCCGTATACGCGCAAGCTTTTTCTTACGTATGCGCAGCAAAAGTTATATATCTGCGCAACAAAATTTCTGTATCTGCGCAGCAAAATTTCTGTATCTGCGCTATAAAATTACTATATCTGTATAGAAAATCTTCTACATTTACGCTGCATAATAACCCTCTTTCATGAATATGCACTGCCATACATGTATAGTAGGACCTCCCTTTTTGTCATATCGAGCGAAGCGAGCATATCTTGAAGTTGCAAGGCAACTTATAATCATAGTAAAGTGCTTTGCACTTTTAAGATCCTCTCCAACCTCACTCCTTGCGTCGGAGGTTGTCGGGATGACAATATGGGGAGGTTGTACTAATCATGATGGTTGTTATAGTGCACGTGTAGCTTGAAACAAAAAAACGCTCCAGGTTCGATGACCGAGAGCGTAACGTAGTGGAGCTGGAGGGACGAACAGCATGGAATGCTGTCATAAAAAAACGCCCTGGGTTCGATGACCGAGAGCGTAACGTAGTGGAGCTGGAGGGAATCGAACCCTCGTCCAAACAAGGAGACCATAAGCTTTCTACATGCTTAGTTCAGTTTTGGTTTTCGTGCCATGGTCTGACCTGAACCACCGAACCATGACCTTATCCTCTAAGACTTCATCGAAGCGCCGAGGCGCGCGCCGACTATTCCCGAATTTGCTGCACCGCTTATCCTGCCGCCTCGGGACGGGGGCTTCAGGCGCGATGTCTCGTTCCAATGTCTAACAAAGGAATGAAGCCGATCTACTGTACTTCGATCATGCTGCGAGAGCATAAGAGTTGTTGCCAGATAAATTTCTGCAAGGATGAGTTTTAAGAGCCTATCCAAGGACGCTCTGCATGCTTACCTACCACCTCGGCTTGCTGTCAAATCCATGTCAACCCCATTGTGTTATTGACGATTGATAATCGACAACCGACAATTTGCAGTTAGCACCTGACATCCGGTGTGTAGATTGCAAACCGCTGTTTGCGGCTGCAAAGATACGCAAAAACTCCGTTTCGACCAAACATCAGAGCAAAAATTAATGACATAAAGTGTTTCATAACATATTTTTTTCGTTATCTGAACACACATTAAGCAAAAAATTGCTATCTTTGCAACATAATTATAATGACAGTATATTATGAGTAACTACAAATTACTAATTCTCATCACATGCATACTCACTTTGTGCATAGTATTTATCGAAATTCAATGTTCTTCATACGATGATATTGAGCCCAATTATGAAGTTCCGACCTATGCATCACCTACATTAAGATGACATAAAATAATGATTGGAAGAACGATGAGATTGAATATAGTTTAGATAAAATCAAATACATTCTACACTGACATTAAAGATAATCAAGTATATGATTCGAATCTATGCATACATACTCTTTGCTTTGTTAGGACATGTCGACATCATTGCTGCCAACTGTGTCGTTTTGGATAAATGGTTGAGATATACACTTACTATCGACTCTGTGAGTCGTGACGGAATGAAGGATACAATCGTGATTGTTGACTACAACAACACATATGAGTGGGATGGTATCTATTCCGATGGTATCGATGAGTTAGTAATTCCGGGCACAATATCTATTAATAACAAAGTATATCATACGAGAATTGGAAGAAAGGCCTTCGCTGACTGCAAATTCTTTCATGATGTCAGATTGGAAGATGGAGTTGACCGCATCGATGGATATGCATTCTACGGATGTAGCAACATGCATAGCATATACATACCAGCCTCAACAACCGTTGTAGCACCTTCTGCACTTCGCAACTGCGAAGCACTCAACATCATCAGTGTAAGCAAATCAAACCCTGTGTATGGTAGCTGCTCAGGGAGTAACGCATTGGTTGAGAACGGAATTCTACAAAATGGATGTGGTAGCACAATTATTCCCGAAGGAAAAGTAGTGGAAATCGCCCATCAAGCATTTATGGGATGTAAGGCACTGAAATCAATAATTATACCCGAAGGGGTGAGACGGATTGCCAGCGAAGCATTCCGTGGATGCAGCAACCTGAGCGATGTAATCCTTCCGCAAAGTTTGACCGAGATGTCAGGACAAGTATTTGGACACTGCACACGACTCGAGTCACTCACAATTCCAAAGAATGTAAAGTTGATTGTTTCAAATCCTGTAACATGGTGCCCATCGATAAAATATCTGCATGTAGAAAAAGGGAATGCCAAATATCACTCAAACAATCAAAACGACGCAATAATCGAAACTGCAACACATAGCATGATAGCAGCATGCAAGACAGTTACCATTAATCGCGACATACAACGCCTTGATGCACTATGCTTAGCAGGACAACCCATCGTCAATGTTTTCATACCCAAATGGGTAAAACACATAAGTAGCAACGCATTAGCATACTGCCCGATAATTGCCACTATAGAGGTTGATAAACGCAATCCTTATTATGATTCGCGTCACGAATGCAATGCTATAATCGACACCACAAAAGACATATTGATTGCGGGATGCTACAACACATCAATACCAAACGATGTAACAATCATTGGCATGTATGCATTCGCCGGACGCACCTTGCCAGAGAGTTTTGACATCCCGGCAAGCATAAAACTCATAGAATATGACGCTTTCAGAATGGTAAACGGACTTAAACACATCAAATGGGGCATATCGAAAGGTAATGTACACATTGAAGACAAGGCATTCGAAGATTGTCCCGACCTAAACCTCTAAGCACACATCTGAAATATTGAAGACAAAACAAAGCGTCCCCCACTATCTCATATTGAAGACAAAACAAAGCGTCCCCCACTATCTCATATTGAAGACAAGGGGGACGCTTCATGTATCAACAAACCGTCAAAGCTTCACTTTCACCCCTTTCGACTCGTTTTGCATGCGGTCGAGAGCCGTGACAATAAAGGTGCAACCGCTCAAATTGCCCTTCAACTCATATTGAGGCACCGACGTGATGGCCACCAGATGCGATGCATCGTCGGCATTCACCTTGGCTTTCTCGCCTTTTGCAAACTGATACACAGCATACCACTTTGCGCGGTCGAGCTCCTTAGTTGCTTTTGGCTCCTGCCAAGTGAGGTATATCTTGCCATCAACCTGCGAGAAACCTACTTTCAGCTTCGACACCTTCTTCGGAGCCTTTGAGTCGATCCAAGGCATGAGCGGCTGAAGAGCCAGATGACGATGATACTGCTGCTCGAGCATTGTGCGATAATTGCCAGGATTGTTCACAACAGCAGCCGCATACCACTGACACGAACCCTGTATGTTTTTCAAACTGCGCTGCAACGTGTATTTGGCCACCATCTGATGTATCTGCGGATTCTGAGGGTCGGCCTCTTTCACCGTGCGCTCCACATCCTGGCCTATATACAGCGGACGCGACGAGCAGTAGTCGTTCCACCAATGTAGCAGCACACCATAGTCGGCAGCACGTGTGCCGAAGTTCCAATACACCTGCGGGATGATGTAGTCGATCCAACCCTTGTCGACCCATAGGCGGATGTCGGCATACAGGTCGTCGTAGTTCTGAAGTCCACTGGTAGCACTACCCCGCTCGCTGTTCACCCCGTCGGGATTGTTGCGATAGATGCCAAATGGCGAAATGCCGAACTTCACCCACGGTCTTGTTGAGCTTATAAGTTCGTGAATGTCGCTTATGAGGCGGTTCACATTGTCGCGGCGCCAGTCGCCGATATTGCTGAATCCGCGCGAATCCTGACGGAAGTACGCCTCGTCGGGTATCTCCAGCCCACTCACCGGATAGGGATAGAAATAGTCGTCCATGTGAAGTCCGTCGACATCATATCGGGTTATAATATCGCGAATGATGGAACACGTATATTGACGGTTGACCTCGAGTGCAGGATTGAATATGAGCAGGTTGTCGTACTTAAACACACGTTCGGGATAGCGGATGGCTGCATGCGTGGTTGCCATCTCGGTGGTGCCTGCAGTCTTGGCTCTGTAAGGGTTGATCCATGCATGGCACTCCATGCCACGGCTGTGACACTGCTCCACCATCCATGCCAGGGGGTCCCATCCGTCGGCCGGTGCCGTGCCTTGTTGGCCGGTGAGGTAGCGGCTCCACGGCTCGATGCTCGACCTGTAGAGCGCATCGCCCTCTGCCCTTACCTGAAACATGATGGCATTGATACCCGCACCCTGAAGGACATCGAGTTGCGAAGAAAGCATGTCGCGCAGTTCGGCAGGCGACTTGCCGAGATATTGTCCGTTTACACATTGAATCCATGCACCACGAAACTCGCGTTTGGGCGACTGTGCATTGCAGGTCAGAATCGATGCATGAACTGCAAAAAGCAATAATATAAGATAGGAATGAATGGTTTTACACATAATGACTGATGGCCGTTTGGCTCTGTTTTAATTATTATTTCCTTACTATTTTATTAATTCACTTCACTTTTTGATCTATTCAGAGGAATGGTGTGAGTGCATTACCAAACCACGACACGAAGCGTTTCCACTGGGATTTCGACTTCCAATAGTCGTCGGTGAGTATGGTGCTCGATAGCTTGTCGCGCTCAAACATATCGACAAGTTGCGCTGTCACCTTCGGGTCGAATATCACAGTATTGACTTCGTAGTCGTAGCGAAGGCTGCGGCTGTCGAGGTTGGCCGACCCAACGGTGCAAAACGTATCGTCGACAATCATGGCCTTAGTGTGATGGAAACCACCTTGGAACATATAGACGGTGGCACCTTTCTTCGACATCTGGCGCCCCACGTAGTGGCTGGCATCGGGTGTGAGCGGTATGTCGCTCTTCTCGCTTATCATGATTTGAACATCAACACCGCGGTCGATGCAGCGTCGCAAGGCATCGCGAACCATATGTGTAGGCACAAAATAAGGATTTATGAGGCGCACAGACTTGCGTGCGTTGTCGAGCATGCTGCAATAGAGTTGACGTATCGACTTGTTGGTCTCGCCCGGATGACGGTCGACAATCGCAAGCGACGACTCTCCAGCATGTGGTTTCGCAGGGTAATACTTGCTTCCTACAAGCATCTCGCCCGTTTCGTCGGCCCACATGCGACAGAATATCTTGTGGAGTTCGTCGACCGCAGGGCCCTCGATACGCATGTGCATATCGCGCCACGGACCTATCTCCTCGAGTCCGTTGATGTAATAATCGGCCACATTCATGCCGCCAGTGTATGCCACCAAACCATCGATAACCACAATCTTGCGGTGGTCGCGAGGGTATATGTGATTGACCCACGGGAAGCGGATAGGGTCGAACTTCACGAGATTGATGCCGAGAGCAGCTATCGAGTCGTGCTGATGGCGCTTTATCGGCTGGTTGTTCGACGCATTGCCAAATGCATCATACATGGCGCGCACCTCCACACCCTCACGGGCTTTCTGGGCAAGGAGGTCGAACAAGAGGCCTGCAATGGAGTCATTGCGGAAGTTGAAGTATTCGAGATGAACGAAATGCTGTGCCTTCCTGATGGCATCAAACATATCCTCAAACTTGTCGTGACCACTCATAAGCAGCTTCACCGAGTTGTGTTCGGTCACTTCTATGCCTTTCAGTTGCAGGTACTTCATCTCTTCTTGGTCGCTCTGTGCCGAGACTGTCAGCGCCACCATCAATGCAACAAATAGTACCAGTTGACGTATATGAATCATGATTACTGCTTTATGAGTTTAACTTGATGTTGAGTTTAGCGGTCCAATCCTCGTCTTTCTCGACCAAAAGTCCCTGCATTCCCACTGCTTCGCAGCCGCGAATGTTGCGCTCGCTGTCGTCGAGGAACAGACATTCACCGGCTTTCAACCCTGCTGCATCAAGCATTTTCTGGAATATAGAGGGTGCCGGTTTATAGTCTTTCAGTTGGAAACTGTAGTAACATTCGTGAAGATAGTAGTTCAATCCATGCCCATCGCCACTGAATTCGGGACTTTCGGCCCACGACTGGATGAACGGATTGAGATTGCTGAGCAGGTAAAGACGATAATGTTGCTTTAGTTGCAACAGGTTGTCGAGGTTCTTTCGGGGCACGTGCTTCATGTATCCCATCCATGCCCATTGTGCTTCCTCGAATGTGAATGTAGGATTTTCTTCACCAGCGAAACGTCCGCTTTTCTCTTGCGACTCCTTGGCAAGAGCCCGACAGAACTCATCGGCTGTGATAAGACCCTTCTCCACATCGCCAAAGATTCCTGTCTGTCCGAATATGTCGAGTTGGCGACGGGCATCAGTGATACCGAGCGACTCGAAACGACGCACGGCCTCTGGAGGGTCGAGGTGCACGATGACACCACCGAAATCAAATATAATGTTCTTTATCATTGTATATGCAATTATGTTGATGAGGCAGTTTTCACTACCATTGTATTTCTTCTTTTCCTAATGAACGCAGGTAGGCATTAGCCTGACTGAAGTGATGATTGCCGAAGAAGCCGCGATGTGCCGACAGTGGCGACGGATGTGCAGAGCGGAGGATGAGGTGGCGCCGGCTGTCGATGAGGTAGCTTTTGCTCTGAGCATAACTGCCCCAAAGAATGAACACGAGGCCGTCGCGCTCAGTGCTGAGGATGCGTATGACCGCATCTGTAAACTCTTCCCAACCATGTCGCTGATGCGAACCTGCCATATGCTCACGCACAGTGAGGGTAGCGTTGAGCAGCAACACACCTTGCTGTGCCCATCGGGTGAGGTCGCCGCTGGTAGGTGTGGGGGTTCCGATATCCGAATTTATCTCCTTGAATATATTGACGAGCGATGGTGGAAACTGCACACCATCGTTGACCGAGAAGCACAATCCCTGTGCCTGTCCGGGTTCGTGATATGGGTCTTGACCTATGAGTACCACCTTTACTTTATCGAATGGACAAAGATTGAATGCATTGAATATCAACCTGCCTGGCGGATAGACGGTAGCTGTGGCATATTCTTGCCTTACAAACTCCACAAGCCGTTCGAAGTATGGCTTGTCGAATTCGCTTTGCAGGTGTTCCTGCCACGATGGGTGTATCTTTACTTGCATCAGTTCTTCGTGTTATCGGAATGTTGACTTCGTGTTATCGGAAAGTTGACTTCGTGTTGTCGAAATGTTGACTTCGTGTTGTCGGAAAGTTGACTTCGTGATTATTCCGTGTCGGTCGCTATTGCATGAGTTCGGCAAGTTTCTCGTGCAGTTCTGACTCGCGCAGGTTCTTTGCCACTATGGTTCCATCCTGAGCAATGAGCAGATTGGCCGGAATGCTCTTGACGGCATACAATTCGGCAGCAGCACACTCCCACCCTTTCAGGTCGGAGAGTTGGAGCCAAGGCATCTTGAGTGCCTCGATGCCATGCAGCCATGCATCGCGGTCCTCATCGAGCGACACTCCTATTACTTCAAGTCCACGGTCGTGATACTTATTGTATGCTTCAACTACATTAGGCATCTCGCCACGACACGGACCGCACCACGACGCCCAGAAGTCGACAAGTGTGTAGGCATTCTGATAGATGATGTCGCTTATAGTCACCGGATTGCCTTCAGTGTCGTTCATAGTGAAGTCAGTGAACTGAGCGCCGACCTCTGCGTTCTTCCTGGCTTCAATCTCTGCCAGCACTTGCTTGTAGTTGTAAGTGTCGGGGCTCTTCTCCGCAAAGAGGTCGAGCAACGACTGACGCTCTGCATCATCGGCTGCCTGACTATAGAAGTTGAGGAATATCATGTCGCTCACTCCCGAACCTATGTTGTCGATCATGAACTGACGCTCGGCCTCACGTCCGGCCACGGTTAGCGAATCGAGTTCGCGCTGAGCGGCTGCAATCTCAGCATCAGTGCCTTGATGCTCACGCACGATGTCCCACGATGGTGTCTGTCGCTCGTTCCATTCTTGCTGCAGGGCGTTGTATGCCTCCCACAACTTCTGCTCGGGTCCGTCGCTTTCTATTGTCTGGTGGTTCACGCCTGTGCTGTCTTTGCTCATCGTGATATGGATATTAGCGTTCTCGAGTATGAAATCTGCCAACCCGAGTTCGTTCTCAGCACCTGCATGAGTCGGTATGATATACTTCAGGATGATGTGGTCGGTGGTGCCACGAAACTCAAACCTGCCATCTTTCACGATAGCAGTGTCGGTGGGATAGAAGGCAAAGAAGCCTTGCATATCACACATGTAGACAGTGTCGCCATCAACCGTACCTTCAGCCGTACCTGTAATGACATATCCACTCTCCGCCCCACCCTTTGGTGTGCATGCCGACATCAATGCGACGCATGCGATGAGTGAGCAATAATATAACCTCTTCATTGTTTCTACGTTTATGCTAAATGTATGGTTTGTTATTTCACGCGTCCGCCCGCAACCCAATATTTCGTGTAGTAGGGCGTGTCGAGTTGGTCGACCACCACGCCTCGCGATGTGCTGGCATGTATGAACCTACCGTTCTTGAGGTATATGCCGGTGTGGTTTATGTTTGATGCATTAACCTTGTCGGCTATAGCAAAGAACACGAGGTCGCCCTGTTTCAGATTCTTCTGCTTCACCTTGTGGCAGTCGGTCTCATATTGTTGGCGACTGTTGCGCTGCAACTGACGATTATACACACTCTTATAAATCGCCACATTAAGTCCCGAGCAATCGATGCCGCTGCGGGTGTTGCCTCCATACCGATATGGTGTGCCTAACCACGACGATGCTTCGAGCATGAGCGGCCAGTTGTCGTTCAGTTCTATATCAAATCCCAAAGCATTGCCTGCACGCACTAATTCACGGACATCGGTGCCGTTGTAGATAAATGAGCGCGATGAATGGCACGAAGTGAGCACCACACATGCCATTGCGACAAGCAAAGCAGAAGCGATTTGCGAGCGCTTAATCATGCTGCTCTTCAGTATTTTCAGCCACAACAGGTCGTGGTTCATGGTGCACATTGCCTTCGAAATACTGCTCTATCTCGGCCATCATGTCGGAATCCGCCTTGCTGTAATCCTTTATTATATGTCCGTGTTCGAGCAATGCCACACGTGTGCAGATGTCGAGCGTGTGTGTGAGGTTGTGACTCGACACGATGATTGTGGCACCCGTCTCGCGGTTGTAGTCTTCGAGCATGTATTTCATAGCAATCTGGCTCGATGGGTCGAGGAAGTTGAAAGGCTCGTCGAGGATTACGAGGCTTGGCGAATGTAGCAATGCAGCCACGATGCCCACTTTCTGCTTGTTGCCTGCCGAGAGGTTGCGAATCAGCTTGTTCTGCCCCATCACCTCGCCGCTCATGAAGTCTTCATATCGTTTGAGCACCGTCTGAACGGTATCGGCCGACTGTCCGTTCACCTTGGCGATGAACGAGAAATACTCGTCGGGAGTGAGGTAGTCGATGAGGAAACCCGAGTCGATATATGCTCCGGTAAACGCCTTCCAATCTTCACATTGAGCTACATCGTAGCTTACTCCGTCGCGCTCGATGACAGCATTGCCTGTATCGGGTCGCAGGAGGTCAAGAACAAGACGGAAAAGTGTAGTCTTTCCAGCACCGTTGTTGCCCACAAGCCCCAACACATCGCCAGCATTGACTTTGAAGTTGTCGATATCGAGTGCTACAGTCTCGCCAAATCGCTTGCTAAGACTGTCGAGTTGCACGGAAACTTGACATGTTTTCATATCGATGAATCATAAAATGTTTGTAAATCTGTTTCAGCCACACCGTGCTTGCAAGTGTTCCTGCAAGTCCCATAAGCATCATTATCAAGCCGGCAGTGTTCTTGTCGAGCAGGCTTACGAGTGCATACATGATGCCCATTGGGACAAACATCGATGCAAACGACACAAGCATCTGAGCCTTTGTGTTGGTTGGTCGCTGTGTCATTTTGTTTACAGGGTCGAGTGTGGTGTTGTTGTATATCGCTAAGATGAATATAAACGGGAATATACATCCAGGAGTGAACAAGAGGCATCCAGCAAGTTCGATGAGTGCAAACTTGCCTGTAACCGCAGGTGCAATCATGATGAGCGTGGGGACGAGCATCATGGCACAGTTGAAGTAATACTTGGCTTTGAGCAGCGCGAGCACAGATTCCTTGCGACTCATAAGCCCGTCGATATAGTTTCCCTCAAGTCCCATCACATTGGTGAGCGAGATGATACCGCCTGCAGCGAAGCAATACACGAGGATGAACACATGCATGAACCCTGAATCATAGGCGGGAGTGAATGCACACAGGCAACTGAGCATGATGGTACAACCCAATCCGATGAGGAACTGCTTGCGAACCACGTTGTTGCGCATCACCGATTTGATTTCAAGTTTCAGATATTCGCCTATCACACCATAACGGTTCAAGTATGTCATCTCGTTTGATTTCACGTTCTTCACCTTATCCACCCTCGAGATTTCGTAGTAGATGAAGCGCTTCTGCACTATTCGGTTGATGAAGAAAAGCACCACGATAGCAGCTATCACAGCCAAGAAGCAGAGCGGATTCCACTCGATGAAGCCGCGCATGAACCGCATCGACGCATCGAAAAGCCACTGAT
>CAMVDC010000049.1 GCA_947166155.1 uncultured Prevotellaceae bacterium | reverse complement strand
ACGGACTGACAGTCCGAACCGCACGGACTGACAGTTTTCACCGCACGGACTGACAATTTACACCGCATGGAACTGGCGGTTTCAGCATAGGAAGCAGTGGATTGGAGCGTTTTTAGGAAAACCTAGGAATGCCTAGGAAAACCTAGGAAAACCTAGGAAATCCTAGGAAACCCTAGGAAAACCTAGGAATCCCTAGGAATCCCTACCCCCCATCACCACCTACTCCTATTCCTCAGCGGCAAACATGGGGTCCCATGGCGGAAGCAAAGTGGGTTTCTGCTGTGATGCCTGGAGCATGCGCTCGCTCAGATATTTCTTGTTTACCACAAGACGGAACATGTATTCGTTGAACCACTCGTCGGTCATGATGAGGTAGCCACCATGTCCCGACGATGCGCCCCATGAGTTCTCTACCTTCCAGCGTGTGGGGCGGGAATCGGCGTCGAGATTTACAGCACATAGGGTCATTGCATGCGACGACCCGGAATCGAATGTCTGTATGCGCTGGCGTTTATCCATTCCGAACTTGACTCCGAGTACCGACTCGACGTCGTAGTTTTGCAATGACAGGAGGCCACGCTGGCTGTCGAGTTCCTTCGACACGTCGCACGAGAAATACATGGCAGTCGAGTCGCGCAGCGATGCGATGGCTGCCTGCTTTATCTCGTCGAGTGGCAGGTTGAGGTAGAGCCAGTTATGGCCGTCGTAGGTGTGGCGGTCGTATTCTATCTCGAAAGTCTTCCAATATGGGTGCGTGGGGTCGTTCATCAGCATCACATAGTCGGCCGCGAGGTCTTCGCCTATGAGTTCAGCATAGAACTGCTGCGGCGTGTAGGTCTTGGGAGCATAGAGGTAGTTGCCGTCGCTGCCCTTGGGCGCCCAGGTGAACTGGCTGACGGGCACTCCATAACCCAGTGTGAGCAGATGGTATATTTCGCCCAGCATCTTCTCCTTCAGGCTCATGAGTTCAGCGGATTTCAGTTTGCTCTCGCGCAGCATGAGGCCATCCTCGCGCAGTTTGCGTTTCACGTAGGAAGTAAAAGTACTGGTGTTGTTGGCTGTGTAGTTCTCGGGCATTACGCCTGCTGGCACCACCCCATATTTTGCGATGAGGTCGGCCACTCCTGTAAATGTGCCTCCATCGCTCAGTGGGTTCTTGAAAAGCCATTCCACCGTTTTATCGTCCATCGGCTTGTCGCGAGGGTCGATGACGGCTTGCAGGAAAAGGTTCGACTTCTCGAGCTGGTCGTAGAAGAAGAGGTAAACCTCCGAAAACTCCAATCCGCCAAGCTGACGGCTGTTGATCACTTTGCTCCTCAAGACGTTGAGTCCTGTAAACAGCCAGCATCGTCCCGACGACTTCTGGTCGGTGATGCCCTTGGTGGGTACGTTGATACTGAAGTAGGTGTCCATCTCGGTCAGGTTGTCCTGACTTTGTGATATGCTCTTTACCGAAGTGACACTGAGCGCATTGCGTATGGCACGGTCGGACGGTGTGAGCTGATTGGATGTCGTGATGCGTTGCAACATGTCGGGCGTGATGCCTTGAGCTTGCAGCGATGCAGACGAAACAACCAGCATGGCACATGCAAGAATAGTTTGTTTACTCATGATTCGTATGTTTACTTGATTTTACCTTGATTGTCGAAATGATGATACTCATGAATGGGCTGATGTAGTTGAAGAAACAGAATGGCAGGTATGCCAGGGTTGAGACACCGAGCACCGTGCTCTGAGTCATGCCGCAAGAGTTCCACGGCACAAGCACCGATGTGACCGTAACTGCATCTTCGGTGGTGCGCGACAGCAGGCGCGACTCAAACCCCTTGTCGCGATATACATCGCGATACATGCTGCCGGTGAGTATGATGGAGATATACTGGTCGCAGGTGAGCAGGTTGCCGAGCAATCCGGTGACTACGGTCGATGAAACGAGCGTGAAGGTGCTGCGTATGCGGCTTATAAGCAGAATGGTGAGGCTG
The DNA here is from genome assembly GCA_947166155.1 of uncultured Prevotellaceae bacterium. GTDB lineage: Bacteria > Bacteroidota > Bacteroidia > Bacteroidales > Bacteroidaceae > Colivivens. The sequence continues at coordinate 16,026 of CAMVDC010000049.1, read as the reverse complement.
TGGAGCATGCCGCTCGCAACCATCGAACCACCAAACGTCATAGCACAGAGTATGAGCCAAATAGTATCCATCATGCCCCCCATGCCGCTGGTCGACACCAACTCATTGACCGACTCGAAACCCGTTTCGACATTGGTGGATGCAAAGAGGGTGATAAACGCTCCTTTCACCATCGACATGAAGCCGCTGGTGGTTGAAGCATCGTCGCCCGCGATATGCAACAAGACGTCGGGTTGCAAGATGACAGCCATGATGACAGCCAGCATGGACGAAGAGAAAAGGGTGATGAGCGATGGCACCTTGCGCGCAATCATGACGCCCGTAATCACAGGCACGATGAAAGTGAGGACTGATATATTGAACGTGCGGCTCAACCCGTCGGTGTACTCAGTGATATGTGCTGCCCCATCGGTCGAGAAGAAGAAACCCGCCACGAAGAAGATGATGAGGGTAATGGTCATCGAGGGCGTGGTGGTGCGCAGCATGTACTTGATGTGGGTGAAGAGGTTCACGTCGGCCACGGTTGAAGCCAGCACGGTGGTATCGCTCAACGGACTTATCTTGTCGCCAAAATAAGCACCCGAGATAATAGCACCGGCCGACCATGCTTCGGGGATTCCGAGCGCATTGCCGATTCCGATGAGAGCCACACCAATGGTGGCAATAGTGGTCCACGACGAGCCGGTCATGACCGACACGATGGCGCAGATGATGCATGTAGCTGCAAGGAAATAGGTGGGCGACATAATCTGAACACCATAGTATATCATCGTTGGCACTATGCCACTTATCATCCATGTGGCCGACATCATGCCGATGAGCAGCAATATGCACAACGAGACGGCCGAACTGCTTATCGTGTCGGTGATGCCTGACTCGAAGTGACGCCACGGTGTGTGATAGCGTGCCATGGAGATGATGATGCACGAAGCTGTGGCTACAAGCAACGACACCTGGGTGCCTCCGCCCAACGCATCACCGCCAAACAAACTGATGGTAAGCGACATCATGCCTATCAGTACAACGATGGGCAGAATGGAGATGAGCGGATGTGGTGTGTTTTGGGGAGTGAAGTGCGAGAAGCCTTCGATGCGTGATTCGGGTGTTGATTGTTTGTTCATGGTCGATGATATTGACCGACCCCTTATCCATTCACCCAAAAAGGAAAGAATGAAGAGAGGGTCGTAGATTCAATGGTTTGATATTATGTGGTTTATGATAGCCTCGCGTATATCGCCATAAGGATAGAGCCACACGTAAGTGAACTCGTCGAGCTGCTCGTCGGGAGTGATGCCATCCTTATAGTCGTGCTTGCCTTCACCGTTGCTCACATAACATACAGCCGGGTGGAGAGTCTGCTGATATGGTGTGGTGAAATCGGATAGCATCACCGTCTGTCCGCCTGTAATGGTCCCGACAGTGGTGACCGACGATTTGTCGAGCGACTTAAGGCCATAGATGAGCCATTCGGGAGCTCCGCATGTATATCCCGACGTGATTACATATAGGTTGATGTCTGTACTTCCTTGTATGTCGATCGCGGTGTTGTTCGTTTGCTTCAGTGAGTTCCATTGTGTAGTGAGCAGTGTGCCCGACACGTTGCTCAGGGCTTGCGCCATCTCGCCAACACAGTCGATGGTGCCTTGATTACACATTCTCAAGTCGATGATTACATCGCTGGGGTTGGTGGAAAGCAAGGCTTTGAGCGAGGGAGCGATGTCGGCAAAGTTGTTGAGGTCGGTGAGCATGATGTATGCCACGCCTTCAAACAGCAACCGACTCACCATGACCGTAGGTACAGCAACCTGTGTTGATGCTGATATCTGAACTGTATCGGTATGTGCCCAATAGATGAGTTCGGTTTCGGTATCGATGCCAAGTTGTTGAACCGTCAGTCGGCGCGAACGGCCGCTCGACAACTGGTTCATGATGGCCTTCGATATTTTTGTGTTGTCGATTTGCGATATGAAATCCCCACGTTGCAAGCCACACTGACTTGCTGGAGAATTGGGAAACACGGTGAGCACACGAGCATACTGACGAGTCGTTTCGCCCGTAGGGTCGTTCATAAGTACAAAATCAATGCCGTAAGTGTCGTTGCGATTCACTTCCCCAATGGGATGAGTATCGCTGGCAATCGTATCGATTGTGCAAAACGACCAGGTATCGGACACTCGCGCCTGCTTAATGAGCTGGGCAAGGAAGTCGGAAGGCGACTGGAAATACACTTTCCAATCCAGGTCGCTGATGCTGTTGTTCCACAAATACCACTCCTCCATCGTGGTTTGCAACACGTGGTTGGGGAGGGTCTTCTCGTCGTATTCCGAGGTACGATCCTTGGCACATGATGCAAAGAGGGAGATTAAGGCTGAAACGAGCAACGTGAAAGACAATAGTGATCCCTTGTTCATTATCAGACGTCAGTTTTTATTTATCATCGTTTGTTCTGTATACAATTCGTCAGTTGCTGGATATGATATTCATCAGTTGCTGGATATGTATTCATACACTGCCAGTACATCCTGAGTATCGACCACACCATCGCCGTTCACATCATACTTTGAGAGTGTTGCACTGTCGGGATTCTGAATGAACTCATATATTGCCAGCACATCCTGAGTATCGATTGTTCCATCGCCGTTAGTGTCGTTCGAGTTCTGCTCGTCGGCAGCACTTACGAGCACAAGGCGGAAGTCGTCGACCTTATAGAAGAAGCCTGCCTTGACACCTAAGGTCAATTCGCCATCCTGCCCTACTTCAATATCTTCAATACTTACCTTCGAGAGGTAGTGAACGCCCAATTTGTGGGCTCCTGCCGTGGCGGTCGAATCGCCTGCAAAGATAGTGACTGAATGTCCATCGGTGGTGCCTACCATAGCGCTGAGGCGATATACACCGGGACGCAGTCCTGTGATTGTCTGGCTCAGCTCGTCGGCTGTGCTGTCGGTTTTGCAGCAGTACATGCAGTACTGGCCGTCGGCGTCCACGCTCTTGTAGGTGAGGTTGTCGGCACGTACCACACGTCCGGTAGTTGTCCATCCACGAGTGGTACCCAGTTCGAACGATGGGTTGACTATCATCGAAGTGCAATCCCATTCTGCATAGGGGTTATAGGCCACACTGCTGAATTCCGTCATTGCATCATCAAGGGCGTTATAGAATCGGCGTGCATGTTCAACACCATAGGTGGTGCGGTCGGAGAATACCATTTCGGCCGAGTCGATCAGCACTTCAAAAATCTTGAGTACATCGGGTGTAACGTATGCTGCATATTCATCATGTATCCGATGTGCCGAGTTTATATTCTTTGAAAGATTGAGGAATGTGGGATCGGATGCGAGTTGTGAATATGCTCTGAACGGCTTCTTCACGTTTGATGCATAGAAGTAACCACCCAGCGCCTTGACGGTTTCACCTTTCGCAACAGGATCGAAATACTGAGGTTCGGCATCGTTGGGGATGAATGCACCTTCGGGTATCTCAGCATTTACGAACGTACCCACCATGACCTCGTCGGGATTTCCACCTGGAGCTACTGCCACATCGACATTGTGGCCATACAGCACTTGATTGGTGGCACTCGTAGTCATGACGAGGTATGTGCATCCAGCCTTCAGTTGCTTCACATCAGTGGTCTTTCCGCTGATACCGCTCGAAATGTGTGAGTCGACCTGACGGGCTATGATACCATCGGGCACATCGAGGTCGCATGGCGCAGTGAATATACACCACTTGCAGGGAACAAACCCGAGGTTGACACATGCATCGACTGCTTTCATGCTCGATTGAGGCACGAAGTCATGTCCGACAGTGAGCACCAGTTGCTCGCATGTTCCGTCCTTCACGATATTAGGTCCGTGAGCCTTAGAGTCGGCTGCTACGTAGAAGAGCATGTTGGGATTGCTTTCCAAAGGTACTATCTCGTCGATTTTGGTCACCGATGTGAGGTCGTAGGCGGTAGCTGTCTTGTAGGCCGACTTGCGGGCCAGTGTGGAAAATGCGTTATAGTCCCACATTCCTGTGAGTTTCAGCACTCCGTTCTCAAAGCTCTCGACCGCCATATCGTTGCCTTTCAATACAAAACGCACGATGGTATCAGTAGCTTCACTCATGTTGATGTAGTCCTCGGTCTTGGTACCTGTAATTGGGTTCACAAACACTCCGTAGTAGAGGTTGCCAACCGCTATTGGGCACGACGTGGTGGATGTGATGGCTATTGAGAGCGTGGTGGCTGCATTGGCTGGAACGGAGAGTTTGGCCGACTTGTAGCCGATGTAGTTGAATGTAGCTCCATTGTCGGTACTCTCGTAGATAGCCAGTCGTGGTGTTCCTTCATATCCCATTCCGCTCTTGTCCTCAAACACGATGTTGGCTGTTGCCTTGGTATTGTAGAGTACGTTGTAGGTTTCACCTGCATGCTGTTCGCTGTCGGTGCTGCTGTATACGCTCATCGACTTGAGATAGAGTTTGCTTTCGGGCAGTATTGATTCCTTCACCACCTTTGCCAGCACATTCAGCGATGCATCGGTCACGATAATATAGCATTTGCCCACAGTAGTTGGTTTCACATCGAGGTCGATTGAGTAGGCCTGCTGGTCGTTGGCAAACACGAAATCGGTGTTGCTTGCCTTGGCATCGGTCAGCCTTGCTGGTTTTGCACCTGTGGTATTCACAAACACGTATATACCTTTATAGTCGAGTGTTCCCTTGTTTTTCACCTCGACGCTAACGGGGTTGTTTCGGTTGAAATAGAAGTTTGACTTGAATTTCAGTTCTGCTTCCAGTCTTGTCTTTTTGGGATATACACCAGTGACACATTCTTGCCATGATGCGTTGTATCCTTGCCATGCGGGGCTCTTGCCACGGGCAACGGTGAAGTATCCGTCCCAGGTGTTGGGGTCGCCCCACCCCAGGTTGAAGTGGAAGTATCCGGTCGAAGCCTGATAGCCGTCGACCACAACGGCGTGTCCCTCGCCCTTGGAGTTGCAACCACTGTAGAGTATTGGTCGTGAGTTTATCAACTCGTTGTAGAGCAGGGTCGACCAAGCATCGTCGGAGTAGTTGTTGTATTCTTCACCCCAGTCTTTGTTGTTTTCTTTTCCTCCATTAATGCCGAATATGTTGCTGAACACGGCACGGCAGTTGTCGTTGTGTCCGGCAGTGCTCGAGCCGTAGGTCAGTCCGGCTCCACCGCCCACCACGGCCATGAGTGTAGCCACGGCATCCTTGTATTCAGCGGGTTCGCTGCCTGCGTACTGGGGGCGCATGAGGTCCCACTTTATCTTCGTACCCTTGGGGAACGCTGTGGTGGCATTCATCTGGTCGCCATATATGTAGCTGCTGGTGCCGGCCAGTGTTTCGTCGGTCAGGTCTTTGTGCCAATAATAAAGTACCTGACTTGCCGCAGTGGCTACACATCCGGTGAGGCATCGGCCGCCTCCGTCCTTGCGTGTAGGACACTTGTCGTTGTAGGGCCCAGTCTGATGCCAGTGGGTCTGAATGAGTGGCGATATATCTACCCTGCCGGCAGCGGCTGCCATCGATGGTGCAGCCATACGGGGAGCTCCTGCTGCCTGTGCTGCTTCGGCAGCACTGCCATAATAGTCGAGATACCACTCGAGGAATGGTGGCATGTTGGCCTCATCGAAGTTGCCGCCATTAGTGTATCCCAGCACTTCGGGCAGTGCGTCATCGCCGCTCACGATGACGAATCCCTGGTTCTCTCCCCTACTATATATATAATAAGGTGCACACTCTTGCTGTGTCTTCTTTATCCTTATGGACGACTTGTGCTTGCCTGCCTTCACCAGTTGTGGCTGGTTAGCCTTGTCTGTCATATATTTTGCAGCCAGTTGAGCTGCTTTGTCGGGTGTTATTGGGTCGGCAATGCAGACTGTTGTCATGCAAGCCATTGAAATGATTGATAAAAGGATTCTATGTTTCATATCTGTTTGATTATATTTATTCGTCAAGTTTCAGCACTGCCAGGAATGCCTTTTGTGGCACTTGCACGTTGCCTATCTGCTTCATTCGCTTCTTGCCTGCCTTCTGTTTTTCGAGCAGTTTGCGTTTGCGGCTCACGTCGCCTCCGTAGCATTTGGCCAGCACGTCTTTGCGCACTTGCTTCACTGTCTCACGTGCGATTATTTTACCGCCTATAGCTGCTTGTATGGCTATATCGAATTGCTGGCGTGGCAGCAGGTCTTTCAGTCGTTCACACATGCGTCGGCCCAGTGTCACGGCATTGTCGACATGGGTGAGTGTCGATAGTGCGTCGACGCTCTCGCCGTTGAGCAGTATGTCGAGTTTCACGAGTTTCGACGGACGGAAGCCTGCGCTGTGGTAGTCAAACGATGCATAGCCGCGGCTGATGGACTTCAGTTTGTCGTAGAAGTCGATTACAATCTCGCCCAGAGGCATGAGGAACTGTATCTCGACGCGGTTGCCGGTGATGAATTCCTGCTTCACCAGCTCGCCTCGTTTGCTCAGGCACAGGGTCATGATGGGGCCTATGTATGTTGCCGTGGTGATGATGGTGGCATGTATGTATGGCTCTTCCACATGCTCGATGAGTGTGGGATCGGGCATCGACGAGGGGTTGTGTACCTCCTGCGCTACGCCGTGCTTGTCGTATATCATGTACGACACGTTGGGCACGGTGGTTATCACGTTCATGTTGAATTCGCGGTCGAGTCGCTCCTGTACTATCTCCATGTGGAGCAGTCCGAGGAATCCGCACCGGAAACCGAATCCCAGTGCAGCCGAGCTTTCGTGTTGGAACGAAAGGCTGGCATCGTTGAGTTGTAACTTCTCGAGGCTGGCTCGTAGGTTCTCGTAGTCCTCGGCCTCGATGGGATATACGCCGGCAAAGACCATGGGTTTCACTTCCTCGAAGCCATCGATGGCGGTGTCGCTGGGGTTCTGCACGGTGGTGATTGTATCGCCCACCTTCACCTCGACGGCGTTCTTTATGCCCGACACGATGTAGCCCACATCGCCCGTGCGCAGTTCCTTGCGTGGAATCATGTCCATCTTCAGCACTCCCACCTCTTCGGCCAGGTATTCTTTCTTGGTGTTGATAAACCTCACCTTCTCGCCTGGGCGCATCACTCCGTTCACTATCTTGAAGTAGGCGATGATGCCGCGATATGAGTTGAACACCGAGTCGAAGATGAGCGCCTGCAACGGTGCATCCTCGTTGCCCACGGGGTGCGGAATGCGTTCCACCACTGCTCGCAGGATGTCGTCGACCCCCTGCCCTGTCTTTCCCGATGCAAGAATCACATCCGAGGGGTCGCATCCCAAGAGGTCCACGATTTCGTCGGTCACCTCGTCGGGCATAGCGTTGGGCATGTCGCACTTGTTAATTACAGGTATGATTTCCAAATCGTTGTCGACGGCCATGTAGAGGTTGCTGATGGTCTGTGCCTGCACTCCCTGAGTGGCATCAACCACGAGCAGGGCTCCCTCGCATGCAGCGATCGAGCGACTCACCTCGTAGGAGAAGTCCACGTGTCCCGGTGTGTCGATAAGGTTCAGCGTGTAGTGTTTACCATCCATCTCATAGTCCATCTGTATGGCATGACTCTTGATGGTGATGCCGCGCTCGCGCTCCAGGTCCATGTCGTCGAGCATCTGACCCTCTGTCACTTTTATCGTGTTTGTACGCTCCAACAGTCGGTCGGCCAAAGTCGACTTTCCGTGGTCAATGTGTGCTATTATGCAAAAATTACGTATTTGTTCCATGTACTTTAATCTGTGAAAAAAATTACTGCGCACTCGCGGGCTTGAGACTGCGCACTCGCGGGGCCGAGACTGCGCACTCGCGGGCCTGAGACTGCGCACTCGCGGGGCCGAGACTGCGCACTCGCGGGGCCGAGACTGCGCACTCGCAGGGCCGAGACTGCGCACTCGTTTTCAGCGTAGCATAGCCGATGTATTAAAAGAACTTCGATACACTCACACAAGTTCCTCAAAACCAACGGGCAACAGGTCGCGAGCCGACTGGAGGATGTAGACACCGTCTGTGCCATACATCATCACCTTGAGTGGACGGCCAAATCGATGTTCCACCTCGAGCATCACCTGCCTGCAACCGCCACACGGACTGATGGGCACCCGTGTGAACTCGCCATCCAGTCCTCGGGCAGCGATGCATATAGCCTCGACAGCCAAGTCGGGATAGCGCGAGTTGGCATAAAACAACGCAGTACGCTCGGCACACAAGCCCGAAGGGAAGGCACAATTTTCCTGATTATTACCAGTGACGATGCTTCCGTCCGACAGCCTCACTGCCGCACCCACACTGAAATTGCTGTAAGGGGCATAGCTCCGCCATGTAGCGGCCTGCGCTTCCTTGAGCAGTTCATGCTCCGATTCGCTCAGTTCCGACTCGTCTTTGCATACAATATGCACCTCATTTACTATTTCTTTCATGCCGATTTATCGATTTTAGTCATTCCGACTGCCAAAGTTACAGATTTTTTTCGTAAGTTTGCACTCCGAACAACGAAAATCAACACATTTATGATACAAAACACGCTTCGCACCATCATTATCGCCACCCTGTGGAGCACTGCATCCACCATCATGGCGCAAACTAAGAGTCAGGCATTCATCGACTACATCGAGAAATACAAGTCGATAGCAATAGAGCAGATGGAACTACACAAGATACCGGCCAGCATCACCCTGGCACAGGGCTTGCTCGAGAGCGGAGCCGGCAGCAGCGAACTCGCCAAGAAGAGCAACAATCACTTCGGAATCAAGTGTGGTTCGACATGGTTCGGACCTACCTACACACATTTCGACGACGGGCGAAACGAGTGTTTCCGAGTGTACGCCAATGTGCGCGAAAGCTATGACGACCACTCACAATTCCTGCAGAAAGAACGATACAGCCGACTTTTCCGCCTATCAACCACCGACTACAAAGGATGGGCACATGGGCTCAAAGCTTGCGGATATGCCACCAGCCCCACCTACGCCGACCGCCTAATAGGAATCATAGAACTCTACGAACTCAACAAACTCGACCGCGACCCCAACGCACCTGTAGTCATACCCGAACCACAACCAGTGTACGAAACCGTGGAACTGCGCGCACACAGACTGCTCACCAACAACAACGTGATGTGCATCAGAGCCACCAACAGCGACACATGGGACAGCCTCGCACAGGAGTTCTCAATATCAAAAAAACACCTCCTGGCATGGAACGAAGCCATCGAGAGCGTCGACATCAACGAAGGCGACCTCATATACCTGCAAAAAAAGCAGAAGAAAGCTGCAAAACAATACGGGAAAGACTATTGGCACCACGTGCGCCAAGGCGAGTCGATGTATTCCATCGCACAACTCTATGGCATCAGACTCAAAAACCTCTACCGCCTCAACTTCCGTCCTGCCGACTATGCGCCACAAGCCGGCGACCTGCTGAAGGTGAGGTGATAAACTGATTTACCATTTACATCCTATGCACTACCACACCACAAGATGAGGGAGGGATAATGAGGCAGATAAATGGATGCGAGGACACTGACGCATGAAGGAGGAGCATATCCTAAAACTGCAAAGCAACTTACATTTAGTAAAGTGCTTTGCAGTTTTCTGTTCATCTACAACCGCGCTCGCCAGTGTTGGAGGCTGTCGTGACGGCACAAGGTGAAGGTCGTTACACATATGAGGGTTGTACGGGTGAGCGTGAGGCTTACATTCATTAAAAATCGTCTGTATCAAGCATATAGGCATATTTTCCAGACAATTATAATTAATAAAATTAACTCGCAGAATTAAAAAAAAAGAGATTCAGCAAAACTACATATCGGATTTTTTTCGTACCTTTGCAGCCGATTTCCGCCACACACGGTGGATTATCTGTTGGCAGACATTACTCCCCATTCATTTTTATTGACAAACTAAAAAAACGTAAACCGTATGAAGAAACAAGTAGGAGGAATGTCGCGAATGATCACATTCACCATCCTCTCAATTTCCCTCCTCACCGTCATGGCAGGAGCAGCCGTGGCTCCGGCGCTGGGCATCATCCATCAACATTTCAGCGAAGCCCCCGACATGCTCATCAAGTTCATCGTATCGATGCCAGCATTGTTCATAATCATCATCAACCTCCTGTTTGCCAAAGTATGCAGACTGCTGCGCACTCGCACCATCGCACTCACCGGCCTGCTGATGTATGTGGTGTGCGGATGCGGAGCATTCCTGGTCGACAACATCACCTACCTGCTCGTTCTGCGTGCACTGCTGGGTGTGAGCGTAGGCCTCATCATGCCTCTGTCGACGGGGTTGCTGGCATATTATTTCCCTCCACAACGCATGGCACAGCTCATGGGACTCTCGGCTGCCATGAACCAAATGGGCGGAGTGGTGGCTACTTTGCTGGCTGGCATGCTGGCCACAATAGGGTGGAATTATGCATTCCTGGTCTATGCTCTGGGAATCATTGCCATAGTGATGGTGATCATCTACCTGCCAAACGAAAGACTGACTCCCGCACGCGGATACAGGCAGGAGGCGCGGCAGGTGGAGCCGGGAATTGACGAAAGGGAGAGAAAGACGCTGGTACGCGAACAGGGAGTATGGATTATGCTGCGGCGCTTCCATCCCTCTGTCGTGGGAATGTTGCTATGTATGATGACATTCTTTGTGTTTGTGAGCAATTTTGCTATTACCGAATCCGAGCGATTCGACACCATGACTGTCACGTGGATCATGGTGGGAGTGGATATGATTGCGTTCATTGTCGGTATGCTCTTCGGAATGATAATGCACGCCATGCCGCGGCAGATGAAGTACATGGCTCCCATCGCATTTACTATGGGATTTGCACTTTTGGCATGGGGCGGCAGCACGGCTGCTGTCGTGGCAGGCGGGACACTGATTGGCTGTGCCAACGGAATCGGAGTGCCTTACCTCAACACCATAGCAAGCATCAAGGGGGGCAAAGAAAGTGTGACTACCGTCATGCCGCTCATTTCGGCAGCACTCTATCTGGGACAATTCGTCTCGCCGGTAGTCGTGGGCAGTTGTTCCAACATGCTATTTGCCAACAACATGCGAGGGCCGTACATAGTGTCTGTGGTGCTGGGATTGATATACCTCGTACAGGTGGTCACGACTCGAAAATTCCAAAGCCTCCCACCCCGAGACGGTAATAATGGATAATGGATAATGAATAATGAATAATGAATAATGAATAATGGATAATGAATAATGGATAATGAATAATGAATAATGAATAATGAATAATGAATAGCGGATGCTACATAATTCTTTCAATTATTCAGAACTTTACTCGATGCAACAGCTTCATGTGGTTACGACGGTCGAACATGCCGAAGCACTCGGTGCCGCGACGGGCAGTCACACCGTTGTCCCACACGAAAGGCGCTCCCCCATTTCGACGTATGGCCTTCACCACATAATCAAGGTAATAGAGATACGACTCCTCCACCACACGCAGTTCGTCGACATCGCGCGCAGTGTGGAAGTTTGCTCCCATCTCGCCCACTATGAACGGCACGCCACGAGCCGTGAAGGCATCGTGAAGGCGAGCATAGGTGCGGTCGATAGCAGCCTCGTCAGCGTCGCTCTCGGTGCCATAAGCCTTGTAGGGCCTACCCCAAAATCGCACTTTATCTTGAAGGCCATAGTTATAGGGATCGTAGTTGTGAACTTCGACAATGAGGCGCTTATCAACCACATCGGTGGGCATGCGGAAGAGGTCGATACCCCACTGACCGTTGCACACATAGGTCTGAACTGCCAGACAGCGCCAGCGATTGTTGCCACCAGTGGCACGTACAGCATCGACAAACACCTGGTTGAAACCATTTTGCACATCGGCATTCTCTTTTGTGGGCTCTCCCCAGTTGCCCTGTATGTGCACCTCGTTGGTGCCTGCAAACACAAGGTGTTCATCATAGTCAGCAAATGCCTTGGCAATCTCAGTCCACAACATGCGCATCTGGCGAAAGACTCTGGCCGAATCGGCATACGTGGGGTGCGACTCCAGCCACGACTCGTGGTGAGTGTTCAGCACCACATACATATCGTTAGCTATAGCATAATCCACAACCTCGCGCACTCGTGCCGTCCATTTCGGGTCGATATGTAGCGATTGTCCGTCGTACACGAAATGCGGATACCACCTCACGGGTATCCTCAACGAGCGAAAACCAGCAGCTCGCACCGAGTCGATCATCTCGCGCGTAGTCACAGGATTTCCCCATGATGTCTCGGTTTCCAAGCCTGCAGGAAACGATGTGGAGGATTGCGGTGCAGGTCGGCCGTTGTATGCCTCAAGGGTATTACCCAAGTTCCATCCCACACCCATCTGCTTCACTACTTCCATGGCATCACTGCGCATACCACGAGGAGCCCTTCGCTGCGCAAACACCATCGTGCTGCATGCCACACATGCAGCTACGAACATCAATCTCGTCATTCTATTCATAGAGAAATTACTTTCATTAATTTATCTGTAATTCGTTTGCGCTGCAAATATATATAAAATATTCTTTTCACACACAACAATCAATCACAAAACTCACTATTTATATCCAAACACTGTGCTACCTCCACAAAAAACATACATTTGAACATAAAATCAAAATAAATGAAATGCATAATCATTAAACCAATCTGCACCGTGCTACTCATCGTGCTGTGCAACAGCGCATCATCGCAAAATAGTTTTTCTTCAGAGGTCAAAGAATAATGCAAAATCAGTAATAATAACTTGATTACCTAAAAACAAGAGGACGTGACATAAATGAAATAAACCCCGAAAGTATTTGTCTAACTTTCGGGGTTTACTAATTGAATTTACTATTTAATTTAATGCCATACTTTTCGAGGTCATATCCATAGACACATCCTCTTTTTGGCATTGATTCAGTAAGTTTGTATCAGATGCCGCGTCCGTGGCAGTTCTTGAACTTCTTGCCAGAACCACATGGACATGGGTCGTTACGGCCAATCTTCGGTCCCTCGTTGCGGATAGGAGCAATGGGTTGGCGCGCACGTGTGTCACCTCCGGCTGCCTGCTGCATGGCACGTTGGGTTTCCGACGGCTGACTGAGGTCTTGCTTCGACTCAGTGTACTGCGGACGCCGCGGTGCCTGCTGCTGTGTGGGGGCCTGATGTACCTCGTCGGGATTGGGAACAGGCAGTGTGCAACGCATGAGGACGGATATTGTGCCGTCGTTAATCTCGTCGATCATATTGTCGAAGAGTGTCACACTCTCGAGTTTGAAGATGAGCAACGGATCTTTCTGCTCGTAGCTGGCATTCTGAACCGAGTGCTTCAGTTCGTCAAGCAGTCGCAGGTTTTCCTGCCATGCTTCGTCGATGGTGTGGAGCAGAATGAGTTTCTCGAATGTGGTGAAGATGTTGCGTGCCTGCTGGTCGTAAGCCTCCTTGAGCGGTACGCTGATGTTGTAGCCACGACGACCATCGGTGAGGGGTATGAGGATGTTTTCATACATGTGACCTTTCTCTTCGTACACATTCTTGATGACGGGCCATGCCTGAGAGGCGATGCGCTCGCTGCGAGCCTTGAAATTGGCCAACACTGCATCGTAAGTAGTATCGACGACACGTTCGCGATTGTTCTCGAATTGTTCGGCGGTGAATGGTACCTCCATAGCAAAGAGGCGGAGGAACTGCTCCTTACAGCCATCGTAGTCGTTCTCCATGATGACCTTGTTGACACGGTCCCAAATGATGTTGCTTATATCCATACCTATGCGTTCACCCATGAGTGCATGGCGACGACGCTCGTAGATTACTTTGCGTTGCTTGTTCATCACGTCGTCGTACTCGAGCAGACGCTTACGGATACCAAAGTTGTTTTCCTCTACTTTCTTCTGTGCACGCTCGATGGACTTGTTGATCATTTTGTGCTCAATCATCTCGCCGTCCTCAAATCCCATGCGGTCCATGATTTTTGATATACGGTCGGATGCGAAGAGTCGCATGAGTTTATCCTCAAGGCTGACATAGAATACCGACGAACCCGGGTCGCCTTGGCGTCCTGCACGACCACGCAGCTGGCGGTCGACACGACGGCTCTCATGGCGCTCGGTACCAATGATTGCAAGTCCACCGGCAGCACGTACTTCAGGTGAAAGCTTGATATCGGTACCACGTCCTGCCATGTTGGTTGCTATAGTGACACGGCTGGTTTGTCCGGCATCCTTCACGATGTCGGCCTCGCGAGCGTGAAGTTTTGCATTGAGCACATTGTGCGGAATCTTGCGCATTGTGAGCATCTTGCTGAGCATCTCGCTTATCTCGACGCTGGTAGTACCTACAAGCACCGGACGGCCGGCATTGATGAGGCGTTCGATTTCCTCAATCACTGCCTTATATTTCTCGCGGTTGGTTTTGTAGACACGGTCGTTCTGGTCGTCGCGGATAACTGGCACGTTGGTTGGAATCTCGACCACATCAAGTTTGTATATGTCCCAGAATTCGCCTGCCTCGGTGATTGCCGTACCTGTCATACCAGCCAGTTTGTGGTACATACGGAAGTAGTTCTGCAATGTGATAGTAGCATATGTCTGCGTTGCAGCCTCTACCTTCACTCGCTCCTTTGCTTCGACAGCTTGGTGGAGGCCATCGCTCCAGCGGCGTCCCTCCATGATACGTCCAGTCTGCTCATCCACAATTTTCACTTCGCCGTCGATGACCACGTAGTCATCATCGATTTCGAACATGGTGTATGCCTTGAGCAACTGCTGCATGGTGTGTACGCGCTCTGACTTGACTGCATAGTCCTGCATCAGTTCGTCCTTCTTTGCCAGGCGCTCCTCGTCAGTGAGTCCTGTCTCGCCCTCGAGTTCAGAGAGTTGTGTAGTGATGTCGGGCAGCACGAAGAATGAGTCGTCCTTCACGATGTCGGCAATGAGTTGGTTTCCCTTGTCGGTCATCTCTACCGACTTCTGCTTCTCATCGCAGACGAAGAACAGCGGGTCGGTAGCTTCGGGCATGCGGCGGTTGTTGTTCTCCATGTATATCTCTTCGGTCTTGAGCAGACCAGTCTTGATGCCAGGTTCGGAGAGGTATTTGATGAGAGCCTTATTCTTTGGCAGTGCTTTGTATGCACGGAAGAGGGAGAGGAAACCTGCCTCGATATCCTTTTGGTCATCGCTGTCGATGAGTCGCTTAGCCTCAGCCAGATATTGAGTAGCCTGCTTGCGCTGAGCTTCCACCAGCTTCTCGATATATGGGCAGAACTGCTCAAACATTTGATCGTCACCCTTTGGTACAGGACCCGATATGATAAGTGGTGTACGTGCATCGTCGATAAGCACTGAGTCGACCTCATCGACAATAGCGTAGTTGTGTTTACGCTGTACGAGGTCTTCAGGACGCATTGCCATATTGTCGCGCAGGTAGTCGAAACCGAATTCGTTGTTGGTTCCGTAGGTCACATCGGCTTGGTAGGCCCGACGTCGTGCAGCCGAATTGGGTTGATGCTTATCAATACAGTCGACATTGAGTTGGTGGAAGAGGAACACCGGTGAGTTCCACTCCGAGTCGCGCTTGGCGAGGTAGTCGTTGACTGTCACTACATGCACACCATTGCCTGTGAGGGCATTGAGGAATACAGGCAGGATTGATGTGAGTGTCTTTCCTTCACCAGTCATCATCTCGGCAATTTTACCTTGATGTAACACCACTCCGCCGAAGAGCTGGCAGTCGTATGGTACCCAAATGTTGGGTGCTCCGTCAAACACTTCGTGGATAAGCACCTTTCCGTCTACTATCTCTACCACACCTGGATAGCGTTGAACGGCTTCGAGGTCGAAGTCGGTAGGTGTAAGAGCCAGGTCTTCAATTGACTTTGCCTCACGGAATCGGCGGCATGTATCCTTGACGATAGCATACACAGTAGGCATGATTTCGTCGAGTTTACGGTCGAACACCTCTGTTATCTGTTCCTCGATTTTGTCAATCTTCTCAAACAACGGAGCGCGATCCTGAATTTCGGTCTTTTCT
>CAMVDC010000048.1 GCA_947166155.1 uncultured Prevotellaceae bacterium | reverse complement strand
AATTTTGTATTCTCTTATTAGTTTTGCCAAATCATCCGTCATCCGTCATTTTTGCGGTATAAATAGGTGGATGTTAGAGAGTTGAGGGCTGATGGATGGGTGATTTTTATCCGTCAGCATCCGTCATATCCGTCAGGTGGTAAATGTGCATTATGTTGATTCTCAACGGAATGCTGGATTTGCTTAATGATGGTGATTGGTGCGGTTAGGGATTTCTTGTGTTCTCTTGGCGCATGGGAAAAATCCGCTCTAGTTTTGGCAAATCATCAGTCGTCCATCAGTATCCGTCAGCATTCAATTATCTTCCTTTGTTCATCATCTAATAG
Organism: uncultured Prevotellaceae bacterium; assembly: GCA_947166155.1. Classification (GTDB taxonomy): domain Bacteria; phylum Bacteroidota; class Bacteroidia; order Bacteroidales; family Bacteroidaceae; genus Colivivens. The sequence goes on along the minus strand of CAMVDC010000048.1, from coordinate 17,816 downwards.
CAACTTGGATGTTGGATAATTCACTTTGTATAGTTAACTATGTCTTTTTGCGGTTCTCTTGATACTCTCGCCATACCTCGCCTGCCAGGTATTTATCGCTGCGGCAGTGCAGGTCGGCCACGCCTTCTTCTATTAAGTTTGCAGTTTCGGAATTGTAATAGATGTCGGTGGCCTCATTGAGTGATACGCCAAACATCTCGCTGATGTTGACGATGATTCTGGCACACTGGGCACTTCTTAATATCTGTTTGCTTTCTTCACTCATAGTTGTTCACTCTCCCACGACCGAAATCAAGATGTTGTCGTGAGTGTTTAGTATCAGGATGCTCAACCCTTACGCTTGACGAATGATAAAGTTTCATGCGGACAGCACCCCTTTCTCCCTCATGTAATCTGTCAGGTCTTCTATCAGATAGCGTGAACTGAAGGTGTGAAGTACATCGTATGAGGGTACGATGTAGCCGTATAGGATACCTGAACTATGTAATCGTTTATATACTTCTTGCTGGGAAAGTTTCAGGTGTGCTGACAATTTCCCAATACAGTATGTCACGAATTCCAATACCTTTCTGTCCATAATGAATTCCGTTTGTTCTTGGCACAAAGTTACAACTTTTCTCTGAAAGAATGAACAATACGCTTATATATTTAGTAAATAATTATGTTCAAATGTCTTTTTTTTATATTTCTGCGAACTCCCATTTATTAAATCTGTTTCTTTGTGAGTATAATGCTTGTAGTATGTATAGTTGTCAATTATCAATTGTCAGTTAGGGAATTTGTGCGCAGTGCATAGCTTTTCTTGATATGAAAAATCTGTTGTGAGTGTATAGAAGTTTTCTATATGTCCGACAAGATAGTATATTTGATATAAGGAAATAATAAATACAGACGTCTGTACGTATGTTTACAGACGTCTGTGCGTATATATCTTCGGCCCTGCGCCAATATACGTGAAGGCCTTCACGTATATACGTTCGCGTGTGTGCTTTCTTATAAGTCTGGGTACATAATTCGTGATGCACTGGTTGGTCATCCGGGTGCAGATGGCGTGTGCGGCTACTGCTTGAATATCTTTTGTGCAAAGAGGGTGAGGTAGATGCGCCAGTTGCGCCAGATGTGGCCGCCGTCGTTCTCGTAGTACTCGTAGGGGTAGCTGTGTGAGTCGAGGTAGCTGCGCAGCTGGGTGTTCGACTGCATGAGGAAGTCGTCCTTGCCTATTGCTATCCAATAGAGTTTGGGCTTGGAGGCAAAGAGGCGCTGCATCTGTGAGTCGAATTGCTCGTTGTTTTGTTGCACTCGTGCAGCTGCCGACTGAAGGCCGTAGTAGTCGAACTGGTCGGGATAGAGGCGCGAGATGCCGAATGTGTGACCGCCTCCCATCGAGAGTCCTGTCACGGCGCGTCCCGAGCGTTTGGCAATGGTCATGTAGTGGCTGTCGATATATTTCACTATGTCCATGAAGCTCTCTTCCATCGATGCTTTGGCTCCACGCTGGTTGAATGCGTTGCCGTCGGGGGTGTACATGCCTTCGTGCCACCATCCGGGTGCTGCGTTGCAGGTAGGGTTGCCGTTGGGCATGACAACAATCATAGGCACTGCCTTACCTTCGGCTATGAGGTTATCCATTATTTGCGATGTGCGCCCCAGGTCGCCCCATGATGTCTCGTCGCCTCCATGTCCGTGCAGCAGGTACATCACAGGGAAGCGTTTTTTACCATCGTAGGCAGCAGGCAGATATACGGTCATGCGTCGCTGTTGACCCAGCGTAGGACTGTCGTACCACACACGGCTCAGCATTCCGTGAGGCACGTTGTTCACTCCGTAGAGGTGACCTTTGTCGTCGTTGCTTTTGCTCACGATGAAGATGTTGCTCAGGGTCGATATGTCGCGGTTGACGTAGCTGTTGGCAGGGTCGATGAATCGCTGACCGTCGATAGAGAAACTGTAGGAATAGAGTTCGGGATTGAGTTGCCCGGTGGTCACTGTCCATACTCCGTTGTCTTGTTTTGTCATAGGAAGCGACTGCGAACGAATCTCGTTGAAATCGCCCGACACGCTTACTCTCTGTGCCGATGGGGCAAAGAGGTTGAAGGTGACGGTTCCGTCGTTGTTTACTATTGGCGACTGCACTCTGGCACGTTGTCCCAGTGCTTGTTGTCCGAAGCAGTTCAAAGCCATGAGGCCGCTACAGACAAGGAGCATAAGCTTCTTGCAATTACTGATTGTCTTGTCCATCTTTACTTCGCGTTTATAGTATTAGACATGTTTGTTATGATGCCGCAAAGTTATATGAAAAAATCGATATATGCAAGCAATCTTGGTCGTAAATTAGTGAAAAAAGCAGAATTCATTCATTCGCCATTGTCTGTCTTGATATTTCTGAGCGTATATCTATTGCTCGGCACAGTGCTGACGGAAGCAGGGTGGTGGGGCAATCGATGGCTTTGGTCGTGTGGTCGTTGTGGTGCACTTTCATGATGAAGACGCTGGGACCGGTGGTGATGCTGCCTACGAATGTGTGGCTGCGTAGCAGGATATCGACCGAGAGGAGCAGACGGGTGATGGCGACTTGCTTGGTGTGTGGGTCGGAATGGCAGAACGATTGATGGTTGTAGCCTGTGTCGGTCGGTTGACATAGTGAGAAGAAATGCAATGAGGGGTAGTTGCGACGCACGTCGTCAAGCAGGCGGATGTCGTCGGTCAGTACGAAGATATTGTCGCCGTCGCGTGTCGCAAGTCTTTCTACCATCGTGCAACCATCAATCAAGAGTGCTTCGGTTGCTTTGTCGCCACCACGAATTTGTATGCCCGCGTAGCGTGGCGGCATGTTGAGGCTTTGCATTGCGACTGATTGCAGGTGGATGATATGTGGTTGAAAGTGCCAAATCATCTGTGCCAACTGGCTGTAGGCATGATAGTAGTCGCCATCGATACCCAGTTCTGCGATGTGGTAGTGGGCTTCATGTTGTGCCGGCACATCCTGTCCGAGCATGACGTGCCGGCCGTATGCCCTGTAAGCCTTTGCATGTCCTGCCAGTGTGAGCATCGCCAGTTTCATGCGCCATGCAATCAGTTGAGGCCGTCGCTCGGTCAGTGCACAATGCAGTATATGTCTCCACTTGGGTGGGCGGTGAAAGTTATGTCGGCGATGAAGCGACTCGTGTACTTCGGTGCAGAACGGCAGGAAATACTCTGTCCACCCTCGGCCCGTGCCGAAGTTGGCATCTTCGCTGTATATCTGGAACTGCCGTCCATGAGCCAGGGCATAGAGCATTGCGTCGAGCATGTAGTTCAGTTCCACAAAGAAGCCGCAGCTTTGTCCCACATGATAGATGAGTCGGCGGTCGTACGACTTGTTCAGCTTTCGGTATTGTTCGTTATCCATAAGATGCATTTTGTTTCGTTTCGCATCCTTATAGATACTGCTCTGGTGGGAAAGACTGCACCGGGGTGGTTAAACGCTAATGAACGACTGGCTTAAACGCTAATGAACGACCGACTTAAAACGTGATTCTCAATCCGAACGGACAGGTGAACATGAACGGATGTTCGGTCCATGTGGTGTGTATCTCGCTGCCTGTCGGTATGTACCAGTTCAGTGTAGGCTCTACATATAGGCCGATGGTTGGGGTCAGCCGATATTGCAGGCCGATGCTGGCGCCTGTCTGCCATTGCAGCGATGGGGTGATATGCTCCTTCTTGGTGTACATCTTCTTCCAATCGACGTAGTAATTATGTTGCAGGGTTCCGTTGACAGGTATGTGCATCGTGATGCCCGCCGAGCCGTATGCCGACAACTGACGGTATTGCATGAAGGTGTAAGAAAGGCGCAGTGGTATGCCCAGATAGTGAGCGCTTTGCTTGCTTTTGATGGTATATCCGTTGCGGCCTACGTTGAATTGTGACCGCAGCAACGAATACTGGAACCCGGTCTCGAGGCTCCATCGGTCGTTGAGTTGTTTGGTGAGTGAAAGTCCCATGGTGATTGGGCGGTCGTGATGCTCTTCCTGCTCTATTGTGCCCGTGTTGTGTGTTGCAATTTCGGCAAGCGAAAGTGTATCGACCGGTCCGCCTGGGACGCTCACGACATTGAGGTATTCGGCATATTCTTCCCACGTGTCCACCCTGCTCTGCTTAGTGTCCGATCCGTCAGCATCAGGAAGCAGCGAGATGTCTATGTCCATCAGCTTTGCAATGCTCTGAGCCAACGTAGGCCCCACCGAGCCGGCAGCAAGCATCTGCCAGCGTTTTTGTTTCTTCTCAACTTTGTCTGCGGTAAACTCTTGCGGCTGTATGACATTGTTCACAACCGAATCGATGGCAATCACATCGGCCGAATCGGGCAGTGCCTCGGCTGTCATCACATCTTCGTCGATATACGTCTGAGGCACGATGCTGACCGAATCGGTATCGGTTGCCACTGTGGTTTCAGCCCTATGGGCTATATAATCACTCTGCACAGATATCAGAACAGGAACTTCGGGCAGTTGGTCGATGCTTTCTTCGGTCTCTGGTTCAGCCGGTTCGGCTTCCGGTTCTGCCTTTTCCGGGCTTTTCACATCGGCCGTTTCCTCTTTCCTCCCGTCGATTCCGCCACTGCGATGTCGCATGTAGTACCATGCCAGGGGTATGAGCAACACCACGACAATGCCTACAGCCATGCCTGTAATGATGCGTCGCAACATGCGTTTGGCTCGTGAAAGCTGTGACGACGAACTGTGTGGCTCGATGCCCAGCATGTCGGCAATCTCTTTGTGCGAGAATCCCTCGATGACCGAAAGGCGCAGTATCTTGCTGTAACCCTCGGGCAGGCGGTCAACGAGCTCGAACAGCTCCTTGCGATTCAGGTCGGCTTCGGGCGATGATGATGTGTCGATAAATGCTGCATCCTCTTCGCTGACAGCCGAGAGCGGCATCGTCTGGAGCCTGTTGCGCTGCTCTACGTGTTTCAGTGCCACGTTCCTCACTATAGTGGTGAGCCATTCGCCCAGCCGCCCACTGTCCCTGAGTTGGCCGATCGACACGAATGCAAGTATAAACGCATCGTGCACCAGGTCTTCGACAGTAGCCCTGTCTTCCTTCACGATGTTCATACACACGCCCATCATCAGTGGGTGGTACTGCTTGTATATTATGTCAAAAGCATCGGAATCATGCTCTTTTGCCTTCTGAATCAAGTCTGGTATGTCCATTTATATCGGTCGGGACATGCTATCATTAGTCCCATTTATATAATAGATATAATTCCATGGCAAAAGACTGCATGAGGAGTGGATTTTTTATGAAAATCCTACAGCAGGCAAGCCGTGTATAGGCTTGTTTGTAACATGGGAGATGGCAATCGTATCTCGGAGAAAAGCATCGAATAGTTCGTGATTCGTATTGTTTTTGTTTTGTTTACAGATTTAGCGCCGGTTATTCTTGTCGTCACGCCCAATGGTATCGGCTACGCAAGCCATCTCGAGTGTGAGACGCAAGCGGCGGCGTGGCAGGCCGTCGATGGTTTCTTCTTTGTCGGCATAGCGTAGGCGGATGTAGTTTGATGCGGGGGCAACAGAGGTCGTTTTGTTTGCAGGGAGTTGTACGGGCTTTTGTGAGGCTCTCTTGTCGGGGATGACTATGATGAAGAATACTGAATCGTTGCTGTTGCGGTGTGTTTCGCGCAGGTAACTCTCGCGCGACTGGCGATTGATGGAGTCCAGTTGAGTACGTATGTGGGCATAAGCCTGACGCACAGTTTCGGCTTCAGGACTGTCGGTTGCATCGTTGTCGAACGCTGTCATGCTTATCGAGTAATGGCGTGTACCGCATGCACGCTGGTTGCCATCAGCTGAACCACCGCTTTTTACAGCCGTGATGTGTATGATGTTGAGCGAGCGCATGTAGTCGTACAGGCCATCCATCTGCCTCTCTATCTGTGCAGATGTCGTCATGGCGGTCAGTATCAGGCATGTCAATATGCAGGTTTTAGTGAACTTCATCGTTGTCGGTATTATTGGTTACTACTTCCTTCGTGGTGTGTTGTATTGGCGTTATTCCACCAATTTGTCTCATCAAAGTAGTTACAGTTTCCTTCGCATGTTCCGAGTAGGATATAACAATGGGATTTTATCTTTATTGCCTGAATGCATGCATATCTAATATTTCTGAGTTCCTGATATGAATACTGTCTAGAAACCGACCTGAATCGAAGTGATTCATGTACATATCTGCCGCCTGCTTCTTCCTCTATAGTCATGTCGGGGGAGTAACTAAACCAAAATTCGCTGCCGTTGTGTGCTTTCATGTAGTTTACAACAAATTCTTTCAGTTTAAGAATCATAGGCTCTTCATTTGTCGGGTTGTCTATCTTGTAGATTGTGGCATGTGCCTCAAATCCGGCATCGTCTTCTCTTTCTTCTCTTTTGAAAACGGTGTCGAAATGCTCTGTGCTACCTGCTTCCAACATGGGACGTGCGGCACTGACAAATTCGTCGGGGTCAATACGTGTTGTTGCAATGTTGGATGTATCTACAACTTTCCGATACCGAAATGCCCCTGTTGATACACAAGCAAGGCGATTTTGTGTGCCATTGGTCGGTTTTTGTGGATGGTGGTAATACTCCACTACTTCAGAGGGCTTGACATTATTTCCGTCTTTCACTTCGCTTAGGGTCATTCGGCAGATGACACTATCATTTATCCCATCATGACTTTCCCAACGATCGGTGTCTAATGCTGTCTTGCCGAGTTGGTTGAGTACATCCATCACATGATTGTAATAATCACGGTTTATCTTCCAGTTGCGTCTCACCAACTGTGAAGTGGTTTCACTTATTGCTGTTACTTCGCCATTGCGTATCTGTGTGATAGGTTCCGGCCCATCATCGTATAGTGTGGTAAACATTCCGTAAAGTACTTCCACTCCAATGCCGCCTATCCGGTTTTCGTATTCATAATAAGGAGCAGTTAGCTGTCCTGTTTCTTTTGCTTCGTTATACAAATTCTCAATCAGTGGATTGATTTGAGCCGTGGCCCTGATGATTGAAGTGACGAGGATTAATGTGGTTATGATGTATCTCATATATAATATTTAATTATAGTTGATAATTAATGTCTGATTGGGTGTTATGGGGGGTGGAACTACATTTGGTTTGCTATTCGTGCGCCAAGGCTTGTTCGACAAGGTCGGCCAGTTGCTGGCCACGTGTCTCTATGTCCTGGGTCATGTTCTCGTAGTTCATCGTCTGCATGTGCATCTCTTGTATCATGCGCTCGCGCTCCGATTCCATTTCTGCCATTATTGCTTCCATCTCTGCCCGCTCGGCTTCCATCTCTGCATTGTCGGCTTCGGGTTGAGGCGTTTGAGGCTGTGGCTTGTATGGTTTAGGTTTGGTTGTGGTATGTGTAGCGGAATGCGATGGTTCTGTTTGTCCCGTGTTGACTGCAACTTGTCCTTGCGGATGACTTATGGGTTGAACCACAGGCAACGATTGTTCGGCAGTTGCAATGATAGTAGTGTTACCGACCGGCACCTTATTTGTATTATATATACCCCAACCCAGTGTGGCTACAACCACGATGCTGGCAGCAACGGCTGCGATGCGCCAGTAGCGGCGGCGCTTTTGCCGGCGCATGGCCGATGCAGCAGCGGCTTCCATCACCTTTTGCTTCATGTGGGGCGATGCGTGGAATTCGCATTTGGGTACTATCTGTTGTTCTATTGGGTCCATGATTTGTCGTTACTGATTATTTGTTTCAATCGTTCGATTCCGTATCGGTATCTCGACTTCACTGTGGCCAGTGGCAGGTCGTGCAGTTGTGCTATCTGCGGCAGTGTCAGTTCGTCGATGAGGTGCAAGCGCAATGTTTCGGCTTGAGGTTCGGGCAGTTGGCTGAGCAGGCGGGCGATGCGTTGGTATTCGTCGTGCAGCTCGTGGTCGGGGTTACTGTTGTCGGCCAGTGTGTAGGCCGACTCTATACCTACGGTGCGTGGCGGATGTTTCCGCAGATGATTCTGACAGGCGTTGCTCAACGAGCGTATGAGATATTGTTCGGCACTTTCCACATGACTGAGGTCGCGGTCGGAGTTGAAAAGACGCATCAAGGTATCTTGCACGATATCTTCAGCATCCTCGCGATTGCCTACTCGCATGTATGCAAAGCGGAACAGCCAGTCTTGTCGGTGGTTGATGATTTGCTCCAGTTCTGCGAGCCTTGTTGCATGTAGGGTTTGCGTCATTTGGTGTGTCGGTTTATAATAAAAGACACATTTGCCGATGAAAAGGATTTAAAACAGTTGCACTTTTTTTATTGCAAACTCGATATTTCGTCGTGCAATGTCGGGTTGCATCATCGTCGTGGGGTCGGCATGGGGTGGGGCTACGGGGATGACGGCTTGCCAGGGCGATGGTGCGGCTATGAGGTCGGGGTCGGCCTGGCCGCAGATGGCGATGCACGGCACGTGGTGGTTGTTGGCTTGTAGGGCTATGCGGTAGGGTGCTTTTCCTTGCAGGGTCTGGCGGTCGATGTGGCCTTCGCCGGTGACGACGAGTGTGGCGTCGTGTAGCAGATGGTCGAAGTGGGAGAGACGGAGCAGGAGGTCGATGCCGCTCATGCGCTCGCAGTGGGGCAGCGACATGAGTGCCGCTCCTATTCCGCCTGCGGCTCCGGCTCCTGACTGGTCGATTATGGTGCGACCCGCCAGCTGCTCCAGATATTGGCCATATTCGAGGGTTCGGCGTTCGAGGATGGGGAGCATCTTGGGGGTGGCTCCTTTTTGTAAAGCATACATCTGGGTGGCTCCTGTCGGGCCACATAGGGGTGAATCGACGTCGGTGGCGATGGTGATGTGGCAGCGGTCGAGGCCGGGGGTGTCGGCCAGTGCTTCGAGCATTCCGCGCCCGCAGTCGTTGGTGGCCGATCCGCCGAGGCCTATGATGAGTCGTCGTGTGCCGTGGCCGATGATTTGAGCCATCGCTTCACCTACGCCGCGGCTCGAGGCTGTCATGGGGTTGCGCTCTTCGGGGCGGAGGAGGGTGAGGCCTATGATGCTCGCCACGTCGATGATGGCGGTGCCGTCGGTGAGCAGGCCGTAGTGGGTGGCGATGGGGCGGAGCAACGGGTCGTGGGCAGTGATGGGGACGAGCCGGCCGCCCAGAGCATGGGTCATGGCATGGGTGAATCCCTCGCCACCGTCGGATATGGGCAGTGTGGTGATGCGGATTGCGGGATGCAGTTGGCGGATTGACGCGGCCATTGCCTCGCCCGCCTGCAGCGAGGTGAGCGAGCCTTTCCACGAGTCGGTAGCTATGATTATGTGTGGCATGGCGGTGGGGGTTGTGGGTGCAAAGATATGAATAATTTGGGACGTGACAAGTGGTGTTCGGCGGTTTTTTTTGATGCTTGTTGAACGATGAGAAACTTGGCAAGGAAACGACAACATGCAAACGGCAACAGAGATGCCTGTGGAGGGGGGGAAAAATGAGTGCGCGCTCGCGGGCCTGTGAGTGCGCACTCGCAAATGCACCTGCGAGTAGTAGCAAAAAAATGGGGTTGCGACTTGCAGTGAATGCAATTGCAGGGAGTTCGCGCCGTTTTAGCGGTTGGGATGGCAATTAATTGGCAATTATTAATTGTCAATTATCAATTATTTTATAACTTTGCTGCCGAATGGCTGCACAGTTACGTATTATTGTGTTTTTGAGGGCCCTTGAAATTGGTGTAGTGTGCACCGACGATAACATCTGACGTTTAAGGTGGAAAGGAGAAGACAAAGATGCAGAAGGATACGTTTTATCCGACCGACCGGCTTTCGGAAGTAATAGAATGCGACTACCGCCTCATGCAGGTGGTGTGCCGTTTTGGCATTGCAATGGGTTTTGCCGACAAGACCATAAGCGAGGTATGCCATGAGAACGGGGTGGATGTCCACACGTTTCTGGCGGTGGTGAACAGCGTGAGGGGATATATGAAGTCGGGGCCGTATAGTGTGTCGCTCGACTTGGTCGATGCGCGCAGCTTGCTCGACTACCTGAAACGTACCCATGCCTACCTCATACATCATCAGTTGCCACGAATGCGTCGCAACCTGCTCGGAGCCATCGACTGCTCGGGGCCTGGCGATGTGGTGATACTGCTCCTGAAGTATTTCGACTTGTATGTGGCCGAGGTGAGGAAGCATGTGGAATATGAAGAAACCGAGGTGTTTGACTATGCACAACGCCTGCTCGACGGCCAGACGACCGAGGGCGAGAAGATGGGCTATCACCGTCATAACGAGGACTTTGTGGTCAGGCTGCACGAGTTGATCAACGTGTTCTTGCAGTATTGCACACAGGATTCGGGTCGCAACGATGCGCTGAATGATGTGGTGTATAACATCTACCGCATCGAGGACGACATCAACATCCACTGTCGCATCGAGGACGATATGCTCATGCCACTCATTCGCCGCATGGAACGCCGTCGCGGACGTATCGGAGCCACCACAATAGGCATCGCACCGACCGAAAACCCCACCGCCGTTTCGGCATCGGCCTCAGTCCTTTCCGACCGCGAACAAGATGTGGCAGTATGTGTGGCAAAAGGCATGTCGAACAAGGAAATTGCCGAACAGTTGTTCCTGTCGGTCAACACCGTGACCACACACCGACGCAACATAGCGCGCAAACTCAACATACACTCAGCCGCCGGAATCGCCATATACTGTGTGGTGAGGGGACTTGTGAAACTTGAAGAGATAAAGATATGAACCTACGCATCCGACTACTCATCCTGCTGTGCACCATGGCCGCAGGCATCGGCGCCCAGCCGCTGACCCTGCACTACGACAAGCCAGCCACATACTTCGAGGAAGCCCTGCCCATAGGCAACGGCTTGCTCGGGGCAACCGTCTACGGACGTACCGACACCGACCGCATAAGCCTGAACGACATCACCCTGTGGACAGGCGAGCCCGACACCGAGGTATATACACCCCAGGCATGGCGGGCACTGGCCGACATACGCCAAGCACTCGACCGTGAAGACTACCGACGAGCCGACCAACTGCAGCGGAGGGTGCAAGGACACTACAGCGAGAACTACCAGCCACTCGGCACCCTGACTATCGAATACCTCGACGAAGACGGGCGCCCCGACACACTGCCAATCACAAACTACAGCCGATGCCTCGACCTCACGACTGCCACTGCCACAACCCAATACCGGCGCGGAGGACACACATTCACAACGCAATACATAGCATCGGCACCCGACACGGCTATCATAATCCACATCAAGGCCGACGGCATGTTCAGTGCACGCATAAAACTCGAATCACAGCTGCCTCACAACACATTCACATCTGCCAACGAAATCATAAGCGACGGATATGCAGCCTACCATTCGCGACCAAACTACACCGACGGCAAGTTCCTGTACGACGAAAACCGAGGCATACACTACCGCTCCATCATTCGCGTGTTGGCCGACAACCGCTTCTACGAAGAAGACGGCACGATACGCCTGCGCAACAACCGCGACGTGATGATAGTGGTGAGCAATGCCACGAGCTTCAACGGATTTGACAAGAACCCAGTGACACAAGGCCGCAACTACCGCGACATCTGCCGGCGACGCATCGACCAGGCATCGAAACATCCGTGGTTCGACATACTCGGCCGACACATAGCCGACTATCAGACTTACTTCAACCGAGTGAAACTTGACCTCGGCACTACCGACACCGCCATTACAGCCCTGCCGACCGACCGCCAACTCTACGACTACACAACCCGCAACCAGCGCAATCCCGAACTCGAAGTTCTCTACTTCCAGTATGGACGCTATCTCCTCATCTCATCGTCGCGCACCATGGAAGTGCCAGCCAACCTGCAAGGACTGTGGAACGAGAAGTTGCTGCCGCCATGGTCGAGCAACTACACATCCAACATAAACCTCGAAGAAAACTATTGGCCGGCCGAGACCGCCAACCTGAGTGAGATGCACATGCCGATGCTCACCTTCCTGCGCAACCTGACCAAGACCGGAGCCACCACGGCCCGAGAGTACTACGGAGTGGAGCAAGGATGGTGTCTGGCGCATAACACCGACATCTGGGCCATGACCTGCCCGGTGGGCGAACACGAAGGCGGACCACAATGGGCCAACTGGAACATGGGCGGAGCATGGACCTCAACCCACATTTGGGAGCACTACATGTTCAGTCACGACCGTCAGTTCCTCAGCGAGTATTACCCAATACTGAGGGGTGCAGCACTCTTCTGCCTCGGGTGGCTCGTCGAGAAAGACGGACAACTCATGACATCGCCATCGACATCGCCCGAAAACGAATACCTCACCCCCGACGGCTACCGAGGTTACACCATATATGGCGGCACGGCCGATATGGCCATGATACGCGAATGTCTCGCCGACACCCGCCAGGCGGCCGAAGTGCTGAAGTGTGATGCCGACCTCTGCAGGCAAATCGACGAAACCATCGAACGACTTATGCCCTACCGGGTGGGTAAGGAGGGAAACCTGCAAGAATGGTATCACGACTGGCGCGACGCCGACCCACATCACCGCCATCAGTCACACCTGTTCGGACTCTACCCGGGTCATCACATCAAGGCCGACGACCCACTGGCATCGGCATGTGCCAAGACCCTCGAGATGAAAGGCGACAACACCACGGGGTGGAGCACCGGATGGCGCGTCAACCTCTATGCACGTCTGCATGATGCAGAAGGCGCCTACCACATGTATCGCAAGTTGCTCAACTACATAAGCCCCGACGACTACCGAGGCCCCAACCGCCGCACCGGCGGCGGTACCTATCCCAACCTGCTCGATGCACATTCTCCGTTCCAAATCGACGGCAACTTCGGAGGCACAGCTGGAGTGATAGAGATGATAATGCAATCCACCGAAGGTACCATCACTCTGCTTCCTGCCTTGCCACAACAGTGGGCCGACGGTTCGGTGAGCGGCATCAGGGCACGTGGCGGATATGAAGTCGACATCATGTGGCAGGGCGGCAAGGTGGTGCGTTTCACGCTCAGAAGCCGACACGGCGGCACTACCACAGTATTTTACAACGGAAAACGACAACAGATAAAACTGAAACAAAATGGAGAAAGAACAGTTGAAGCATGAGATTCGTAGCATGCGACAAGAGAAGAATGCAGTAATCCTGGCTCACTATTACACCGAACCCGACCTGCAGGATATAGCCGACTTCGTGGGCGACTCGCTCGCCCTGGCACAGTCGGCAGCCAAGACCGAGGCCGACATCATCGTGATGTGCGGCGTACACTTCATGGGCGAGACATGCAAGATACTATGTCCCGACAAGAAAGTCATCGTGCCCGACCTCGCCGCCGGATGCTCGCTGGCCGACAGCTGCCGTGCCGACGACCTCAAGGCATTCATCGACGAGCACCCGGGCTACAAGGTGGTGAGCTATGTGAACACTACAGCCGAGGTGAAAGCACTGAGCGATGTGGTGGTGACCAGTTCGAACGCACGCCGTGTGGTCGATAGCTATCCCAAGGATGCGAAACTCATATTCGGTCCCGACAAGAACCTCGGAGCATATATCAACTCCATCACCGGCCGCGACATGCTGCTGTGGAATGGTGGATGTCATGTGCACGGACGCTTCTCGCTACAGGCCATACTCAGGCTCAAGGTCGAGCATCCCGAAGCCAAGGTGCTGGTACACCCCGAATGTCCGGCCGCCATACAAGCCGTGGCCGACGAGATCGGCTCAACTGCCGGCCTGCTGAAGTACTCGACCGAGAGCGATGCCCGCGAGTTTATCGTAGCCACCGAGAGCGGAATCCTGCACAAGATGCAGCTGGCAAGTCCCAACAAGACCTTCTATCCGGCACCGCCCGAAGTGACCGAAGGCATCGGATGCTCGTGCAACGAATGTAGCTACATGCGACTCAACACCCTTGAGAAGCTACATCATGCCCTCCTCACCGAGAGCCCCGAAATCGTTGTCGACCCAGCCATAGCAGAGAAGGCAGTGAGACCCATCAACAAGATGCTGGAGCTGTCGAAATAGTTTTTTTCTCTAAGGAGTTTAGGAGAATAGGAGTTTATGCCGTGCATAACCTTTTTGTACTCGCTAAAGAATTCTCGTAGAAGCATAAAATATATAATGGAGATATTATAAACACATTATAGTTCGAGAGATGGATAGAAACTATACGTATCGCATACTGAAATGCCTTTATGAAGTCCATAGTCAATTAGGACCAGGATTGTTAGAGAGCATTTATGAGGAAGCCGTCGTACAGGAACTTTCTGATAATGGTTTTGAAGTGTCACGTCAGGTGAACATCCCTGTTAGATATAAAGGAAGGAAGATTGCGGCAGACTTGCGATTGGATGTTATAGTTGATAATAAAGTCATATTGGAACTGAAAAGTGTGAGTGAATATAAGTCTGTTTTTGAGAAGCAGCTCTACACGTACTTGCGGCTATCAGATTGCGAGTTAGGCTATGTGGTAAACTTTAATGAAGAAGAGTTGCGCGATGGGATACATTTAGTATATAATCCTTATTATAAGAAAACGTGGACACCAACCGCACAGCCATTATCCGAATCCTGAACGTAATGAAAGGAGAAATATGAATACTCCTAATCTCCTTAAACTCCGTAGATAATATAAATTTTTTTCATATAAATAAGAAACAAAAAATAGTAGAGATGGGAAGTGTTGCAGCATTAGTGTCAGGAGGAGTCGATTCGGCCGTCAGCGTGTGGATGCTGAAGGAGCAAGGATTCGACCCACACCTGTTTTACATAAAGATAGGTCCCGAGCACGACAAGGAGTGGAACTGCACGAGCGAGGAAGACGTGGAGATATGTCAGTGGCTCGCACGCAGGTTCGGCTGCCGGTTCGATGTGGTCGACCTTCACAAAGACTATTGGGAGAAGGTGGTGAGTTACACCATGGACAAAGCACGGCTGGGCCTCACGCCCAACCCCGACGTGATGTGCAACCGCCTCATCAAGTTCGGATGTTTCGAGGACGCCGTGGGGCATGAGTTCGACTTCACTGCCACCGGCCATTATGCTACAACGACAGTGATTGATGGCAAGACATGGCTCTCTACGAGTCCCGATCCGGTGAAAGACCAAACCGACTTCCTCTCGCAAATCACGTCGTTGCAGGTTTCGAAACTCATGTTCCCCATCGGTCACATGTGGAAGCACGAGGTGCGTGCCATTGCACAGCGCGAGCAACTGCTCAACGCACAGCGCAAGGACAGCCAGGGCATCTGCTTCCTTGGCAATGTAGACTTCCGCGAATACGTGAAGCGACATCTGGGCGAGAACCCGGGCGATGTGCGCGAGATAGAGACCGGCCACAAGATAGGCGAGCACCGCGGCTTGTGGTTCTACACCATAGGTCAGCGCAAAGGACTGGGATTCGGCGGAGGTCCGTGGTTTGTAGTGAAGAAAAACCTGAAGCGCAACATACTCTTTGTCAGTCACGGCTACGACCCCGAGCGCGTCTATAAGTCGCATATCAAGATGAACGACTTCCACTTCATCACGGCGAACCCGTGGGAGGAGGATATGAAAGACGAAGAACGAATGACGAATGAGGAGCGCCACCCCGTCACTTTCAAAATACGCCATACCCCCGAATTCCTTACGGGACAGATATACCACGACCCCGACGGCACGTGGCATCTCGAGGCCGACGCACCCATACATGGCGTGGCGCCTGGCCAGTTCTGTGTTGTCTACGACACCCACCACCACCTCTGCTACGGCAGTGGAGAGATAGATTGAAGGGGTAATGAATAATGAATAATTAATAATGAATAATGAATAATGAATAGCAGACGCTTTGTTTTAATGAATAATGAATAGCAGACGCTTTGTTTTAATGAATAATGAATAATGAATAGCAGACGTAAAACTTTCCGGATGGTATCATCCCCCCTTAGGGGGGATAAGAGGGGGGTTACCCTTGGGGGGGATAAGAGGGGGGTTACCCTTGGGGGGATAAGAGGGGGGCTCCTCCTTCTTCTTGCCATCCTCCTCACATCGTGCGACAGCCGCATGTCGCGCATCCTCGATGAGGCCGAACGCCTTTTGCCCGACAATCCCGACAGTGCCGATGTGGTGCTGCGCGGAGTGACCGACTGGCAGTCGATGGGGCGTGGAAATCAGGCGCTCTATGGGTTGCTGCGCACCAAGACCGATGCCATGCAGGGGCGCGGAGTAGGTAGCGACTCCATCATACGTCAGGCCTACGACTACTACAGCTCGCGTGCATCGCGTGCCAGCAGCAACACCGAGTTAGGGCGCCGACTGGGTCAGAGCGAGTTCTACTTTGCACAATTCTATATCGCTACCGACAGCACGAAGCTGGCGGAAGACCTCCTGCGCAAAGCCATACGCCACAGCGACGATGCGGGCGACCTCCGCACATGCTACATGGCACATCAGTATCTCGGCAACCTTGCCGGCCGAAGCAACCAACGCGAGGGTATCGAGTTGCTGAAGCAATCACTATATATATATAATAGGTGTAACGACAAACCTGCCAACCAACTGTCCATCCTGCTTGATATAGGCTACAGCTACCTTGCTTCGAGCCAGTTCGACAGCACCGCCGTCTATTTCGACCGCGCCATGCAGGTGGCCGACCTTCTCGACTCCGACGTGAAGCGCAGCGAGGTACATCGTGCCATCTCGTCGCTACACTTCTATCAGCAAGACTATCCCACAGCCCTGCAGTATGCCAAGCAGGGGCAGGCGCATGTGGGCGATGCCGAGTGCGATGCCTCGCTCTTCATGTTGGCCGAGACCTACCTCTACTGCGACTCGTTGCGTCAGGCCTACACGCTGTTCAGCCAGCTGAAGCAGTCGCGTCAAACCATGATAGTATACGAGGCCTACCGCTATCTGTCGCAGATAGCAGCCATCGATGGCGACAACGAGCGTGCGCTCTCATACGGCGATTCGTCGATCACCGCATCCGAGGCCATGTACCACGATGCCCTGTCGCAGAAAGACCAGTACTATCAGGACCTGTTGCAAAACGAACTGCAAAACGAGCAGCTGCGCTACCAGCACCGCATGACAATCCTCTGGGTCATCATCATCCTGCTGGCCCTCGCCTTCATCATATATATAGGCTATCGCCGTCTGCGCATCTACATTCGCCGCATCAACCTCAAACGCAAGCGCGGACTCCAGATTCAGCGCGCCACCATACGCCAGGTGCAAGACCTGCAGGAGGAGGTGGTGGACCGCCGTAAGGAACTGCTTGAGGTGAAGCACATCACGATGGAAGAGAGCCGCATCTACCAGCAACTGCGCAGTGGTTCGATTGGTTCGCTTGACATGACACCCTCGCGATGGCTGCAGGTGGAGCAACTGCTCGATGCCTGTTCCGACCACTTCGTGAGCCGTCTGAAACTGAAATATCCCACCATCAGCCAGTCGCAACTCGAGCTCTGCATGCTCACCCGCCTGGGCTTCAGCCAGAACGAACTGGCCGACTTCTACCTGCGCACCGTCGAGGCCATCAAGTCGCGACGCAAGAAACTCAAAGCCGAGGTATTTGGCGAGAAAGGATCAGCCACATCTCTCGACGAAATCATCGAGAACTTTTAAGCTCACGAAAACGCATGCTGGGAATCAAACGATTGCATTCTCAACGTGTCTCTTGTGCTTGAGAAAGTCGTCCCCCGTGCAGGGGACGACCGTTTTCCGTGCGAAGTACGACCGTCCCCCGCACGGGGGACGACCCGAAACACTGTAGTTTAACGATTTTAGTTGACTACTTGTGGTCTTACTCACGATAAGGGTT
>CAMVDC010000047.1 GCA_947166155.1 uncultured Prevotellaceae bacterium | reverse complement strand
GGGGAGGGCTGGGGAGAGGGTCTGTCCCCCTCCTTGGGAGGGGTTAGGGGAGGTTATATTTGCTTAGAACCTCGGTGATTTGCGGCACAATCTGCTTGCGCGAGAGGTTGTCGGTGGTGTAGCACACACCGGTGCGCAACGATGGACCGAATATGGATTCGGCCATCGACTGGGTTCCCTCGCCGTAGTATATGAAATAAGTGCCGTCGCTGATGTATGGGTGGACGTCGCTGTCGTCGCCGGTGTTTTTCACCTTGTTGTCAATCTTGGCAACCACCATATTGAGTCCCTTCAGTTGCATCACCTGTGGCATCGCTGCCAACATGCGATCGATGAACGCATCCATGTCGGCCTGCTTACATTCAAGATTTCCGAAACCGAGACGGATACCGCCGATTTCGTAGTCTTTATAGTCAGACAGGAATATCTCGGTGTCGGTCATGCCTGTATAGTCGCTGGCAGCATTGTTCATGTATTGGTCGAGATGTGCAACCGAGTCGGGGCTGATGCCCAGCTGGGCGGTGAGGGCGAGCAGTGCCACGGTGTCGATGCGGGCGGTGGTGGCCTTCGTCAGGTTGCGAGTGTCGCTGATGATGCCTGCCAGCATGATGCGGGCAGTGGTATCGTCGATTTCGATGCCCTGCTCTGTGAACATCTCATATATGATGGTGTTGGTAGAACCAATCATCTCGCGACGCACGAATGGTATGCCGCTGTCGCTGATATCGCCTTCCACGTGGTGATCTATCTTCTGCAGGATGACGGCCTCGCGTGCGCCATCGACGCATTGGGCATAGTCGGTGTGGTCGGTCAGTATGAGGCGCGTGAATGGCTGTACGCTGGGTTTCAGTTCGGGCAGCGGAAATCCGAATACACCGGCTATATAGGCAGTCTCGCGGTTCATCTGGCTCGATACTTTGGCCTTACAGTTGTAGCCCATCTTGCGCATGAGGGTGGCGTATGACAGTGCCGAAGTGACGGCATCGACGTCGGGCGTCTTGTGGCCATATATGTAGCAGGTGTCGGTGCCCCAATTCAGTGATTGTAACAGTGTTGCGAATTCCGTCTTCGGGCTGGGCTGGGGCATGGGGCTGTCATCGTCGCTCTTGCTGCATGAGGTGGTGAACAGCATTGCGACCACCACTGCAAAACATGCCTTTAGTAATCGGACTTTTCTTGTCTGTTTCATTATTCTGTGTATGTTATATGTTTGTCTGTTGGGTCATAGTATATGGTAGCTGGCTATTGTCGATTGGGGTTCCGCGACATCCATCGTCCACGAAGGCCGTTACGGCAGTGTCGAAACGGCTTGGCCCCTTTCTTGAATCGTTTTATGAGAGTGCGCAGTCATAGGGTCGCGAGTGCGCAGTCGCAAAATCTCGAGTGCGCAACCTTGTGAAACAGACTGCGAGCGCGTGTGAAAACATCATCGCCCACGTGAACTGCGCGAGGTGGAAGGCTCATCCTCATCGCCGACGGTGATTGACCTGCCATGACGATATTCGTTGACTGTGTATGACTGGCTGAGCATGTGTGTCTTGCTTTGCAGGATGGTGGCTTGGGTGTGTGGTTTTGTGTATGTTCGTTTCATTGCTTAGTTTATGATTTTAGTGTTGGGGCCGCTATAGAGCGAGTTCTTGCCGATATTGATAGTGACATCGTGCTGCATTCCTGCCTCGAGTGTGGCGGCAAAGGGTATGTAGGCCAGGCCGCTGTAGGTGGAGCCACCGTCGATGCTGCACTGGAGCTGGATGTAGGTCTGGTTGCCGGCGGATGCTATGGCTGTGGTTGTGTCCCATGCGGTAAGGGTCTGCGGAATGATGAAGAGGTAGTCGTCTTCGCTGGCGTTGAGCAGCGTGTAGTCTGTGGAACCGAGTGTCATGCCTGTCCCTTCATAGAGTGTGAACAGGGTGCGGGTGCTGCCCGGGGTCCATGTGGATGTGGCGAAGTAGTACCTGCCATCTTTGACGACGTTACAAAGCTTGATGCTGGTCACCGTGAGTGTGTGGTCGTCGAGATTCTTGGCTTTCTTCACATAAAACCGCAGGGCGGTGCAGGCATGGTCGAAGGTGAGGGTGAGCCGGCCTCCCGTTTCGGCCTTGGTGCCTGAGGTCGAGGCAACGAGTAGGTCTTTCTGGCTGGTGGCCAGTTCCTCGACAGCGAAGTTGAGGTATGGGTCGGTCTGGTTTACGATGGTTCCATCGGTGTGGGCATACCAACTCACCGGGGTGTTGTCGGCTGCGCTGGTGGGCCAATATCCTGCCGACCAGTTTCCGTTTTCATCCTTCGTTACACGATTATTGCCATACTGAAGCTCATCGCTACGGATGTACTGATAGTCCAGGGTGAACGCAGTGAGCGAAGTAGTGGTTGTGATGGCGGTTCGTGTGGCTGGTGCCTGTGATGTAGCATCGGGATTGAGGAGTGGGTTTTCATCCACTGTGATGGTGAGAGGCAACGGCTGTTGCAGGCCACCTGTGACGGGGTCGTCATCATCGCCGGAACATGCAGCAATGCCTGCTGCTGCAAGTGAGAGAAGGAATACTTTAATCGTGTTCATTGTCTAATCGAATTTAATGCTTGTAGTTTGCTGTGTGTTGGTTTTGAAGGCGTCGGGGAATGTGTAGATATTGCCTGTGGCGGCTTGGAAATAGCGGATTGACACGCTTTCACCCTCGCTACGCCCGAATACTGTCAGTGGCTGATTGTCGGCTGACTGTGTGCTTACACCCCGGCACTCGTCGGCCACGAAGGCAGCGAGGATGTCGCCGGGGGCAGGTGTCACGGTGGCCTTGGTCAGCAGAGCTGTGGGATTGAATGTTGTCACGACGGGGTATTTGGATGACCCGAGGGTGAACTGGGGTATGAGGTCGGTGTCAACTCCAAGTTCTTTACCTACATGATACGTGATGGTAGCAGTACGGGCGAATACCTGCGAAAGGCGTGCATTGTAATATTTCAGCGTGACAAGCAATTGCTGGCCGTCGTCTTCATTACCCCAAGCCTTCAGAAGGTAAGTGGTGGTATTGGTCTCTGAACTGCCCACGATGACAGCAGGCCCTTGCACGCCCCGGCATTCGCCAGCCACGAAGAGGGCCAGGCGGTCGTCGGTGCTGGTGTATGGCTTCAGCGCATCCTCGATCTGTACTTTCATGATGCTCCAGTTTTCATACTCCTGAATGTTGGGCTCCTGCCAGTCGGGGCGGGTGTCGTTGGAGTGCCAATCGATTTGCCACGTAGGAGCCTCGCCAACCGTGACTATGGTGTAGCCATTAGTTTTGGGTTCGTCGTCGTCGCTGCAAGCCCCGACAATGAGGCTTGACAGCAGAACGATTATGCAATAATAATAGTTTCGTTTCATTGAGCTATATGTTTTTTTTGTACATTATTTAATTAAAACCTTTTTTCCATTGAATATGTACACACCTGCAGCGGTAGGACGCTTTGGCAGTTGTATGCCGCTGATGGTGTACCACTTGTCGGTGTCGTTGTCGGCATGGACGAAACTGATTTTTGTCGGTTCGTCAGGACTTCCGATGACAGCGTTGGCTTTGTAGTCCATTAGTTCGTTGGTGGTGGCGATGATTTCACCATCACGCTCGATGGCAAACCATATTGGTTCCGAGGCATCACCGGCGATACTGAGATAGATGAGCGGCTCACCGCCTTCGGCCGAGGCTGTTTCGTCGGCCTTTATGTTTACCGTTTCACTACCCAGACGTTTGCCATTGGAATAAGCCACCAGAACATCACCATCTTCAGTGTCGAAACCATCAACTACGGCACTCATTGTCATGGTCGTCATAGAACGTGCCGGAGCAGCAGAGCGATTGCCGCTCACGGTCCACTCGTCGAGGAATGTGCTGCCTGGCTCGTAGAACGGATAGCGGAAGCTGACCTCGCCATTGCCCTTGCGCAGCAGCATGTAGCCCTCGCCAGGTTTCATGTACTCGAGGTTACCGCGCCAGCGACCCACACCGCCCGACACGGTGAAGTAGGCAAACTGGTCGTGACTCTTGATGACATCGCCAGGCTCTGCCTTGTCGTAATAGTCGCTCAGAGCCGTCTCGACGGTCAGGTTGATCATCGGTGTGTAGCCAATGGCATTCCAGTCCTTATCAACCCAAATGGTGCGCTCATCCAGCGATTTGATTATTTCACCGGCAATAGGGAACTGTATATCTTGTGCCACCTTAACTGCATAGGCAGTCTTGTGTGTCAGCTGGATGTCATGATTAGGGGATGACAACCAATGACCGTTCTCATAGAGCAGTGTGGTCTGTCCGTTCAACTCGGTCAGCATGTCGCCATCTTGCCAAGGCAATCCGCCCAAGAGCGAGTCGAGGCTCTCCATTTGTTTATTCCTTACGTTGAATGAAACCCAGTTCCAACCCGCCTTCAGATTCAGCGTCTGTACGAAGCTTGTGCCACCCTTCAGAACTACAGGCTTGACGAGCCCGGCGATAGAATCGGACTTGAAAGTCATGGTCTGTGCGTTGTTTACTGTCAGTACAAGTTCGCGGCCGGTGGAGTATTGCCACAATTTGAAGAAAAGTTCACAACCCAGTTTCTTACTGTCATATACAGTGAGGAAGACATTGCTTTCACCAGTCTTGTCTGAGTAGTTCACATTAGAGAAGCCGTGACACACGTTGTTGCGGTCGAACACGCCCACGATGTCGCGTGTGTCGATATCTATATCGTCGTTCACATACACACGACCCACGATGTTCATCGAGTTCTCGAGCAAGTCGCTGTTCACGCTCCATGCCCAGTCGGGCAGCTCGGCCTCAACGGTGAGGGTCAGATAGAGCGGTTCGGAGATTCCCTCTTCATCGGTCAGATAGAGTATCTCGTCGTAAGTACCTACGTTCAAGTCTTTGCTCAACGTGCCGGTGATAGAGCCCATGTCTTGTGGCGCAATGCGGTCGGTGTACTTGTCGAGTGTCAGCCACGACGGACAGTTCTCGATTGTGTAGGTGTGGTTTGCAGCACTGTTGTTGATGAACGAGAAGTAGAGTTTCTCGCCATAACCATAGCCCACAGTTCGCGATGTGCGGTTGCTGAACCATATCAACGAGCTGTTGGTCACATAGTAGCAGGCAGTCTGGGGCGATGCCATCGCATTGCCGTTGCGGTCTTCCACATCGCGCAGGGTCACGTAGATGTTGCGGCGGTTCAGACGGGCATTGCTCTCGTTGATGCTTACATACACCTGGTTGTCCTTACCCACGAAACCGAAGTTCAGGTTCTTCAGTTCCTCATTTGGCACCACTGGTGCGGCAGTCTCGTTGGTGATGCGAGCGATGATTTCGTCGAGTGGAGCAGCGAACACATAATCGCGTACTAAGGTATCTGTCGGTTGCTTTGTCACTGGGTCGAGCTCGTAGCGTATGGCTCCCTTGTCGTCAAGATAGAGTTTCTTGCTATAAGGATATGGCATCAACTCCAGGTCGTTGTCCTTCTGGCGTTCCTGCCTATCAAAGGTGAGGTAAGTCAGCAGGCCGGCTTCATCACCCTTCGGACTCCTTGTGGCATAGCTCTGTATGAGCGTCTGCGGCAGAGCCTGTGCAAAGAAACAGAACTCATCCACGTTGCCCGTCAGCCAGTTACGAGTGTCGGTAGTAGTCACGTGACCATCCTGATCAAGCGCGTCGTAGCGTGCAGCACCGATGAGTGGATGTCCGCCGCTGATGCCACCAAGCGAGTCGGCAGCAAACGTGGTGCGAAGAATCTGATCCACATAGATGTTGGCCACATTGAACGAGCGGTTCACCGTCATGGCAAAGTGGTGCCACTGTCCGTCGCTCCAGTCGCCAGGCACTTCAACAGTCATGCCGTGGGTCTTGTAGAGCAGTTTCTCGGCTTCGAAACCTAAGCAGAACTGGTTTTCTGCATTGATTTCGTTGCTGAGGCCTGCACCGTTGGACACGAGTACACCACGACCATCAACGTCGGTCTTGAACCACATCATCAGGGTGTAGTCCTGCTCTGGCGTACGGTTCAGTGCATTCTGTGTCAAGGCTATACCCTTGTCGTCTTTATTTACACGTAGCGACAAGCCACGAGGCATAGCCCACGAAGCACCTTTAAGTGTGGCGTTGGCTCCCTGTGTCTTATCGAGTGCGTAGTTGCCGATACCTTCATTCATCGGGTAGTAATCGACAAGTCCCTTCTCGTATCCGGTGAGTCGCTTCGAGCCGTAGGTGGTGCCAATCTGTCCGCCAGTCATGGCACGATACCACAGTCGGGCTTCCATCATGCGCCCCTTGTAATATGTGCTTTCGCTTGGGTCGTTCTCGTTGGTGCGGCCGAAAATGAGCGTTCCTGTGCCGTTGTATGGTTCTGTCATGGCGTATGTACCAATCTGCTTGCCGCCATTGTAGAATGTAATTGTGCTGTCGTTATGATTGATGCTCAATGCCACCTGTGTGAAACCTCCCTTCACGATGGCCGAGTCAGACTCATACTCCTTGTCATCTACCACAGCTTTCAGTTTGTAGTCGCTGGTCAGCCACAATTGCAACTTCTTGCCGTTGCTGCCGTGTGAGAAGAGCGGCATGTCGCGACCTGTCTCGTCGGGCTTCACCATCATATCGATGGTCAGACTCTTGCCGCTGAAGTTGCGGCGTGCCTCGGTCTCGACGCTGGCCTTTCCGTCGAAGAGCAACGAGACAGTCTCGGCTACATTGTCGTTGTTAACCTCGCCCTTCACCTCGAAGTTGGTGATGGCACTCAGATAGTTGTGCTCTATATCCTCCGAAAAATTGAAGATGATGTTGTCGCCCAGGGTCAGCACTCCGCTCTTTGGCTCAGGAGTGCCGAACAGCTGCGGACGACGAGTATCCTTCACACCGCTGATGATAGGTGAGGCGGTTGTGAGGAACGAATTGCCGTTTCTGCAGTAAAGCACAGCACGGAGGTCGTAAGCCTTTTCCATCACCGTACCTTCGCCGTAGAAGTGTGTGGTGATGTTACCATTCTCAGGTATCATCTCCCTCACTCCGCTGGCCTGAGCCATCAATGTAGAGTCGGCATAGTAGGAGCAGAGGTTGGTCCATGAGTCTTCGCCGCGCAATGCTTCCTTGTATTGGAACTCTATGTGGTCGAAGTTGTGCTGGTGCTTGTTAAATCCGTTGATAGTCACAGGCAGGAACCAGCCACGCTTATCGTCGTACTGGGCATTGGTGTTCATCACCCACTTGTCGCCCGGCTGTGCGATGAGTACCGGTCCGGCTTCGTGCAGGAAATGCACGTCGAAGCTCACATAGCTCTGTGTGTTGGCGAAGTCGCCCTGCGATGCAACGCCGATTTGCAGGCCTTCGTAGTCAAACTCCTCACCGGCATATACCTCCATCGTTTTCTCCATGACTTTGCCGGGGTAAAGCACGACAGTCATGCCAGTACCCGTCAGCGGTGCTCCGTCGATGAAGATTTTTGCGCCCTTTGGATTGAACTCCATATTTTGAATGAATGTGAACATTGTCAGTGCGCCAGTGGCAGCCTCAGGTTGCTCACTCTCATTGGTGAGATAGACCTTGAAGCGGGCAGGGTCGCCAATGGCCACACCGCTCACACTCTGCCGGTCGAGCGTAATCTTCGGGTTCGAGATTTTCTTCGTCCGCTCGTCGAGGATGGTGCCGGGGTGGTACACCTGTGTGCGGCGCTCATCTTCCCACACGTTGGCAGTGGCACCTCCGCGTGTGCGATAGACGAAACTGCGCGGATAGATGACATCCGTGTAGTTCACACCACTGTTTACATGATTGTTGACAATTTCCAGCCAATCGTCGAAATTGTCGTTGTGGAACACCTCAAAGTTTTTGCTGTTTTTCGTAGTGTCGGTGACCTCTGTTCTGACGCGATAGACATCGAAGAGCAAGTGACTCTTGGCATCCATCGAGATAGTAAAGCTCTCCTTACGGGTGTAGTTGTGGGTACTACCGTAAGTGCCAGTGCTGGAGTATTCCACCACAGGAGTAATGCCAAAGTCGAAGGATGTGCCGGCAAAATTCAGTTTTACGCTATGTTCTGCAACTTTATTGTCTTCTTGCGTTCCATTACCGGTCACTTTGCCGAAGCTCAACTGTTTACTAAGCATCTTAAGCACTGTTGCCAGAGCCGGCTGTGACAACAGCACTGCACCAGCCTTGGCCAGCCTATCCCCATCGTTGGTGCCGTCTTCGCCAAAGTAGTCGGCGGTGGTGAATGGATAGTTGAGGTTTTGTGCCACGCTGTATTCGCTCTCGAACGTCTCATTGTAGGTCACCTTCGAGCCACCGTCAACGTCGTAGTTGGCTACCAGGTCGTAGGCACATAGTTTTTCTGATTCGTTCACACAAATCATTTCTATCCATGACTTGAATATATCCAGTTTCTGTGCTACTTCGTCGGTTATCCCTTGACTGACGGCGGGTTCTATTATCTCATAGTCCAATCCGAAGTTGGCATCGTCGCGTGGCACCTTCGACCAATAGACAACCTTGCCCGTGGCATCGGCCTGTCTCTTTGCCTCTTCACGGGTGCCGGTGAAGATGAGTGCGAGGATTTCATCGGCCAGTTTTGGCAGCAGTTCTGAGAGGATGTGCTTCTGCGAGTGGATGAACTGCGACTTCACCTGAGGCCCGTAGCCCAGCGACTCGTCGCGCACCAGGTGATAGACGGAGTCGTTGGCATCGCGGCCCTCGGCAATGTGGACGAGTGTACCGTACTTGCTTGTGACGGTTCTCGACATGCCAGTCGCGTCTTCTTGCACGGTTATCTTGCTGCCATCTGTCCGACCCAGCATCTGGCGGTACATGTTGTCGGGGATGGCGCGTATGGTGGACATAGGCGTCACCATCATGTTCTGTACTACGCCTATGTAGAGGTCGGCATCGGCTCCTATCATCGTGCCACTGCTACTGGTGGTGATGTCCTCGCCCACGTTCATCGTATAGCTGTAGGCTTTCTTGCCCGAACCACTGGTGATGATGCCAACGTCAAGCCAGTTTTTTGACTGACCGGAGTTGATGATACCATACTCGGTAGTAGCCGCCACCATGCCCGAATAGTTGTCAAGGGCGGTACCTGTACCAAATGACAGTTTGACACCGGCCTGGAACTTCATATCTACGGTGTAGTTGAGCTTCAGTTTCGACCCTTTCGACAACGTGGCGGTGCTGGCGTTGCCAGGTGGGTCGCGCAGGATGTCGATGAGCAGAGGCTTGCCAACCGATATGGCATCCATAGAGCCACTCATGGCAAACATGTTAAGCACGTATCCCTTGAGTGGTTTGGCCTCATAGGTGGTGCCGTCCTGGGTCAGGGTCATTGTCACGGTCTTCAATGCGTTTTCGCCTGTCAGCAGGCGTGTGGTTTGGTCGGCTGCAAGGTAATAGATGCCCCGGCCGTTTTCGTCCAACTCCACCGTCTGCCGTTGCTGGCCGTTCTGCATGCCGTTGTGTATGGTCACTTGCCCGCCGCCTATCTTCACCAGGTCTTCCTTGTTAGCGCGTGCATCATTATTATATAGGTAGCGTTCGGCCACTTGTATCTCGATGGGGTAGCGGCGCTCCAAGCTGAACACAGGATAGCCGAAGGTGTACTTCGTGGCACCAGCCATGATAGGTTCTGGCGCGCGGTCATCGGCAGGGTCGCTGTCGGCTTTGCCGCGGCATGTCAGTGACAGTCTGTAGAGTTCAACTACACCACTGCCTGTATTTTCAGTGACTTCAAAACGGAAATACTGATAGAATCCATGATCGGTTGCATCGTAGGTATAGGGCGTTGCCTCTCTATTGCCCTTGACGATATCTTGTGCATCGACAACCGAACTGATGGTAGTCCATTCGTCTGTTTCGTTTGCACGACCTTTCAGAATCCACGATTTCGGAATACGGTTGAAATAAGCGTCGGAAGCAATAGTAGTCAATGTATATTGCTTCACGCTTACCGGATATTCGGTCTTAAACTCTACCCAACATGGGCACATTGCCATCCATTTGCCTTTACTATCGTTGAATATAGCATCTACCGGATATGCCGCATTAGTTGTACTATGGTTTGTAGCCTTAAGTGTGGGCTCGTGAGTATATAGTTCGAATGGGTTGTCATAATCCTCGTAACCTCTGATTTCATTCTGATAGACCAGCGGCACATCGACTTTGTCGCCCCCGGCGGTCATGGCTACGTAGGTCTTGTCGCCGAAGTAGTCGAAGGTGTCATAGCCCATCTGTCGGTAGGTTATTTCTACCGGTGAGTGATAGATGCGGTCGTAGCGATAGTTGTAGATTTCTTGTGGCTGATAGACGCTGATGTCGTCTACGCTGACAAAGGTGCCTTCATACTTCACGGTGTCGGGCGTGAGGCACTCCGTCAGGTCGATGATTTCGCTCACCTGTCCGTCTTGAAACAGCGTTGGGTAGCCCTCGCAATACACCTGCTGCACTTTCCAGCGCACTGGCGGCAGCATCAGCACGTATTCGCCAGTCACGCTGTCGGGCTTGACTACCATGCGTTTGCGTTGCACATCGGCTACTGTCTGGTGTCCTTTGCCTCCTGGATGGGCAAATGTAAGTTGTCGTGTACTCTGTGCCGGATTCAGGTTGTCATATACAAGCCACGATGTGTTGTCGCCTTCCAGTGTGAGCACCATCGTCAGGTTGTCGCCCAGGTTGTTGTGCGAGAGGTTGTTGTCGAGCGGCAGCGAGCCTTGATCCTTACCTCCCACGACACGGCCGGTGAGTTTCACCAGCGTGGCGTCGTAGAAGTAGGCCTGTGCCACTTTGTCGTTGAGTACCACTCCGCCAGGGCTCTTGTAGTAGCCGTCGTCCACGAATTGGTGATCAGGCATCTGCACTTGAATGGTGTTGTTCACTCCGCTCAGCACCTGGAAGTCGGCACGACCCTCGAAGTCTGTCTCCACCAACTTTCCGGCAGCATTGTGCATCGGCTGGCCGTTTACCACGAAGTGAGCTCCCTTCACCGGGATGCTCGTTCCGTCGTACACCACGTAGGCGCTGAAGCCCAATCCGTTGGTCACGGTAAACTCGTGTACCTGCTCGTGGTTGCTCTCGTTGTTGAATGTCACGCTATATGATTCGCGCTCAAGCTTCATGCCACCCTCCGAAACGGGCGTCACTATGTATGTCACGCTCTTCTCTCCCATATACGACAGTGAGTCGGCTTTGTAGTAGCCGCTTTCGTCGGTCTTGGCTGTCACTTTTGTGCCTCCGCCCTGTGGCACGATCTCAACCGTGATGTTGGGAATGCCCGTGCCGTCGTTGAAGCGCACGTAGCCTTCCAACAGTCCGGTGTGCTTGCAGGCACCCAAGACCACATTTGTCTCGGTGTAGCTTATGCCTTCGCAGTCGTTGGTTGCACGTACTTTATATTCATAGTCCTCCAATGGTGACACGGACTTGTCCTCATAGCTCAGTTGATCGATGTCGGTTTCTACTTCTTTCCATGCGCTATCGTCGGTTCCTTGTGGGCGACGCATCACAGTGAAGTAGTCTATAGGATTACCGTCGGTCTCCCAGACGAGGAGCACGCTGCTTTGGCGCGTCGT
This sequence comes from uncultured Prevotellaceae bacterium, assembly GCA_947166155.1. Taxonomy (GTDB): domain Bacteria; phylum Bacteroidota; class Bacteroidia; order Bacteroidales; family Bacteroidaceae; genus Colivivens. The sequence continues at coordinate 6,603 of CAMVDC010000047.1, read as the reverse complement.
GGTTCTCAGCGTAGGGTCTATCTTGCCTATGCTTTCGTGATGGAAAGTTGGTAATGTTGGTGTTGGATAGGTGGCGATAGGGTCGGCTACCGTAGTGGTTTTTGGCACAATTGCATCGCCTGCTTTTGTCCAGCCGCTGCCAAGCGCTGCAAGCAGTTCGTCGGCCGATTTCCCGCTTGCATCGTATCCCCATCCGTGCGTGCTCCAGTTGTTTGTGTTGGCACCTATGTTATTATATCCCATTGTATTGGCGAAACACAGATTGATGTATTGGAAGCCTTGATACGTACCAGCTTCCAAGCAGTTGGTGATGCGGTTGTCGGTACCGCCGTCCTCCATGCCGATGATGGCGCCACCAATTCGATTGTTGCCTCCTGCACTGCCGACCATCAGTTTTCCATTAAACAGGCAGTTGTTGATATCGTGGTTGGCGCTGTTGCCGTGACCAATGATTCCGCCTGCGAAATAGCGGTTGCTGTAAATGGTAGCAGATATTTTGCAGTTCATGATTGAGTTGCGTTGCCCCTCACTGGCATTGCTATGACCCACCAGTCCTGAAGTATTGAAATAGCCACTGACAGAGCCTGTGACGGTCAGGTCCTTGATGGTGTAGTCTTTAGCATATCTGAACGGAGCTTCGTAAGATATAGCCTGATTAATTATTGCTACATTCAGCGTGTGGCCATTGCCGTCGAAGTTTCCACGGAACGGATAGTTGGTGTCACCACAACTTTTGTTGATGCTGATGTCGGCATAAAGACGGGCATTTACGTCGTATTGCCCACGTGCTGCCTGTACCTTTTGGCAGAAAGTATTCCAGTCGGCCTCCGAGCGTATTGGGAAATAATATGGTACCAGTCCTTCCCATGTGTTGATAGGTGAAGTGCGTTGTTCGGCATAGACCTTGATGTCGTAATCCACGCAAGGACGAGAAAGGAGTACCACCTTGTAGCGTTGCTGGCGTTCTTGGGTAGTGAGGTCGTAGAGCATGGAATCGACCACTTCTCCTGCGCGGTTCTTCATCATGACGCGCAGTCTCATCTGGGCGCGGTCGTCCCACACGGCGTTGCGTTCGTTGGCATATTCCCACGAAACGCGCACAGTGTGTGCTCTCTCGTCTTCCCATTTGGCATCGTAGGATGCAATGCGTAGCAGGTGGATGTCGTCGATGACACACGAGGCCTGTGCTGCGCAGTTGTTGCCTTCCCAGCCCCAGTTCTCGGTTATCGCGCGGCGCACTCTATATGTGAGTCGGTCGAGCGTGCCGCCGCTTGTGAGTTGTTCGGCGGTGACGCTCTTGAGCAGAGTGCTGTCGATGAACTCGAAGTGTGTATTTTCGGCTGTGACCACAAATGGTACCGACCCTATGGACACGAAGTCGGCTTCCTCGCCGGTGAGCGACCGTTGCACTTCGAAGAAGTCGGTCTCGGTCAGGTCGTCGGTACCGGGATAGAGGATGTCCCATGTCAGCCGTACCGCTGCCCGATTGTTGCCGATAGGTGTGGCTGTGAGGCCTATGGGGGCATGGAGCACCGGCAGGTCTTGTACCTGCGACGACACATTTTCTATGTCGTTGTTGTCTCTGTCCTTATAGCTCACGACGATGCGGAAGTTGTCGTGTGGCACGGTGGCATCGAGGTAGATGGTGCCACTGTTGGCATCGGTAGGCATGTTTTGAGTGACGGTTTTGCCGTCTTGGTCGGTGTACTCATAGCTGACTTTTGTCAGATTGGTGGAGGCGATGAACCAGGGCAGTTCCAGCTTGCCGCTCTCGCTGTAGGAGAGGGTGGCTGTGGTCACCTGTGGTGTAACCACTTGCTGGGCATCAGGCATGGTGATGGGCACATCTCCCAGTCCAGGCACATTCATGGGATCGCGGCTGTTGCCGTCGCGGTGGACGTCCCACTTGAACGTCAACTGCTTTCCCATCAGGGCGTAGGGCACGCGCCACACAGCATAGACGTTGAAGGTCTTGCCGTCGTTGTTGCGATATACCAGACGCTGGATGTCGCCATCGGCCTTGGTCAGGGTGAAGTGGTTGGAGGAATTTCCCTGCGTCACTTCGATGCTTCCGCCCATGTCGGTTCGGAAATGTATGTAGATGTCTTTGTTGTCGTTGTCGGTGTCGCCGTCGCGCCGCCAGTGGAAGCAGGTTTCGGTGTGGGTTCCGCTTTCGTCGGTCCACGTCACCTTCAGGTTGCCGTTGTCCACCCAGCAGTCGGCTCCGTCCATGTCGTAGACGGGGGCAGAGATACGGATAGTGTTCGACCCGTTGAGTATTACCTGATACTTCCAGGTGTCATCAACATGTGTGGCTGCTGCTTGCTGGGGCAGGAGCAACAGAAGCATTGATGCGAGTAATAGTTTGATGTGTTTGTGAATCATGTTGTTTGGTATTTTTATTGTTTGTTGTTATTCTTGGATAGTGCAGCGGGGCGTGTAGTGCCGTTGAAAAAGGGGAAAAACGCACCGTGGCATCTGTGTGTACTGCGGTGATGTGTGAGGTTAGTCGATCGACATTATGAAGTCGTCCCACTCTTCGGGACTGCCTGCCTTGTGGAACACCTTGCGGTACATGCGTGAGCGGTTTTGTGATATCGAGCTCTTGCTCGTGGCCATGAGCAGTGCCATGTTGGTGGGCGACACTTTGATTTTGGTGAGCAGGCAGATGCGGTATTCGGTTTCCGAGAACTGATAGAGCGAATAGAGCTTGTCGTGGAATGTGGGGTAGACTTGCAGTATGCGCTGCTCGAGAATGGTCCACTGGTCGGCAGGCAGTATGGTCTCGGCATTGAGATGCTGGCGCAGCAGGCTGTAGATGCCCGAGTCGAAGAAGTGCGACTCGGCCACATTTTGCCGTTCCTGGTCGAGCTGCAGCTGGCGCATGTGGATGTCGAGCATGTGTTTCTGCTCGTCGACGGTGCGCTGTTGCTCTTCGGCCTTCAGCCGCTCGGCTTCCACCATGTCTTTCAGCTGGCGGTTTTCGTTGGTCATGGCGCGCAGTGCCGCCTCTGCTTCGTCGATTTCGTGCTGACGGTCGGCCTGGTATTGCTCGCTTCGGCGGTATTGTTCGTTGAGAATTTGTTGCAATGCCAGTCGCTGACGGCTCTGGCGACGGCGGTAGAGTATGAACCACACTATGGCTCCTGCCACTGCCAGCAGGATGATGATGCCTATGATGGTGGTGGTGATGCGTGTGCGCTCGGCCTCGTCTGCTTTTTCGTCGGCTATGCGTTGGAAGCGCTTATAGTTGTAGAGGTACGACAGTTTGTGTATGTCTTGCCCTGCCATCATGCGTTTCATGTGGTCGGAGGCTTCGACATAGGTTGAGAAGAGTTGCGATATGTAGTCGGATGGGTGTTGGTCGCGATATATGGCCAGAAGTCCGCGACTGCCGTTGAGCCGGTATCCGGCATTGAGCAGGCGCATGTAGTAGTAGGTGGCCGAGTCGGTGCGCCCTGTTGCGTAGTAGTATCGTGCTATGGTTTGGTAGTATAGTTCGTGTCCGGAGCGCAGGGTACCGTCGTCGTTGAAGAGTCCGCTCTCGGTGCGCACCTTTTGCATGAGGCTGTCGGCAAGTTGGTATTTTCCGCAACTTATGTATATAGGTATGGCGTGTGTGTAGGTTGCCACTGCTTGCTCGTCGTATCCTGCGTCGGCATATAGGTTGCTGACTCGCTCTATCTGCTCGAGTGCGGCTGTGGTGTCGCCCAGTTGTATGTGTGCCTCGATGTTGCGTTCCTGTCCCATGATGCTCTCGTAGGTGTAGTCGAGGTGGTCGGCAGCATCGCTATAGAGGTTGTTCACTTCTATTTCGGTGTCATACATCTCCTGGTAGTGGAGCAGTTGCGACATCTGGTTGTAGAGCGACATGAGGGTTTCGTAGTCGATCGTGGATGCGTCGGGGTTGTGTGCTTTGTCGGATGCCATGTAGAAGTATTGCATGGCTTCGGGTGCCGACTGCATGGTGAGGTATTTGAGTCCCATCACGTAGTTGGCCTTGATTTGTTCGTTTGTGCTGCCCGAGATGTCGAAGTAGTCGACCACCTGATGGCAGATGGTGTCGGACGGCATGGTGGTCGATGCCTCGTAGGCTATCTCGGCCAGCAGCAGATAGTAGTGCATGCGTGTGTCGGTGTTGCCTGCATCGAAGTCGGATTTGTGTTCGAGCAGGAACTTATGGGCATCGGATGGGGAATAGCGTGCTGTGACACGTGCTTCGTCGAGCAATGTGTGAACCGACTGGTTGCCTGTGCATGATGCCAGCATCACGATGATGAATATGTTGATAAGTGTGTGTGTCTTCATGCTACAAAGGTAGTGATTTTTTACTTTATAATGATGGTGTTATGATACATAAATGGCCGTAAGACAGATTTTTTTCTGCTTACGGCGCATTTTGATATTGTGAAGTGGCAAGGAGCGGGCCTTACTTGTAAAGGTATCGCTTGATGTTCTTCTTTGGTGTCTTGATGAATTCCTCGTTGCGCACCTCGAATGCGGTGAGTTGTGCAAACTTGGGCAGCAGGTTGTTCACCTCGGCGCGCGATGCCTCGAGTTGGTGTGCAATCTGGTCGCGCTTGATGCCCAGCCGGTCGAGCGTGGCATCGGTGGTGTATGTGAGTGCGATGAACTTCTCTTCGCGCTGCACGAGCACACACTCGTCGGCGATGGTGTGGCCCAGTATCACGTCTTCCACTTCCTCGGGATATACGTTTTGTCCGTTGGCTCCGAGCAGCATGTTTTTCTTTCGTCCGCGTATGTAGATGAATCCATCTTCGTCGATGGTGACGAGGTCGCCGGTGTGTAGCCAGCCTTCGCTGTCGATTGCTTCGCGTGTGGCTTCGGGGTTTTTGTAGTAGCCGGTCATCATGTTGACGCCTCGTGTCACGAGTTCGCCAGGGCAGTTGAGCGGGTCGTCGCTCAGCACTTTCACCTCCATGCGGCTCACCACTTTGCCACACGACCCTATGCGTGCTTCGTTGTGGTTGGCGTAGCTGATGAGTGGCGCACATTCGGTCATGCCGTATCCCACGGTGTAGGGGAAGTTTATCTTGCGCAGGAACTCGTCGACCTCGCGGCTGAGGGCTGCGCCGCCGAATATGAGTTCGTAGAACCGGCCGCCGAAGAGTTCGTAGAGGGTCTTGCGTATTTTCTTGTATACTATGTGTTTCACGCCCGGGATGGCGAGCAGCAGTCGCATCTTGGGTGTACGCAGTTGTGGGAACACCTTGCCGCGTATGATTTTTTCGACGATGAGCGGCACTGTGACCACCAGTTGCGGACGCACGTCGGCGAATGCCTTGAGCAGGAACGACGGGCTTGGTGTCTTGGTGAGGAGGTATATGGGGCGCCCGGTGGTCATGGGGTAGAGGAACTCGATTGAGAATCCGTACATGTGGGCCATGGGCAGTATTGACATGAACTTGCAGTCGTCGGGCACGGGTGGGAGGAAGTCGTGGCAGAACACGACGTTCGACCAGAATGTGCGGTAGGGCAGCATCACGCCTTTGGGGTTGCCGGTTGAGCCCGATGTGTAGCTTATGAGAGCGAGGTCCTCGAGGTCTACATCGTCGATTTTCACGTCGCTGGCCTGCAATCCGTTGGGGTATAGGCTCTTGAACTTCTCGTCGACTTGCTTGTAGGCACGTGCCAGGGGAGTGTCGGCCTCGGTGTCGAAGGGTGCGAACGTGGTGATGTCGATCATCATGCCGCGGTCGGTGGTCGATGTTTTCTCGTAGACGTTGCGGTTGGTGATGAGCAGGCGTGCCTCGCTATGCTCTACGAGGCTGTCGATTTGGTCGATATGGAAGTCGGAAAGCAGTGGTACTGCCACCAGGTTGTGGGTGAAGATGGCGAGGAAGGATATGGCCCAGTTTGAGCAGTTCTTGTCGCACAATGCCACTTTGTCGCCGTGTTCCAAGCCGTAGATGTCGAAGAGCATTTGCATGCGCACTATTTGTTCGTACACCTCGGCATGGGTGTAGGATGTGTCAGTACCATAGTCGCAGAATGCCAGGTTGGGCCATTCGCGGCGAAACATGTCGCCGATGTAGGTCATCATTGGCGTTCCGTGGATGTTCGCTATCATAAGTTGATGTCGTTAATATTATAAAAAATGTGTGTTAGCACTTCAAAATATATGCCCTCCGACTGTGAAGCAGGGGGCACAAACGCGGTGCAAAGTTAGAAGTTTATGGCCGAATAATTGCACACCACACACGTAAACCTTGCAATTTTGAGACTGAAATTTCACGAAACACATGTGTTTTGCGCACTCCACTTTGCAGCAGTGCCAGCATTTGCACCGATGCGTGCGAGCCGGCGGCGCCCCGTAGGTGCCTTGCAATTCGGTTGCAAGGCACCACGCCGGTATCGAAAACCACTGATGAAAGCGGTCGCTGACAATCAAACACTTGCATTCTCAAGCTTTCACAACCGCTTGAGAAACTCGTCCCCCGTGCAGGGGACGACCGTTTTCTGTACAGAGTACGACCGTCCCCCGCACGGGGGACGAGCCGAAACACCGCACTCGCAGCCATGCGCAGTGTAGTTTAACGATTTTAGTTGACTACTTGTGGTCTTACTCACGATAAGGGTTGA
>CAMVDC010000046.1 GCA_947166155.1 uncultured Prevotellaceae bacterium | reverse complement strand
TGGCTGATTAGTTGAAGAACACAATCTTGCGTGGGTTGATACCTGTAGATGCGATTTTACCCACGAAGCTGCCGTCAGCCTTGAAGTGATAAACCTCGCCGTTGGTGGTGAAGTTGGTGGTCATGACGTAGAGGTCGCCTGTGTAGGGGTTGACGTTCATGCCGTAAACCGACTTCGAGCTGAGCTCCTCGGGAATGTTGGCCATCTGGGTTGTAGCGCCGGTGTTAGTGTCGTAGATGTAGAAGGTAGTTGTGGTTGCATAGGTTGTCCAGTCGGTAGCAGAATATGCATAGCAGAGTTTGCTGCCGAAGCTTGTCCAAGCCGATGCATTGCCCAGGGTGTTGAATGTGCCATCTTTCACATTGAGTTCGCCCCATGGATAGTCATAGTAGGCACCATAGCCCTGAACGTAGATGTGTCCGTTTACCTCAATGATGCGGTCGGGGTTGACCATCACTTCAAAGTATTGTGCTTCCCCGAATGTCTTGGTGTCGATAGCAGCCACGCGCTGGTCTTTACCCCAACCCGAGCATGTGCAGTAGACGATACCGTCCTTTTCGATTATGTATTCAGGGTTTGCGCCTACCGGTACACTACCTACAACCTCCATCTTCTCGGTGTCGATCTTAGCCACAAAACCGCCGTAGCATGTCACGTAGAGGTAGTTGCCTACTTCCACTCCGTAGCGTGGGTCGCCCAGGTTGGCAGGTATGCTCATGTTGGCAATGCGTACTCCTGCAGAGTTGAGTTTGTAGATTACCTTTGAGCTCGACATGATGACAAAGATGTTGCCACTCTTGCTCACGATGATGTCCTGACCCACATCGCCCAATGCGATGTTGTTTTGTGTCATAAACAGGTCGGCGTTGTAGGTTGTGTCGGCCTTCCAGTCGAAATAGGTGATGCCTGCATTGTTTTTGTTCATAGCTCCTTCGTTTAGGATGAAGGCACGGGTGTTGGTCATTTGGATTTTCGAGCCGGCTTTGTTCCACCATGCTTCATCGTCGTCATCGCTACAAGAAGCGAATCCAGCGCAGAGAGCTATCATGCTCAGTGCTGCAATCATTAGTTTGCTTGATTTCATTTTTTTGCTTGATTTTTATTTGGTTGGTTAAAAATGCTTTTTGTTTGAGTTTAAGGACCTTAATGTAGGACTCACAGCCTCAGGGTAGCAGCCAGGGTGAAAGAGCGCCCCGGCATGGGATAGTACTGAATGATGTCGTACTGCCGGTTGGTGAGGTTGTTGATGGTTGCTTGCAGTCCTATGATGGAATGGCGCAGACGCAGGTCGCGCGAGAGCGACAATGTGTGCTCGTTGTAGGCCTTCAGTTCATATTGCTTTATCGTCTGCGAACTGCTCCATCGGCGTCCTTGCATCACGACGCTGTAACCCACATTGACCCATGGTGTGCGCAGCATGGCCGAGATGTTGCCGCTGTGGCGTGGGGTGTAGGGCAGTTGGTTGTTGTAGGTAGCCGAACGCGGGTCGCGGTCGATGGCTCGCTGCATGGTGTAGGCGGCAGTGAGTGTGAGGCTTGTCTCGCTCATGCGGGCCGTGGCTGGTATGAGCGGAGTCTCGGCAGCAAAGGTTATGTCGATGCCTTGGATTCGCACTTTGCCGTAGTTTGACATCTTCCACACATAGGTTGTGGGGAAAGCCACGATCTTGTCGGTCACGTGGTTGAGGTAAGCATCGGCCGTGAGGCTTATGTGACGCACGACGTGTGGCAGGCGTCCGCTCCAACTGATGCCGGCACCCCATTCGTGTGCGTTTTCGGGTCGCAGGCCTGTGTTGCCCATGCGTATGTAGTAGAGGTCGTTGAAGGTAGGCATGCGGAATGTGGACTTATACATCAACCGCAGGTATAGGGGGTAAGTGTCGATGATGCGCATCGATGCAGCCACCGAAGGCGACAGCCTGTGACGGTCGGCAGGTTGTGTGCCTGCCTCTACATGTTCGGTGGCGTATGTACCAACCACGTTGGCGTCGATATTGAATCGTCCCTGCGAATATCGTGCAGCAATGGCAGTGAGCGATGTGGTGCGGCGCGGATATGGTGGGTCGGTGAGGTTGTCGCTTATGGTTATGTTGCTGCGCAGGTTGCCTATCACCACATCCTGGGCAATCGAGAACCGGAGGCTATGCGTGGGTTGCCATCCCAGTGTGGCCGAGAGGTAGTATTCGTTCTGGCGTGCCACGTCGGTGCGTCGTCCGCCTTCGTATTTCACATCGGTGTCCTCGTAGCGGTTCCATGCGTGTGAGTATTTCATCCGTCCCTGCAGGCTCAGCCATTTGTTGATTGTGCGGGTATATAGGGCCTGGGCAAAGAAGTCTTCGTCCCACATGCGCTCGGTGCTGCGACGGTTGTAGAGCACCACGGCTCCGGGCAATCCGCGATGAGAGCGATACCAGTAGAGTTTCATGTCGAGGTGGCTGCTGTCGGCCAGTGTGTGGTAGAGGTTTGCCTCGCCCTGCCACGAGTCGATATCGGAGTTGTTGCGACGTTCGTGTGTGCGCTCGATGCCATTCTCCAGGATGAAGGGGTACACACCGTCGGCATGCATGTAGGCAGCATTGGCAGTGAGTGTAGTGCGCTTTCCTAATGGTTGCCAGTAGCGTATGGTCGGGTTGATGAGTCCGAACGAGCCGCCCTTCACCTTCACCTCGAGCGGGCTTCCGTCGGGTCCGTGTCGCTGGCTCTTGATGCTGAGCACTCCGGCCGATGCATAGTGTCGTGCCGACTGGAGCCACTCGTCGGACTCGCCTATAGAGAGTGCTACCGACTCGATGCCATCGAGGGTGTAGCGCCCTATGTCGATTTGTCCGGCTTGTATGTTGCTTATCGTAACCCCGTCGTAGCTCACCGCAGTGTGGTGTGCGCCCAGGTTGCGTATGCTCACCGTCTTCAGTCCGCCGATTCCTCCATAGTCCTTCACCGAGGCTCCTGCCATGCGCTTCACGGCATCGGCCAGATTCTGCAGTCCCAGTTGCTCCATCGCGTCGCGGTCCATCTGCCATGTGGGTCGGCTGTTGCTCACGGCCACAGGCACCCTCACGGCATTGACCACTGCCTCGGTGCCTATATGGTGAACACGTCCGGCAATGGTGTCGGTCTGTCCGCTCATGGTGCAAGGCCATAGCAGTGCTAATGCATATAATAAAGTGTGGAACGCGGGGCGACGGTTGTCGCTCTCACTGCAATTGTCAAACGTCAATTGTTGATTATCTGTTTCATGTAGCCTCGTCCTCGAAAGGCTGTGATTAAACATCCACCGGTGGCAGGTCTTCTGACTTTGCTCCTGGGTCAACCCTGCCTTCCCACCTGCTCGGTGCAGGCAGTGGCCAGAACATTGTGGGTTCCCCATTGAATATGTGAGCTTACAGCAGCGGGACTGTCCGGGATTTTCACCCGATTCCCTTTTGATCGAAATACATACGACAAGTATGCCTGTTTGTCTCGAACCGCCGATGTCGGTAGCACGACCGACAGTGACTGTCGCACCGGCTACCTATATACGAAATCGCATGCAAAGTTACGACTTTTTATTGAATTGAGTGTCAGACTTTATAAAAAGAATGAAAAAAAAGCGCAGAGGGGCGACTGAATGGAAATAAATTCATAACTTTGCAATCGCATGACTAAGGAAGAAGAAATCAGAGCAAGGGTGCGGATGTTTGTCGAACAGCATCGCTTGCTGACGACGGGCGAGAAGGTGCTGGCTGCATTGAGCGGTGGCGCCGACTCGGTGTACCTGCTGCGTTGGCTGGTGGGCGAGGGGTATGACGTGGTGGCTGCTCACTGCAATTTTCAGTTGCGCGGAGCAGAGTCGATGCGCGACGAAGAATTTGTGAAAGGACTGACATCACGACTGGGTGTAGAACTGCGAGTAGTGAAGTTCGACACCACCGAATATGCTCACACTCACGGCATAAGCATCGAGATGGCGGCTCGCGACCTGCGCTACGACTACTTCAACCAATTATGCGACGAACTGGGTATCGGCCATATTGCGGTGGCACATCATCGCGACGACAGCATCGAGACCGCCTTGCTCAACATGGTGCGCGGCACGGGCATACTGGGCATGACCGGCATCAGGCCGCACAACGGACGAGTGGTGAGACCGCTGCTTTGTGTCAGTCATGGAGAAATAGTAGGAGCACTGACCGAAATGGGGCAGGATTTTGTGGTCGACAGCACCAACCTGGCTCCCGACTACAGCCGCAACAAGGTGAGGCTCGAAGTGATGCCGTTGCTGAGGAGCATCAATGCCGGAGCCGACAGCAACATACTGACCACGATAGAAAACCTCAGCGAAGCAAACAAAGTATATAGTGCTGCCATACAGCAGATGTGGGACGACTGCACCGAAACCAGATCAAACACCGATTCAGTGGCTCCCGACATCGAAAACCACGACACCTTATATATAAACCACGACACTTTATATATAAATCACGACACCTTATATATAAATATAGAGAAGCTGGCCGACACGCCATCGCCTATTTCGGTTTTGCACCATGGGCTGAGCCGGCTGGGATTTAATCGCGCCACGATGACCGGCATGCTGGCATGCAGGCAGGTAGGGACGGAATTTGCATCGCCCACCCATCGAGCCATCATCGACCGCAAGCACATCATCGTAGCACCATGGCCGAAAAGCCACGCGGACGAGGCGGTATTGCTCAGCGTATTTCCATCGATAGCGGTTGAGAGGATATCGGCCGGCGCACTGGAAATCAACCGTTCGCCACGCTATGCCTATATTGATGCAGCCACGCTGCACGGCAATCTGACGGTGCGACGCCCGAAGTCAGGCGACCGATTCAAGCCATTTGGCATGAAGGGGACGAAGTTGTTGAGCGACTTCCTGACCGACCAAAAGCTAAGTGTGATTGAAAAAGAAAACCAGTTGGTGGTATGCGACGACCGCGACATCGTGTGGGTTGTGGGGCGCCGCAGTTCCGACAAACACAAGGTGACGGCTGCCACCCGCGATGTCATCGTATTGAAAATTTAGTCCCTACTGCATGAACATACAGCCATTGCGTATGAAAATGCAGCCATGCATATAATAGAATTTCACCCCCACTTTCCTGAAAAACGACCCCTACCCTACTAAAACAACATCCCCCTCGGCAACACGCTCAGAGGGTGTTGTGGAGGGGGTGTCGCGAGAGTGCGCACTCGCGGGCTTGAGAGTGCGCACTCGCGGGCCTGTGAGTGCGCAGTCGCGGGCCTGTGAGTGCGCGGTCGCAGGGCCGAAAGCGCGCGGTCGTTTTCAAGCACCCGGCTGGGGCTTCATCCGGTTCTGCTTTTTCTGCATCTTTTTCCACTGCGCTTTTGCATATTCTTGCATATCGACCACTTCGTCTTTTTCGTCGACAATCTCGAATCCGAGCATGGTCTCAATCACGTCTTCGAGTGTCACGATGCCGCGCAGGCTGCCATATTCGTCGATAATAATCGATATGTGTTCTTTCTTTTCAAGCAGTTTTTCCCAGATGTTGGCCACGGGTTCCTCCTCGGAAAACGAGAGGATGGGACGTGCCAGGTCTTTGAGGTGTATGTTGAACTTGTCCTCAGCCAGCCGCTCGAGGATTGTCTGTCGCAACACGTAGCCAGTGATGTAGTCGCTGTTATCGTCGTCGTAGATAGGGATTCGGGAGTAGTTGGAGAATTCCTCGTTCTTGTAAAACTCCTTCAGGGTCATCGAGCTGTCGGCCATCGACACCACCACGCTCGGAGTCATTATCTCGTGTGCCGTGAGCTCGTCCAGCTTCAGCAGGTTCTGAATCATGCGGTTTTCTTTCTTCTCGAGTACACCCTCCTCGGCACCGACGGTCACCATAGCCGACACTTCCTCGCGGCTCACCGACACTTGCTGCTCTCCATTCGAGAAGAGATGGGTGATTTTCTCGAGGCAATACACCACAGGGAATGTGACAAATACCAAAACGCGTATCACCCGCGATGCCGGTACTGCCAGTTTTCGCCAATAGGTCGAGCCGATGGTTTTCGGTATTATTTCAGAACAAACGAGGATGAGCAACGTGAATACAGCCGACACGACTCCGACGACTGTGTCGTGGGGATAGCCCAGTTCGTGAGCCACCTGCGAGGCCTGCGAACCCACGAGGGAAGCACCCACGGTGTTGGCCACGGTGTTGAGCACAAGGATTGCCGATATGGGTCGGTCGATGTTGTGTTTATACTTTTTGAGCAATGCAGCGCCTTTCACCCCTTGCGCCTCGAGCGAAGTGATGAACGACATGGGGGTTGACATGAGTGTGGCCTCGAGCACCGAACACATGCCCGAAATAATCAGAGCAGCCAACATGAATGCAATCAGCAGTTCCATATTGCCTCCTTCCTCATCATCACTGGGTTCACTGCCACACCTGCCATGCCGGTGGGCATATCACTAAAACATAAATCACCTGGTTCTCCGTTTTGACTCGCCGGATAACTGTCAGAATCGCTTTTCATATATATCAATAATATCTATACATTATATTACTTATCACATGACTGTCGCAAACATCAGATTTTGTCGCCATAGGCCAAGTCGCCCGCATCGCCAAGCCCCGGCACTATGTAGGAGTGCTCGTTGAGGTCGGGGTCGATAGCAGCACACCACAGGGTGATGTTTTCCTTTCCGCGGAACACCCGTTTGAGATAGTCCACCCCCTTGCGCGAAGCGATGACACAGCAGAAATGCACCTCGGCCGGTATGCCTTTAGTGCAAAAAGCCTCATATCCCAGTTCCATGCTTCCGCCCGTGGCCAGCATGGGGTCGGCAATGATGAGGGTCTTGCCCGTGAGGTCGGGCGATGCTATATATTCAATCTTGATGCCCACATCCTCACATTCCTTGTCCTTGTAATACCTGTAGGCCGATACAAAGGCATTACCCGCGCGGTCGAACACATCGAGAAAACCCTGATGGAACGGAAGTCCGGCACGGAATATAGTGCCCAGCACAATGTCATTGTCCAACACACGTGAAGGAGCCACACCCAGCGGAGTGGTGACATCCCTGTTTGCGAAACTGAGCCTCCTGCTCACCTCATAAGCCATTACATGACCTATGCGCACCAAATTGTTACGAAACTTACCACGGTCGCCCTGCACATCAACATCCCTCAGCTCGGCCAGATACTGAGACAGCACAGAGTCCTTGTCAGACAAATTAACGACGGTCATACTTACTATTAATTGTAATTAACGCGCAAAGATAATCATTATTTGGCGTTCGGCAAGCCACCAATGCCATATTTTTGCAAAGAAATCATAAAAAAGGCGGTAAGACCACAAAAAATCACCTTTAGGCAATTGTCAATTGTCAATAATTTACTACCTTTGCACAAAATATAACAAACCACACACACCAACACTAAAAAATGGGACTATTAGATATATTCAAGAAAAAGAAAAACAACGTAGGCGGCATGGAGGACTTCATGACCCTCATCAGGGTCTACTTCCAAAGTGCGCTGGCAGCCCAGGTGGGCATATCCAACCTCGCTGCCCTGCCCGACATGATGGCCTACAAACGCTCGCTCCACATTGCCACCGTAAACAACAAGCTGGGAGTGGGCGAAAAGAAAGCATGCCAGAAGATGATGCAAGACCTCTATGGCATAAGCGACACATTCTTTAAGGAGATAGACCAAAGCATCAAGAAAAACTGCAAGACCCAGAACGACATACCAACCTACATGTACCTGTTCCAAGGCTACACACAGGACCTCATGATGCTCGTGGGCAACATGATGAAATGGAAGTTCCGCATACCATCGTTCCTCAAGAAGGCACTCAAGGTCATGATCGAAAAAACCGTCAATGACATATTAACCCGCACCGACTGGAACGACGACGGCGAACGCAAAGCAGCAGTAGGCATACGCAAGTATCAGAAAACACTCGGATTCTCCGAGCAATGGACCAACGAATACATCTACAACATCATAACCCTGGCCAAGCGCGAACCCAAACCATCGCAGGCCGAACTCGACAAAGCAGAAAGCAAACTCAAGAAATAAACCACACCGCAGGGGCAGGCACCCAGCAAACACATAGACACCTGCCGGCACACACAACCCGACCATGACCAAAGAGGAGAAACGGCAAATCAAGCAGTTTGAAGCACGAGTCAGACAACTCATCCTGCAATACCACACATTGCAAGACGAAAACACACGGCTCGGCCAAACCATCAAACAGCAAGAAGCCCAAATCCAGCAACTGAAGCAAACGGTCGACACATGCCGCAAAGACTATGACACACTCAAGACAGCCAAGATCATAGAAGTGAGCGACAACGACATAACCGCCGCCCGCAAGAAAATATCAAGGCTCGTGCGCGAAATAAATAAATGTATCGCAATAATGCAGACACAAGCAGACAACAACGATACAGAAGACTGACACACAGATGGACGGAAACAAACTCATCATACACGTACAAATAGGCAACATATCACTGCCAATGACCGTGAACAGCACAGAAGAAGAAGCTGTGGTGAGAAAAGCCGCAAGCAACGTGAACCAACAACTCATAAGCGTGAGAGATAGATACAAAGCAGTGCCAAACGAACAATACTACACCGCAATGGTAATGCTCAACTCTGAAATCAAAGCACTCACCGCTGAAGGAAAAAACGACACAAAGCCCATCTTCGACATACTGAGCGAACTCGAACAAGAAATCGACGAACTCATTCACAAGTAGTCAACACACAACAACACACCATCAGCCACATGACACACAAATGACATGCCGACACAGCTGAAGGAGTGACACAACATCAAGAGAAATCATCGTGCACGATAGCGGCAAGCCACATGGCCATGCCGAGATTGTGCGCTATTTATTAATATCAACAAACAACAAAACAAACAACATGGAAGGAATCATAATTGCAGCAATTGTAGGCCTCATCATCGGAGCCGCTATCGGGTATGCCGTATTCAGATACGTCATCAAGCAAGCATACAACCAATCGATAGAGACCGCAACCAAGGAAGCTGAATCAATCAAAAACAAGAAACTGCTCGAAGTAAAAGAGAAATTCCTCAACAAGAAAGCCGAACTCGAGAAGGAAGTGCAACAGCGCAACTCCAAGTTCCAGCAGATGGAAAACAAACTGAAACAACGCGAATTGAGCCTCAACCAACGCCACGAAGAACTGCAACGCAAAAAGCAGGAATGTGAAAGCCTGAGCCAGAGCCTCGAACAAAAAATCGCCAACAACGACCGCAAACGTGCCGAACTGGAAGAACTGCAGGCACAAGAACGCACACAACTCGAAGCAATCAGCGGACTCTCGACCGAAGAAGCCAAGGAACACCTCATGGAAAGCATGAAAGCCGAGGCACGCACACAAGCACAGCAATACATCAACGAAATAATCGACGACGCCAAGATGACCGCCAACAAGGAAGCCAAGCGCATCGTCATTCAGAGCATACAGCGAGTAGCAACCGAGACCGCTGTCGAGAACTCTGTAAGCGTGTTCCACCTCGAGAACGACGAAATCAAAGGTCGTGTCATCGGTCGTGAAGGACGTAACATACGAGCACTGGAAGCAGCAACCGGCACCGAACTCGTGGTCGACGACACACCCGAAGCTATTGTCATCAGCGCCTTCGACCCCGTACGCCGCGAAATATGCCGCCTCGCCCTACACCAACTCGTGGCCGACGGACGTATTCACCCAGCACGCATCGAGGAAGTGGTCAACAAGGTGAAGAAGCAAATCGAGGAAGAAATCATAGAGACAGGAAAGCGCACAGCCATCGATATGGGTATCCACGGACTGCACCCTGAACTCATACGCATCATCGGAAAGATGAAATATCGCTCTTCCTACGGTCAGAACCTCCTTCAACATGCCCGCGAAACAGCAAACCTCTGTGCCGTCATGGCAGCCGAACTGGGTCTCAACCCCAAGAAAGCACGCCGCGCAGGTCTGCTGCACGATATAGGCAAGGTGCCCGACGAAGATCCCGAAACTCCACACGCACTCTACGGAGCCAAGCTGGCAGAGCAATGCAAGGAGAAACCCGAAATCGTGAACGCAATCGGTGCTCACCACGACGAGATGGAGATGACCACACTGCTCGCACCTATCGTACAGGTGTGTGACGCAATATCGGGAGCACGTCCAGGTGCCCGCCGCGAAATCGTGGAGGCCTACATAAAGCGTCTGCACGACCTCGAGCAACTGGCCTCGAGCTATCCTGGCGTAACAAAGACATACGCCATCCAGGCTGGTCGTGAACTGCGCGTAATCGTAGGTGCCGACAAGATAACCGACGCAGAAACCGAAATACTCAGCAACGACATAGCAAAGAAGATTCAAGACGAGATGACCTACCCCGGACAGGTGAAGATTACCGTCATCCGTGAAACACGCGCCATCAGTTTTGCTAAATAAGGGTACATGTACTCGTGAACAACGAGCACACCCTTGTCACAAACATATGTTGATATGATTCTGCGACTCATAACCACATCGATGTTGCTCATCGCACTAAACGTTTCTGCTCAAGTGTCACGACTTGGGCAGAAATTAGTATTTATGGCCGAGACCAGCGGCACGATGAGCAGCAACGACACTGCGCCCTTCTGGCTCAGTGCCAACCGATGGGGTTTGGCATCGACCGAAAAGACATCTGGATACATACGCGGCAGCATCAGCCGCCCGCTTTCGGCCGATTCGCTCAGGCGGTGGAAGGTGGGGTACGGCGCCGACCTCGTGGTGGCAGCCAATCATCCTTCGACATTCCATGTGCACCAACTATATGCAGCAATCCAACATAGCGGAGTGCTACTGACAGCCGGTGCACGCGAGACAGATCATGAATTCAGCAATCCGTCACTGAGCCTGGGCAACATGACACTTGGGCGCAACGCACGCCCCATACCACAAATCAGAGTTGAGACCGCCGACTACCTTCCGCTACACTTCACCCACGACTGGGTAAGTCTCAAGGGCATGATATCCTACGGATGGTATACCGACGGCGGATGGCAGAAGGATTTTGTGTCGGCAACAGGAATCCGCAGCAACCACTCGCTTTTTCATGCCAAATCGCTCTACATAAAGATCGGCAACAAAGCTAAAAGCCCACTCAGTTTCACGGGTGGAATTGAGTTTGCAACACAATTCGGCGGCGAAGCTTGGAACCTATCAAAGCGCGACGACGACATGAGCGACACAGAACTCGACCACGTGAAGCTCAACAACGGCCTTCGAGGCTATTGGAACGCCTTCACCTTCGGAGGCAACGACCCCAACGACGGTGACTTCACCAACATGGAAGGCAACCATGTGGGCAGTTGGCTGGGATCGGTGGAATACAAGACCGACACGTGGTCGGTGAGGACATATTTCGAACATTTCTTCGACGACCACTCACAACTCTTCTGGCAATACGGCTGGAAAGACATGACATGGGGCATAGAAGCACATCTGCCTGCCAACCCATTTGTGTCGACCATAGTGGCCGAACACCTCTCGACGCGCGACCAGACAGGCGCCCTCTACCACGACGCCACGCCCAACCTGCCTGTACAGATAAGCGGCAGCGACAACTACTACAACCACCACATCTATGGCAGTTGGCAACACTGGGGCATGACTATGGGCAACCCACTGCTACTGTCGCCCATATACAACGAAAACCGTCAACTCACCATCACACACAACCGCATAAACGCCACACACATAGGCATCATGGGCAATCCCCACCCCACCATCAGCTACCGTCTGCTCTGCACATGGATGCGCTCGTGGGGAAACTACTGGATGCCACCTGTCGAAACTCTTCACGACAACTTTATGCTGGCCGAGGTGTCATATACCCCTAAATTTCTCGACGGATATACCGTGACGGGAGATGTGGGCGTGAATAACGGCAACCTGATGAACGATTGCATAGGATTTACTTTAACCCTCAGAAAGACATTACATGGCAAGTAGAGCAAAATACTTATTGTTGGCGATATGCATCATGTCGTGCGACAAAATGGACGAGAACGGCCTGCTCGACGGCAACTGGCAGATGACCGAATGGCGCACAACCAACGGGAACACGGTCGTTGCCACCAATCACACCCTACGCCTCTACTACACAGTAAAACTCAACCTGCTGAAATTCCAAATCTTTGGAGCCGAGTCGACGTATGTTCTCGCATATTTCAACCATACCAACGACTCACTCATCGTAACCCAAGCTTTTGCACGTCCATACGATGACAACCTCCCCCTCGACTCACTTGCTATCTACGGATGCCCTGCTGACGGACGCTTCCGCATCAATCGCCTCAACCACAACACCCTCGTATTGCAAAGCCAGGACGCCATACTCAGCTTCAGGAAATACTAAAACAGGCTTCAAGATACAATCAAACTGCTTTTAGGAAATACTATAACTGGCTTCAAGATATAATAAAACCGGCTTTAGGAAATACTATAACTGGCCTCAAGATATAATAAAACCGGCTTCAGAGAAAAAGAAAACCAGAATTGCAGGGCAAGACACCCACAAGTGTCATGCAAGAGATTGGAGTCGAAAGATTTGGCTGTATCGGGAGAAAAGCGTAACTTTGCAGCGCGAAACAGGATGCAGGCCAAGTCAGAATGATGGTTTTACTCATTAATGAGTATTGCCCGATAAAGTAAAAAGCCATAAATTTGCATTCTGAAACCAAACAGAAAAAGAAGACATGAAACTATCGGAACTAAATACAGGCGAAAGCGGTGTGATAGTGAAGGTTCACGGTCACGGCGGTTTCCGCAAACGCATCGTGGAAATGGGATTCATAAAGGGCACTGCTGTTGACGTGGTGCTCAATGCTCCATTGATGGACCCCGTGAAATATCGCTTGCTCGACTATGAAGTAAGCTTGCGTCGAGCCGAAGCCGACATGGTAGAAGTGGTGACCGAAGCAGAAGCACGTGAATGGCAGAAGCAGCAACATGCAGAGCGCGGCATCTCGGCCGACAACTGCATAGACCTGCACCATGTGGCCGAAGAACGAGGCCGAACCATCAACGTGGCTTTTGTGGGCAACCCAAACTGCGGCAAGACAAGTCTGTTCAACATTGCAGGCAATGCTCACGAACGAGTAGGCAACTATTCGGGAGTGACCGTTGATGCCAAGGAAGGACATCTGGATTTCGAGGGCTACCACTTCAACATAACCGACCTGCCCGGCACCTACAGCCTCACTGCATATACACCCGAAGAGCTGTATGTGCGCCGACACATAATCGAGAAGGTGCCCGACGTGATAATCAACGTGGTAGATGCCTCGAACCTGGAGCGCAACCTCTACCTCACCACCCAACTCATCGACATGGATGTGCCAATAATCATGGCGCTCAACATGTATGACGAGCTTAGAGCAAGCGGCAACAGCCTCGACATCAACCAACTGGGCATACTGCTTGGAATACCAGTAGTACCCACCGTAGGGCGCACAGGCGAAGGAGTCAACACATTGCTTCACGAGATTATCGAAATCTATGAAGGACGGCAAACCACCTTCCGCCACATACACATAAATCACGGCATGCTGATAGAGCAGCGTATTGAGCGTGTGGAAAAACTCATCCGCCTCAATCCCGAGCCCCACCACAACTATTCGGCACGTTTCCTTGCCATCAAGATGCTGGAAAACGACCGACAAGTGGAGGGCATCATATCGTCACTGCCCAACTCGGCCGACATTATCGCTGAACGCAACCAGTGTCAGAAGGAGATTGAGCAAGAGATGGACGAAGACTCGGAAAGCGCCATCACCGATGCCAAATATGGTTTTGTGCAAGGAGCGCTGAAAGAGTGCTACGTGAAACGAGCTGTGTATAAACGTCTCATGACAAGACGCATCGATTCATTCGTGACGAACCGATACTTGGGTTTCCCAATCTTCATCTTGCTGATGTACCTCACGTTCTTCTGCACCTTCACACTGGGGCAGTACCCGATGGATTGGATTGACAGTTTGGTGGCATGGCTCTCCGACACCGTAAGCGACAAAATGGCTGACGGACCACTCAAGGACTTGCTGGTCGACGGCATATTGGCAGGAGTGGGCGGAGTTATTATATTCCTGCCAAACATCATGATTCTATATGCCTTCATTTCGTGGATGGAAGACTCGGGCTATATGGCACGTGCCGCCTTTATCATGGACCGCATCATGCACAAGATGGGCCTACACGGCAAGAGTTTCATACCGATGATTATGGGATTCGGATGTAACATACCAGCCATTATGGCCACCCGAACCATTGAAGACCGCAAATCGCGCCTCATTACGATGATGATAGTTCCGCTCATGTCGTGCTCCGCTCGCCTGCCGGTATATATCATCATCATCGGAGCCTTCTTCGCTCACGGCCAAGCACTCATCCTATTCTCGCTCTACCTGATAGGCATTAGCCTGAGTGTAGTGATGGCTCATGTATTCAGTCGATATGTGGTGAAGGGCGAGTCAAGTCCATTCGTGATGGAACTGCCCCCCTACCGCATGCCATCTGCCAAGTCGGTGATGCGCCACACATGGGAGAAAGGCAAGCAATACCTCAAGAAGATGGGAACCATAATCCTGATGGCAAGCATCGTGATATGGGCACTCACCTACTTCCCCCACCACGACGAACTGCCTACCGAGCAACAGATGGAACAGAGCTACATCGGACGTCTGGGCAAAGCTATAGAACCCGTCATACGGCCTTGCGGCCTTGCATGGAAAGAAGGTGTCAGCATCATAGCAGGCGTTGGAGCCAAAGAGATTGTGGCATCAACAATGGGAGTGTTATACTCACAGGGCTCAGAAGAGGCAGAAGAGGCAGAAAACACCGAAGACGATTCTTCGCGTCTGTCGTCGATTATAGCCCACAGCGGCATGACCCCGCTTGCAGCATTTGCCTTCATGGTGTTCATCTTGCTCTATATGCCATGCTTGCCAGCATGCATAGCAATCAAGAACGAGTCGGGACACTGGAAGTGGGCCATATTCACCGCCACCTACACCACACTGCTGGCATGGATATGCTCCACCCTGATATTCCAAATCGGCAGTTTGTTCAGCTAAACGGATCAAGAATCGATGTAACAGTTATTATTGAAAACAAGAGAACCAAAATGCAGGAAGTCATAGTTTACATCATACTTGCCATCGTTGTAGCAGTAATTGCCTACCGCATATGGCACAGCATCCGCCACCCCGAAAGCGGATGCAACTGTGGATGTGGTAAATCCACATGCAGCAAAACAGCATGCAAAGCATGCAAAAACGACGACCAATGCAAATAATTGGCAAATATCATTTGTCAGTTGTCAATTATTTACTAACTTTGCACATTGGTATGAAACAAAGACAGACATACACCGACATAGAAGGAGCAAGAGTTGAATACATCAGTTTTGCTCCCGATGGACAATTGGCAGAAACCCATGCCATGTTGCATGCCACTGAAATAGGAGCCACATTCGAACAGCAATACCAAGCCATACAGCACGCATTGGAAGTGCTCAAACAACGACTTGGCGGCGCAACCGTCGAGATGCGGCGAATATTCGTGAGCGACGCCACCAATCAAGCACCACTCATAGGTGATTGCGGCTCGACGACATCAATCATACAGCAGCCGCCACTCGATGGCAGCAAAGTGGCTGTGTGGGCATACCTGCACCAAGGCAAGAGCAACTACACGCATATGTGGAACATGACCCAAATAGTGCCAGAAGGAGACAGCCAGCATCAGGCCACACAACTGTTGGAACGATATGAGCAGCAACTGGAAGCACAAGGAGCAACCTTGGCCGACAACTGCATCAGGACATGGTTCTTCGTGCGAGATGTAGACACTCAATACCACGGCCTCGTGGTGGGCAGACGCGAGAATTTCAAGGAGCAAGGCCTTACACCACAGACACACTACCTGGCATCAACCGGCATACACGGCATCCCAGCCGACACAAAGGCCATCATACAGATGGACACATATGCAATAAAAGATATAGAGCGCCGACAACAGACCTATCTCTACGCACCCTCACACCTCAATCCAACCTACCAATATGGTGTGACATTCGAGCGCGGAGTGAAGATAGACTTCGGCGACCGCTCACACATCTACAAATCGGGTACTGCATCAATCAACAACCGCGGCGAGGTGGAACATATAGGCGACATACTTAAGCAGACACACCGCATGTGGGAAAACGTGGAGACACTGCTTGCAGAAGGCGGAGCAAGATGGGACGACGTAATGCAGATTATCGTATATCTGCGCGACATAGCCGACTACACACTGGTAAGCAGGCTCTTTGCCGAGAAATTTCCCAATACGCCACATGTCATAACCTATGCTCCAGTGTGCCGACCCAAATGGCTCATCGAAATGGAGTGTATGGCCATCACACCACACACCGACTCCACACTCAAGCCATATTAAGACGGAAAGACCGACACAGAGTTACTTAAAACCACAACCGACATGGAAGAGAAGAAGAACCGACACATCACCCTTTGGGTTATCCTCATACTGTTGCTGGCATGCGTGATAGGCGCAGTGGCATACATTTACCACGACAAGACAGAGCAAGCCACCCAGGAAGATGCTGAAAAGGATGCATGGCTGCAAATACAAAAGTGGGAGGGAACTATGCAACTCGACTCGCTCGAGAAGGCAATTGCCCGCTATCAGGACACATTCATTCATGGAGCACATGCCGACATGGTGGAAGTCATACGCAAAAAGATAGAGTCGGAACGCGCCGACTGGAGCAAAGCCAGAGTGAGCGACTCGGTAGAGGATATCGAGGACTTCATCCGCAACCACAGCGACAGCTACTATCGCGACGAGGCAAACCGCAAAGTGGACTCGCTTTCGTATGTGGAAGCCAACGATGAAGACACTTACGCTGCCTACGAGCGATACCTCGACAGCTTCAGCGACGGCATGTATGCACAGCAAGCAGAGAAACGCATGGAGGAACTCGACAGCGGTACGACCAGCGAGAAAGAAACAATCAGCGCCATGCAACTGCTCGAAAAGCACTTCAACGCATTGGCAGCCAACGACCAGACGATACTCGACGAGACAATAGCCCCGATGCTGACCACATACATCGGACAAAACGACGCCAGCCGTGCCGATGTTGCTGCATACATGAGGAAAATGCACAACGAAGATGAGCGAAGCATAAAGTTCACGATACAGAACACAATTGTAAGCAAAGAGGTAAACGAGCATAAACCAACATACAGCATCAGCTTCACTCTGGCAGAAGATGTAACCAAAGGTAGCCAGACGAATACACTCAACTTTCTGGGGTTAGCAAAAATCAACGACGAGATGAAGATAACATCGCTAAGTCTGACTTTAAGATAGTGGCTACCGATAATCAATAATGACATAGTACAATGAACGAAATATTCCAACTCATAAACGAAATGTCACCATTCCTGCTATTAGGATTCCTATTGGCAGGCTTGATGCATGCCTTCATCCCCCGAAGGCTATACACACACTATCTGGCCGACAATTCATGGCGTTCGGTAGTATATGCAGCTCTCATTGGCGTTCCACTTCCGCTGTGTTCATGCGGAGTGATACCCACAGCCATGTCGATGCGCAAGGAAGGAGCATCGAAGGGAGCTACGGTTTCGTTTCTGATAGCAACACCGCAGACAGGAGTTGACTCCATATTTGCTACATACTCATTGCTCGGACTTCCTTTTGCTGTGATACGCCCGATAGTAGCATTCGTCACAGCACTGGTTGGCGGCCAACTGATCAATACATTCGACAAGGAAAAGGCAGAAACTTCATCGGTCTCGACAGCCGACACCGATAGTCTCGCATGCCAGAAAGACTGTTGTTGCGGCACGGAAAGGACGGTGGAAAAAGCCTCGTTCGCCGACAAATTGGTGGAAGCACTGAGATATGGGTTTATCGAAATGATGGGCGATATAGGCAAATGGCTCGTCATCGGACTTATCATCGCAGGACTCATCACCGTGTTCATTCCACAGGAGTTCTTTGCAACCTTTGCCGACAACTCGCTGATGAGCATACTGCTCGTGTTGTGTATATCGATACCAATGTATGTATGTGCCACAGGGTCGATACCAATAGCAGTGGCACTGATGATGAAAGGCCTCACTCCCGGAGCCGCACTCGTACTGCTGATGGC
>CAMVDC010000045.1 GCA_947166155.1 uncultured Prevotellaceae bacterium | reverse complement strand
GATTTCAGCCTAATTTTTTTTATTGCTAAAAAACTTTTACCGGACAGCAATATAAAAAAATAGACCACCTGTCGTCACGACAGGTGGCCGTAAATAAAAAAATTATGACAACTCAATCGCTGATTAGACAACGACCGGTCATTTCTGAGGGCTGAGGCAGGCCCATGATGTGGAGGATAGAGGGTGCCACATCGGCCAATACGCCATCAGCTACCTTGGCATTCTTATTTTCGGTGACATAGATAAACGGCACGGGGTTGAGCGAGTGAGCGGTGTTGGGCGTTCCGTCGGGGTTGATTTCGTTGTCAGCATTGCCGTGGTCGGCTATGATGATAACCTCGTATCCCACGGCCTTGGCCGTTTCAACCACTTCGTTCACGCATTGGTCGACCGCAACTACAGCTTTCTCTACAGCTTCGTAGATACCGGTGTGTCCCACCATGTCGCCGTTAGCAAAGTTGACTACCACAAAGTGATACTTGTCTTGCTTCAATGCGTCGACCAGTTTGTCCTTCACTTCGTAGGCGCTCATCTCGGGTTTCAGGTCGTAGGTAGCTACCTTGGGCGATGCTACGAGTATACGGTCTTCACCTTCGTAGGGTGCTTCACGACCTCCGTTGAAGAAGAATGTCACGTGTGCATACTTCTCTGTCTCAGCCGTGTGGAGTTGCAGCAGGCCCTTCGATGCTATGTATTCGCCCAGCGTGTTCTCTACATTCTCCTTGGGGAAGAGGATGTGTACGCCTGTAAACGAGGCATCGTAAGGAGTCATGCAGTAGTATTGCAGGCCGGGTATGGTGTGCATCTGCTGTTCGGGCATGTCTTGCTGTGTGAGCACGATGGTGAGTTCCTTCGCGCGGTCGTTGCGGTAGTTGTAGAATATCACCACATCGCCCTCCTTGATGGTTCCATCGACTGTCGAGTTGTTGATTGGAAGGATGAACTCGTCGGTCACTCCCTCGTCGTAGCTTTCCTGCATGGCTTGAACCATGTCGGTTGCCTGCTTGCCTTCACCGCTGATGAGCAGGTCGTATGCAATCTTGATGCGTTCCCAACGCTTGTCGCGATCCATGGCATAGAAGCGGCCGATGATGCTTGCGATGTCACATCCCGTCTCTTTACACTTGTCGGTGAGCTGGGCAATGAAGCCTTTTCCGCTGTGTGGGTCGGTGTCGCGACCGTCCATGAAACAGTGGATGTATGTGTGCTCAATGCCGTATTCCTTGCTTATCTCACACAGTTTGAACACATGTTCGAGCGAGCTGTGCACACCTCCGTTGCTCGTAAGGCCCATGAGGTGAACGCTCTTGCCGTTCTGCTTGGCATAGGTGTATGCGCTGATTATCTCTGGATTCTTGAGTATCGAACCGTCCTTGCATGCGCGGTTGATCTTCACCAGGTCTTGGTAAACGATGCGACCTGCACCGATATTCAGGTGGCCAACTTCTGAGTTGCCCATCTGTCCGTCGGGCAGACCTACGTTCTCGCCCGATGCAAGCAGTTGCGAGTGTGGATAGTTGGAGTTAAGGTAGTCCATGTAGGGTGTGGGTGTTGAGTAGATTACGTCACCCTTTGTCTTGTTTCCGATTCCCCATCCATCGAGAATCATGAGTAGTGCTTTCTTTGACATAATACTTATTTGATGCTTTTTAATTTGGAATTTTCGTGTCGAGGATTATGTGTAACAAATTTATGTTGTGCAGGTCGGTGCCTGTGTAGTCGTAGACACCTTCCTTGATAAGCATGAGTGCCTTGCGGTGTGCTGTCTGTCCATACACTCCGGTAATTGAGCCGAGATTCATCTGGAACTTCACTCCCATGTTGCGCAGGCGGCGATAGCCCTCGATATCGGCTATGTAGCGGTATCGCTCGGGATGTGCCAACACGGGGAAGAGCCCCTTGCTCATAATCTGTCGCAGCGTCTGCTCCATGGCTATCGGGGCATTGAAGTATGACGTTTCGACAAGAATCTGGTTGCCTTCATGCCCTAATGTGAGCAGGTCGTTGTCCTTCAAGCGTTGGTCAAACAGACCGTCGAGCATGTATTCGGCCGCAAGGTTCAGCTTGATTGAGCCTGAATATGCATCCTTCAACTGCTGGAATCGTTCGCGCAGTGCCTCAGTGGTGTTGGGCACATCCTCCATGATGTGAGGGGTGAACCAGACGACCTCAACTCCAAGGCGCTCATATTCGCTTAGGATTTCGAGCGACTCGTCGAGTGTCTTCACCCCGTCGTCCACTCCCGGCAATATGTGGCAGTGATAGTCGGTGAATCCCTTGAAGTAGTTGGACGATGAGTATGTAGGTCGTTTCTTGAAGAAAAACATATGTCAGGTCTTATTGCTTCTTGAATATTGAGAATGACTTCTTGGGTTTCGTGGACGTTGCTCCATAATGGTAGCCACCGTAGCGCGAACCATATCCATATCCGTAGCGTGACCCATATCCGTAGCGTGAGCCATAGCGTCCGCCTTCGCTTATCGTACCATTGAGAATGACAGACAGGTTCTTGAACTTGCCTTCGGTGTATATGCTCTCGAGGTCGGGCAGGAGCGAGCGATCCATGAGGCCGGCACGTACAACAAATATAGTGCTGTCGGACGACTGTTCGATAATCTGTGTATCGGCCAATATCTCTATAGGTGGACAGTCGATCATGATGATGTCGAAGCGCTTTCGCAACTCACTGATGAGTTCGGCAAAGCGTGGCTCGGATATGAGCTCGGTGGGGTTGGGAGGTATGGTTCCCACTGGCAGTATGGTCAGGTTGGGGTACTCTGGATGCTGTGTGAGCACTTCGTCGATGTTGGAAATCTGTTCGCTCAGGTAGTTTGATATTCCGACTTTTGGTGATCCGATATAGTCGGAGAGTGATGCCTTGCGAAGGTCTCCATCGATGGCCAGCACTTTCTTGTCCTTGAGTGAAAGGGCGATTGAGAGGTTCATTGATATGAATGTCTTGCCCGAGTTGACATTGTAGGATGTGAGTGTAATCACGTTCGAACTCTTTTCCTTGATCATAAACTCGAGGTTGGTGCGCACAACGCGGAATGCTTCGTTCACCACGTCGCGCTCGCCTTGCTTCACCACCACGATGGCTCGTTTCTCCTCTTTCTTCT
Organism: uncultured Prevotellaceae bacterium; assembly: GCA_947166155.1. GTDB lineage: Bacteria > Bacteroidota > Bacteroidia > Bacteroidales > Bacteroidaceae > Colivivens. Next base: position 15,141 of record CAMVDC010000045.1, on the reverse strand, counting down.
TGCTCCATGGCCATGTTTTCTTCACTTCGCTCAGGGCCAGCGGAATCTCGCCGAGGAACGGAATGGTGAGGTGCTCGAGGTCTTGACGTCCATGCAGTTTGGTGTTGAGGGTTTCCATCAGATATATTATCACGATAGGGATTGCAAGTCCGATGACAAGTGCAATGAGCCATATCTGTGACTTCTTGGGCGATGATGGGTAGATGCTGCCGGTAGGGTTCTTGATGATGCGGGTGTTGTAGGCGGTAAATGCCTGCGATATTTCGTTCTCTTCGAGTTTCTGCAGGAGGAAGAGGTATAGCGATTCCTTTACCTTCTGCTGTCGTGTCACGGTCAGCAGGTCTTTCTCTTGTTCCGGGCTTGCTGCCAGTTTGTTGTTGGCTCGGTTCTCTCGTTTCGAGAGGTCCTTTATCTGGGTGTTAAGGCCGAGAATGAGGTTGCTGAGCGAACTGGCTATCGACTCTTTCAGCTGTTTCAGCTCTTGTTCCATTCGTACGGCTGTGCTGTGTTGCTCGGTGGCGCCTTCCACCAGTTGGTTGCGCTCCATCACCAGTTTGTTGTAGCTGGTGATCTGTGCTTCGATGGCAGCACTTCCTATACCGCTGTTGGCTGGTATGAGTTGTGTCTCGTTGGCCTTGGTCACAAAGTCGCGTATATATTTCGCCATATACATCTGGTTGTTGAGCTCCAGTGTCTGGCGGCTTATCTCGTTGGTTTGTGTCAGTGCTATCTGTGCTGTGGCCGAGAGGTCGGGTATGAGGTTGGCACTCTTGTAGTCTGATATGTCTTGATCCACCTTACCCAGGTCTTCGGTGATGAGTTTCAGACGCTCTTGTATGAACTCCGACGTGCTTTCGGTCACTTTGTTCTTGTCCTTCACCCATTTGTCGTTGTATACCACGATGAGGTTGTTGAGTATGTCTTCTGCTCGTTGTGGCGACACGTCGGACATTGATATGATGAGCACATCGGCCATTTTGTCGGCCAGGTCGACGGAGAGTCGGCGCAGGTAGAACTCCATGGCAATGCGATAGCTTACTCTCATGACATGGATGACGGGATATTTTGCATTGCCGTGGTAGTATTCATTGGGTTCAACCCATATGTTTCCCACGGGAGTGCGAATAGAGTCGTTCATCTTGCCCATCACTTCCACTTCGTATTCGGTGGTCTCGATGTCGGTGAACGTGAATTTCGACAGTTTTACGTTGTTGCCGTCGAGTTGCATGTCGAATGTCACGCGGTCATCGTCGTCGAGTCCTCCTATCTTCACTGCTACTGGCAGGCTGCGGCCATAGAGGGTGCGTGAGTGGAAGGTGCCGTCGATGCTGTAATTCATGTCGAGATTCATGATTCGCACGATTTCGTTCATGTTGTCGGGCGATTGGAATGCTCGTAACTCGTTGTTCACGTTGGTCGACGAACGGAATATGCCCAAATCGCTGAATCCTTGCACACCTCCAGGCATCGACTTGCCTTGGGTTTCCGACTTTATCTGAATCTCCATCGAACGTGTGTAGACAGGTGCTTTGCGCAGGATGTAGAGCGTGGCAAATCCAAGACACACGACGAGCGAAATCAGGAACCAATACCACTTCGACAGGCACTTGAAGAGCATGTCGCGGTATTGCAGCAGGTCGTTCTGGCTGTCTTCCTGCAAGCGTTTGGTTGGTGTGGGTGATGTATTCTCGGTTGTCATTCTTTTTTCTGTTTATTCCACTATGATGAGGTAGTAGTTCTTCTTTCCCTTTTGCATGAGCAGGTATTTGCCGTCGATGAGGTCGGCTGTGGTCACCGTCTGGTCGAAGGCTTCGAGTTTTTCCTTGTTCAGGCTCACTCCTCCGCCTTGGGTCATCTTGCGCATCTCGCCCTTCGAGGGGAATATGTCGGTCTTTTCGGTACAGAGGTCGACGGCCTTTATGCCTTCAGCCAGTATCGAGTGGGGTAGTGTGTAGTGTGGCACTCCGTCAAACACGGCGAGCAGTGTCTTCTCGTCGAGGCGCATAAGGTTTTCCTTGGTCGACTTGCCGAAGAGTATGTTTGATGCTTCGACCGCCATGTCGTAGTCGGCCTGTGAGTGTACCATGATGGTGAGTTCCTTGGCCAGTCGGCGTTGCAGCGGACGCAGTGATGGGTCGGCATCCTGCTCGGCTATCAGTGCGTCGATTTCTTCCTTTTCGAGCGAGGTGAATATCTTAATGTATCGTTTGGCATCCTCGTCGCTGGTGTTCATCCAGAACTGATAGAATTCGTATGGCGATGTGTAGTCGGGGTTGAGCCAAATGTTGCCTTTCTCTGTCTTTCCAAACTTGGTGCCGTCGGCCTTGGTTACGAGCGGGCATGTCAGTGCAAAGCACTCGCGGCCATTGGTGCGGCGTATGAGCTCGGCTCCAGTCGTGATGTTGCCCCATTGATCGGCACCACCCAGCTGCAGTTTGCATCCGCGATGTTCGTTGAGGTATAGGAAGTCGTAGCCTTGAAGCAACTGATAGGTGAACTCGGTAAACGAAAGTCCGTCGCGAGCTTCGCCGTTCAGTCGTTTCTGAACGCTTTCCTTGGCCATCATGTAGTTCACTGTGATGTGCTTGCCGATATCGCGAGCGAAATCGAGGAAGGTAAAGTCTTTCATCCAGTCGTAGTTGTTGACCAGTTCGGCACGATTGGGTGCATCGCTGTCAAAATCGAGAAACTTGCTCAGCTGTGCCTTTATGCATTCCACGTTGTGACGCAGTGTTGCCTCGTCGAGCAGGTTGCGCTCCTGGCTCTTACCCGATGGGTCGCCAATCATGCCTGTAGCGCCTCCGATGAGGGCCAGCGGTTTGTGTCCGCAACGCTGGAAGTGACGCAACATCATCACTCCGCATAGGTGTCCTATATGCAGTGAGTCGGCTGTGGGGTCGATGCCCAGGTAGGCTGTCACTTGTTCTTTCTCCAGTAGTTCTTCTGTGCCTGGCATCATCTGGTGTATCATGCCACGCCATTCCAGTTCTTTTACAAAATTTTTCATCGATATATGCTGTTATTTGATTTTATATAAGTTTGTACTTCCGTGCGGTGTCAGCATGTTCGGCATGCATCCTGTTGCGAGTGTGTGACCTCGCACGTGGAGTCATAAGAGCGTGCAAAGTTACAAATATTATTTGTAATTACAAAATCAAATACACCTTATTTATCATTCTGTGCATACATGACGCACTTTCTTGCCGTATTTGGCAAGTCGACAGGCAATATAGCAAAGACTCAACTCATAATGCAGATAGTGTCAAACGAGACATGTCTCGTCGTCAAGAAAGACCAGTCTCGTCAGCATGAAAGGCCTGTCTCGTCAGCAAGAAAGACCGGTCTCGCATGCCAGCAAGACCGGTCTCTTTCTATTACTTCACCCACTGTTCAGGGTTGAGGCGTGCACTCTCTTTGCGTAGTTGGAACTGAAGGGTGTAATGCCCGTCAGCATCGGTTCCCACTTTTCCGAGCGCTTGGTTCTGACTCACCTTGTCGCCTTTCGACACTGATACCGACGAGAGTCCTGAATATACAGATATGTAGCTTCCGTGGCGTAGCATCACGATATATGTGGTGGCATATTGGAATACCGACGAAACCTCGCCCTGGAACACTGCTCGTGCCTGGCAACCGGCACTTCCACGAATGTCGATACCCTTGTTTTCGAGTGTCACATTCTTCAATCCTGCCACTGTGTAGGTGCCATAATGCCCTACGATGGTGGCCGCCCCCGTGATGGGAAGCGGCAGTTTACCCTTTGCAGCGGCAAATGCCGATGTGAGTTGTGCTGTCGTTGTGGCCGACGTAGCGGCGACAGGCGTGGTGGGTTTCTTGCGTGCTTCCTCTTGCTCGGCCTTCACGGCTGCTTTTACTTCCTTCTCGGCAGTCTTGGTTTGTTGCTCGGCGGCCTTCACCGATGCTGCAAGTCGCTCCGATTCGGCCTTTGCTGCCGCCTTGGCATCGGGTGTGGTGGCTGCCTTGCGTGCTGCGTCGGCAGCTTTCTTCTCTTCGCGTGCCCGCTCTTCGGCTGCTCGTGCTTCGGCCAGTTTCCGTTCTTTCTCTATGCGCTCCTGCTCCGCACGCCGTGCTTCTGCCTCGCGACGGGCCTTCTCTTCGGCTTCACGTCGCTTTGCCTCAGCTATTTCCTGTTGTATGAGGCGGTCAATTTGTGCGTTGAGGCTGGCCTCCTTTTGCTGCAGTTGCTTTATCTGGTTTTGCACTGTAGTGAGGTTTCTGTTCAGGTAGCTCACCTTGTTCTGGCAGTTCTTCTTGTTGGCTTCGAGTGCTTGTTGCTTGCGTTTCATCTCGGTCATGTTGGCTTGCATGCGAGCCTTGATGGCAAGCAACTGCTCCTGCTTCTGCTTCATCTCTGTCTGTGCCTGCTTTATCATCTCGCCCTGCGCCTTCTGATACGACGAGTATTCCTTCACGTATCGCATGCGTCGGATAATCTGGCTGAGGTTTTCGGCCGAAAAGATGAACATAATCTTCTCCTGCACGGTCTTGTGCTGACGCAGATATACCATAGCATCAGCATATTTCTTGCGCTTCTCGATGAGTTCGCGCTTGAGGCGGCTTATTTGGCTGTTGAGTGTGTCGATTTGCACATTCATTTCCTTCATCTCGCGCTCGAGGCTGTCTATCTGATATTGCTGACGCGCAATCCGGTTGTCGAGTATCAGCACACTGTCGAGGTTGGCCTTTATGTTGCGGTTGATGACCTGCACCTGTTGCTGCGACTGCTGTCGCTGGCGTTGAGTGGTGGCTTGCTGATTCTTCAGTTGTGTCTTCTGGTCAACAGCCTTTGCTGTCGTCGTGGTAGTCTTCTTGGTCGTCGTGGTAGTCTTCTTGGTCGTGGTTGTTGCTTTCTTAGTCGTGGTGGTCGCCTTCTTGGTCGTGGTGGTGGTCTTTTTTGTCTGTGCATAAACCGTGCCGCCCTGCAGCATAAGTAGAGCTGCGAACAATAGGACTATCGACAATGTGTGGGGGACAAACGACCGATGTCGGGATATGTGGGTGTGTATGTTCATTTCAATATTCGTTTAAGTATCTGTTCGGGATCGGCTTTTGTGTAGCGCGATGAAGGAGTGGAACGTGCAATCCAGTCGGATGAGTTGCGCAGTGAACTGAGGGTCATCGAAAGCGATGTGGGTGTGATATCGTTGGTGAACGACATGACTATATTGCGTGGGAAGGGACGTCCCTGATAGTCTTGAAAGTCGTTGTAGAAGAAGTCGAACTTATAAGGTGATGCATCGGTTCCCACTATGTGTGTGTTGGTTATGTGTGCCGTTTTGGGTTGTACGGTAAACTGATACGACAGCAACTTCGCCACGTGTGTAAGCACATAGTCAGCGCCTTGAGTGGTGAGTTTGAAGTCGGTTGCCGAAGGGTGTGTGGCCCCTTGTGTGAACAATTGATTCCAAAAGAGCGACTGAAGGGTGGCAAACGTGATGCCAGCACGCTCGAGGAAGGGCACCTCGGCATACGGCAGGTCGATATACTGCTTGTTCACCTTGTCGATGATGAGCACCTTGGTTTGAGTAAACTCCATGCGTCCGAGTTCGAGTGCACCGATAAGCGGGTCGACCAGGATGAGCTGGATGACATCATCGCGCTTCATGCGCAGTGTGCCGCTGGTCGATACTTTTTCACCATCGGCTTGTGCCTCTATCTTGAGTTTGGCTGTGAGGTATTGCTGCTGCGAGTGGTTGTTACTGATGCGGCTCACGAGCTGGTCGATACCCACCGAAGAGGAAGCACCCGCCTCGCCACCCATCGAGTTCGATGAGGTGCGGCACGATGCAAGGAGCATCAGCAGCGTTGTCAGCAACGATATATTGACTATGATTCGTTTAATATGCATAGTACTTACGTTTCTTTATCTTCTTGTTTATTAATTGTGTGTCATTGCCTAAGCTTTGCGACCGCTGCCAGTATTCCACTGCTTTGTCCATGAGTTTGCATTTGGCATATATGTCGCCTGCATGTTCCATGATGTTAGCGTCGCTGGGGTCGATGTTGTCGCCCATGAGTTGCAATGCACGCTCGATGTGACGGCGAGCCTCTTCATAGCGTTTCTGTTGGAACATGATCCATGCATACGTGTCAATGTATGTCGGGTTGTCGCCCTCTTTTTCGAGCGACCGTCGGCTCATCTCCTCTGCTTTGTCGAGCTGACGATGTTCGAGCGACAGGTAGTATGCATAGTTGTTGAGCACTAATGCGTCGTCGGGGCGGTACATCAGGCATGAGTCGTAGGCCTCATAGGCATGTGGCATGTCGTTCAACTGGTGATACGAGTCGCCCAGCAGGGCATACATGTTGGTCACCAGTTGCAGGTTTGTCTCGCTGTCCACATGTCGGAATCCGTGGCGGAATGTGTCGACAGCCTTCTGTGCGCTGTCGGTTTGCAGGTATGCAATACCGAGGTAGTAGTAGAACACGGGGTCATCGAGGTCGAGGTCGACAGCTGGCTGGCACACACGCACCACCTCCAGCGTGTCGTCGACATCGATGGCATATTGCAGCAACTGGCTGCGAGCCATGAGGTTTGAGGGGTCGAAGCGCAACATCTGTGTAAGCACAGGCTTCACTCGCTGTGGTGGTTGCTCTATGGTTATCATGTATCGCGCACAGAGTTCTGCTATGCGGTTATCGGTTTGCGGCAACTGTAGCACCTGTTCCAGTATTTGCAGCAGGTGGTCGTGCTTCTTCCCTCCCTGCAGATGTTCATACACCATGGTGTTGAGGAATCGGAACCGCGTGTCGGCATCGAGTTTTGGGTTGGTGCTTATTGCCTCGAGCTGGCGCTGGTAGAGCGAGTCTTGGTTGGTGAGCGAATAGTAGTTGAGCATCGATGCCATGAGGCTTATGTTGTCGGGAGCCTCGGCCTCCACACTGCGATAAATGTCGAGAGCCTCGTCGTAGCGTTGCTGGTTGGCATACATGTCGCCCAGCAACACCCTGTAGCGCAGGTCGTTGGGATATTCGTCGGCCAGCGCTTTTATCTCGGCAAATGCATGCTCCGAGTCGCTCATCTGCATGTATGTGCGGAATTTCTCCATGCTGAGCTGTTCGCTCTTCCCTTCGCGCATCTCGAGCATGTCGAGCATGCGCACCACATTTGCAAAATCGCCCTTCTGCTTATACAGCGTTTCGAGCATCATGAGCACGTCGTTGTTGGTCGTGAACTTCTGTGCCAACCGTTCAAGCAGTGCTATCGCCTTGTCGGTTTGCCCCGTCCCCACGTATAGTTCCACCAGCGGTTGCTGGCTCCAGTAGTCGTCGGGAGCATATTGTGCGGCAAGTTCCATATAGTGTGTGGCAAGGCTGTCGCTGCGCATGTAGTGCATAAACTCGGCCAATTGCTGCAGTGCAGCCACCGAGCGGGGGTTGAGTTGTAGGGCATGCCATGTGAGGTAGTATGCATCGGTGTGATTACCCAGCAACATCTGCCTGTGACCTTCAAGCACAAAGAGGTCCGACTTGTCGTTCTGACCCCTCACACCTGTAGTCATCACACACAGGGCTACACATGCCAGTATGTATCGTTTCAGTATATTCAAGTCACACATATTGTCCGCTTACTTTCCTGTATGTCCGAATCCGCCTGCTCCGCGCTCTGTCTCGTCGAGGCTTTCCACCACCACCCATTCGGCTTGCTCGTGGCGTGCTATCACCATTTGGGCTATGCGCTCACCGTCGTTCACCACGAATGGTGCATCGCCCAGGTTGGCCAGTATCACACACACCTCGCCCCTGTAGTCGGCATCGATGGTGCCGGGCGAGTTGAGTACTGTCACTCCGTGCTTCAATGCCAATCCGCTGCGCGGCCTCACCTGTGCCTCAAAGCCGGGAGGCAAGGCTATATACAGGCCTGTGGGTATCAGTGTCCTACCCATGGGAGGTATGGTGATGGGACCATCCGTCAGGTTGGCACGCAAGTCCATGCCAGCCGACTGTGCAGTGGCATACGAGGGCGTAGGATGGTTGGAACGATTGATGATTTCTACCTTCATGTCTGAAAAAGTCATTTGGTTGTGCTGTATGTTATGTCTCACTTTCTGCCCACAAAGGTACGGAAAAAAATTGGATGACACACAACGTTTACCATTAAAGTGCAAGGTATGACACATAAAATGTTGTTTATTTTCATTTTTCAATACACATGGCACACATCACATCAGACTTTTTTCGTAACTTTGCACGCGTATTGAATATTCAGTTATAAATAATGAGTAACAAAACAAGTCACCAAATATGTTGAAACAACTCAAATCATGCTGGGGCGAAGCGCTGTGCATAGTGCTCTTTGCCGTCATTTCATTAGTTTATTTCTATCCTGCCGATATCGACGGACGGCGTCTGTCGCAACACGACAACAGCGCGGCCGACGGCCTCGGGGTGGAAATCAATGCTTATCGTGCTGCTCACGATGGTACCACACCACGATGGACCAACAGCGCATTCAGTGGAATGCCTACTTATCAGATTGCACCGTCCTACGACTCTACACGTAACCTCTCTGCAATCGAAAAGGCCTACCACCTGTGGCTGCCCGACTATGTGTTCTATATCTTCATATCCATGCTGGGCTTCTACATCCTGTTGCGTGCGTTCGATTTCCGCAGGTGGATGGCGGTGCTGGGAGCCATCGTGTGGGCATTCTCAAGCTATTTCTTCATCATCATAGCAGCCGGACACATCTGGAAGGTGCTCACATTGGCATACATACCGCCAACCATCGCAGGCATCGTGCTCTGCTACCGTCGGCGATACCTGTTGGGATGCGCCGTGACGGCCCTCTTTGCTGCACTGCAAATCATGAGCAACCACGTTCAGATGACCTACTACTTCCTACTGCCCGAAGCTCTCATCGTCATTGCATACCTCATCGATGCCATACGTCGCAAGGCTCTGAAAAGCTGGATTATCGGCACTGCCTCGTTAGCTGTGGCAGCTGTCATCGCTGTCGCTATCAATGCTTCTAACCTCTACCACACCTACGAGTATGCTAAGGACACCATGCGCGGAAAGAGCGAACTGGTGAAGGAGGGAAAGACCGACGACCAGACCGACAGCGGCCTTGAACGCAGCTACATCACCGCATGGAGCTATGGAGTGGGGGAAACCTGGACCCTCCTCATCCCCGACGTGATGGGTGGAGCCAGCGTTCCACTGTCCGACAGCAAGACAGCCATGAGCAAGGCCGACCCTATGTTCACCCAAAACGGCATCTACACCGCATTCACCCAGTATTGGGGCGAACAGCCAGGTACCAGCGGACCCGTATATGTGGGGGCACTCGTGTGCATGCTCTTCATCCTCTCGCTCATCATACTGCCCAACCGCAACCCGCTCAAGTGGGCACTGCTCATAGCAACAATCCTGAGCGTTATGCTCGCATGGGGAAAGAACTTCATGGGATTCACCGACTTCTTCATCGACCACATACCCATGTATGCCAAGTTCCGAACCGTCAGCTCCATACTCGTCGTGGCTGAGTTCTGCATACCGATGCTCGCCATGCTGGGACTGAAGGAGTTTGTCGAAGCTTGTGCCGACAAGGAGCGGCGCGGCTCCATGCTGCGAGCACTGACCATCAGCAGCATCATCACAGCTGGCATCTGCGTCGTCTTCGCACTACATCCCACCATCATGGGCGACTGCATTTCGACCACCGACCGCAACGCACTCGACACCTACACCACCCGCGGATACTTCGACCAGACTACAGCCAGCCAGATACTCATGAGCCTCTCGCAGATGCGTGCCGCCATGGTGAGCAGCGACGCATGGCGTTCAGCCATCATCATCATCATTGGCACATTCTTCCTTTGGCGCATGTACCGAGGCAACAAGCGTACACTGCTCATCCCCAACTACGTGTATATCATCGCTATATGCCTTGTCGATATGTGGATGGTCAACAAGCGATACCTCAACGACTCCATGTTCGAAACACCACGCACAGCAGCTGCCGTGCAACCATCGGATGCCGACCGCCTCATTCTCTCGGCTTCGGGCGACGGACGCAACTACCGTGTGCTCAACCTCACCGTCAGCACCTTCAACGACAACACCACGTCGTTCTTCTTCAGTAGCATAGGCGGATATCATGCAGCCAAACTGCGCCGCTATCAGGAGTTGGTCGAGGAACATATCGCAACCGAAGTACCTAAGATATACTCGCTCCTGCAGTCAGCACCGCTCGACTCGGCTGCCACACATTCCGCTATCGGCATGCCTGTCTACGACCTCCGTGCGGCAGGAGCCGAGCAGCAACTGCCCGTGCTCAACATGCTCAATGCCCGCTGGTTCATCCTTGCAGGACAAGGCGGAGCACGCATTCCAATCGAAAACAACAGCGCATTCGGCAACGCATGGTTTGTCGACAACGTGAAATACGTCGATAATGCCAACGAGGAAATCGAAGCACTCCACACCGTGTCACCACGCCACACGGCTGTCATCGACTGCACATTTGCCTCTTCACTCGAGGGCAAGACGCTCGACTCAGCAACCACCGACTCAACTGCCACCATACGCCAGACACACCTCGATGCCGACGAAGTGAGCTACGAGGTAGAGTCGCTCAACGGAGGTCTCGTAGTCTTCTCCGAGATATACTACCCCGGATGGCGCGCCACCATCGATGGCACCGAAAGCCCCATCGTCCGTGCCGACTACGTGCTGCGAGCCATGTATGTGCCCGCCGGACGTCACACCATCCAGATGCAGTTCCGTCCCGAATCGGTAACCACCACCGAGACAATAGCCAACATCTCCTTCTACGCCCTTATCGCCCTCCTCGCAGCCGCAATCGTCTTCGGATGGTTCCATCGCCGCAAGAAGTCCATGTGATGAGACACTGATATCAAAGCGGCCGTTCTTTCATATCCATGCGACCGCTCACACACGTCAACGCGACCGCTCACAACAACCTTTTTCACCATTCACAGACGCCTGCGCAATCGTTCGCAGGCGTCTGTGCTATATAGCACCTACATCTGCGGCTCATTATTATTGAAGATTGACATCCGAAATACAGCTAATACTATCAACTAAATTACAACAAGAATATTTATGATATAAGTTTCGCATGTCAGTTATAAGAAGTTAAAGAGGAGTTAAAGGGGAGTTAAAGGGGAGTTAAAGGGACGATACCTGCCTGTAGTATCATTCGTCCTTTTAACTTCCTGAGCGAACAAAGCGAGCGATAACTTCTCTTCCATTCCTTTCTATTCCTTGAAACTGAAGCAAGTGGAACTTGCGAAAGTTGAATATTTATGATAAATACGTGTTCCATTCGTGATAATTATATGTGAAAACATAACACCTTTTTTATATAAACACGAATTGTCACGAATTATCCATTAATTTGTTAGCAGGACATCATTATTTATGTGTCGTTTTAAGTATTTATTATCTAATCCTCTAATTCTCTAATTCTCTAAGGAGTATAATGAGAAAAGGAGATAGTCCCCCCATGCGGAAGCTCTCCTAAACCTCGCATGACTCCTTAGAGCCAAATTATCTGATTCTCTAAGGAGTTTCATGAGAAAAGGAGAAAGAATCCCCACGCGGAAGCCCTCCTAAACTCATATGACTCCTTAGAACCAAATTCCATAATTCTCTAAGGAGTATAATGAGAAAAGGAGAACCATCATCCCCCACGCGGAAGCCCTCCTAAACTCGCATGACTCCTTAGAGTCAAATTATCTTATTCTTGATAATAATCTATTATGCATTAAAAAGCGGATTTTCCCCGATGAAACCGACAGTTTTGATAAGCTGCTTGTACGTTGTCGTCGTGAGTCATGGCGGGGAAGAATCCGCATAGTTTCATTTCTTCATTTCTTCATTCTGCTCTATCATGCTGTCATCATGATATGTGAGCCAGATGGTAAGGTCGGTCATGGTTTCTATTTGTTTATTATAAACTGCCCATATTTCGTAATTCCTTCGGCTGAAACATCGATGGTGGTGCATACTGAGTTGTTGTAGAAATCTATCGAGATTTGGCCGTTGTGGTCTGTCTTCACGCTCGGATTCCAATACAGAGTGCGCCGGTAGTCCTTCACTTCCGTCAGCTTGGCCTTGCTGTAGTCGGGGTTGTAGAACTCCACTGGTCGCGTGAAGCCCTGAAAGTTGTACTGCCGTCCGTCGTAGGTCGTACGCTCTTCGTATGGGGTCGTAGCAAGGTTGATATATGAATCGATACCTGAAACATATCCCGACTCTCCGCCCCAGCGGTCTTCGTGGTAGTGCTCGTAGGGCACGGGTCGGCGCGGAGCATCGCTCACTATGTCGAGGCTTTTGATTGTCGGCAGGAACGACACATTCTGTAATCGCTCAAAATACCATGCTGCGTTCCAGTCGATGTGGAACTTATGCGACTCATGGTTATTGGCATCTGGCTCGTATTGCATGCGCACGTAGGAGTCGAGCATCAACTGGTACGACAAGCCAGTGGTGTCTTTCAGCGGCAGTTCACCTCCGTTCATAAGGTAGAACTGGTTGTAGAATCCCTGGTCCCACACGTCGTTGATGAAGTCGATGAAGGGGACAGAGTATACAGGGCGGTTCAGTTGCCGCTTGGCGTGCGCCCTTCGCTTTGCCTTGATGCTCACCATCGGAATCCACTCCGAGGCATATATGTCGTCCATATATTCGTCCCACGACAGGTTGGGCTGCTTTATCGTGTCGGGCTCGTGGGTCTCATACCACGAGTATGCCTTCAGTGCCTGTGGGTAGAAGTACTCTTTGCGTAGGAATATCTTGGGGTCGTGGTGGAAGATGCCGCCTGCCTCGTCGCCGTGTCCTGCATACCGTGCCTTCCTGTTCAGTCGCACCGTGCCGTAGAACGGGTCGTAGGCAAACGAGAAATGACCGGTTGAGTCGGCATCCACCAAACCTTTGTAGATGAAGTAGTCGCCTTCCTTTAGGTCGTCGTTGAGGTTGACCAGCGTGCACGACACCTCTATCTTCCTGTCCTTGCTGCCGAAGAGCTGTTTGCGCAGTGGGAACACATCGCCATATACTATGGTTTTCTGCTCGGGCAGGTAGTCAATCCTTGCCGTCTCGGGCCGTTCGGCAGCCCTCCAGTCATAGCGGCGCCATCCCTGAATCATGAGTAGCAGGTCGAGTGCCCGACGGTGCAGTGAGTCGTCGGCCTCGAAATAGTAGTCGGGGGTCTCAACGAAACCGCGAATCTCGGACTCCAGTAACAGGTGGGTCATCACGTTTCCCGTGGCAAACGAGGGGTCGAGCTGGTCGGCATCGCGTATGGAAAGAGAGAATGTCTCGTCGCGAAGCGGCCGCCCCTTGGCATCGGTTGCCAGCATGTTGAGGCGGATGTGCTCCAGCGGTCGGTAGGGACGGTTGAGGATTCCCAAGACTTCAACCGTAGCGCGCGACTCGTAGCACTTGTTCACGAAGAACAGGCGGTCGGCAAACACGGTGCCCTGCCGGTCGTGCACCACTGCCTGACTCACCCCTTCGGGTATGTCGCGCTTGTCTATCTCGAATTCGTCGGTTCCCTGTTTGCCGAGTTCGAACTCCGTCACCTTAAGTCCGCGGCAGTAGATTCCGAGAGTGAGCCTGCGCTGTGTGGCAAACTGCTGTGCGGTGCGCAGTAGTATTTTGTCGTCATCCTGCGTCACACGCAGTGCCACGCCATCCTCCTCGGCAGCGGGCAGGTTGAATGTAAACTCATCCTTCCCAAACGTAAATCGTGCCGTATACTTGCGTCCGTGCCGCACATTGAGATAGAACACCCCTCGCCCTGCATGGGTGGGGCGGATGGAGTCGATAGGTTCGCCATCCTCGAGCAACAGTCCGCTCACGTTCAGCCGCTCCAGTTCCTGATTCATAGCCTCCCACGCCACCCGACAGCGGTGACCGGCCAGCAGGCTCCCGCCCTCGGGATAGAACCTGACGTCGAACTTGGGAGTCTTCCACCGCACCGAGTAGTCGCCCATCGTAATCTTCACAGGCATTATTCTGCGTCGGTAGTTTTCCATGCTGTCAGGGCGTGAGTAGACAGGCAGCACACGTGAGAAAAGGTTGGAGTATTGGCGATAGGTAGTGCGAAGGGAGTCGGGGGTGATATTTGCCCCGTTATTGTATTCGGATGTCTTGACAATCATATAATATGGTTGGCGTGTAGCTTCATCTATTATCAGACGGTCATTTCTATGAGTAACTATAATAGGTATACTATCTATCATACGTGACATCTGAGCATTGGTAGTTGAACCTGCAATCCAGTCATCTGCGGTTTCACCCCATGCACCTCCCTGTTCTGAATCCCATGCCATGTATCCTTGGTCTTTTTCAAAATACAACCATGAAAACCTGTTCCACGACTTCGCCCGTTCATAACCGAAGTTAAGCATCCACTTGGTGTATGCACGTATCTCATAATATCCTGCAAAGAGGCTGTCGCTCAGGGCAAAGCGTCCGTCGGCCTGTCCTTTGCTGTCCACCACCAGCTGCTGGCGCTCCATCAGGTATCCCTGCTGGTTGAGCAGTTCTACATAAAGTATTCGGCTCAGTGGCTCGGGGCTGTTGTCATCCGCCAGCACTACGTATGCCTTATACCAAATCGTATCGCCAAGAAAGTACGTGTTGTTGTCAATGTGCAGATATACCTTCTCCTGAACCGGCAAGCTGCTGCTGCCTTTGCTCTGCTGAGCAGACAGCGTCATGCTTATGGTGGCGAATATGAACGTAAGCAGTATTCTCATGCTAAGGTCGTATTTGGGTTATATTTATGTAGTACACATGAACCTCCGATATGTTAACCATGTAATGCCAGTATTTGCGAATTCCAGTAAAAATTATATAGTACATCTCACAAAAACACAGGCTGGATTCTGTTCCATGAAATCTCGAATCGGCACTTATATTACTATGAAACCATTCAGGATCCCCATATATATATGCATTTCCTGTAAACCCGGAATCCCACCACACATTTATTGTATTGTCATTATTTGTAAAGAATTCCTCGTGGTCTGCTTGGAATCGACCACCTTCAACAAATCCGCCAGGCCATGTTCCTGGAGCAAATGCATCAACTATATCCATGAATAATTCGCAAACAAATAACACCTTATTATATATTTAAGC
>CAMVDC010000044.1 GCA_947166155.1 uncultured Prevotellaceae bacterium | reverse complement strand
CACCACTGGGTACGAATAGGTTGACTATCTTTACAGCTTGGTCGAGTGCCCCGCCGCCGTTGCCGCGCAGGTCGAATATGATGCTGGTGGCTCCTTGTTGCTTGAGCGACAGCAGTGCCCGTCGCACGTCGGCCGAGCAGTCGCTGGTGAATTGGTTGAGGTGTATGTATCCGCTTTTTCCCACCATTCCGTAGTATGGCACTGGTGGCAGTTTTATGTTTTGGCGTGTTATCTTCACCTCGGTGGGTTTCTTTTCGCCTGGTCGCTGGTATTGCAGCAGGAATGTGGTGCCTGGCTCTCCGCGCAGCATGTCGCTCACCTCGGCTGTGGTCTTGCCCTTGAGGTCGGTCTTGTCGATACGCAACAACACGTCGCCAACCTTCAGCCCCACTTCGTCGGCCGGCATGCCCTTGTATGGCTCGGCAATGATGATGGTCGAGTCTTTCATCATGCGTATCATGCTGCCTATTCCGCCATATTTTGCCTGTGTGAGCATCTTCAGGTCGGTTTGGTCTTCCTCGGTGTAGTATTCGGTATATGGGTCGAGTGTCTGCAGCATGGCGTCGATGCCTGTGGTCACGAGTCGTTGGGCATCGAGTGTATCGACATAGTATGCGTCGAGCGTCTGATATATCTGGTGGAAAATGTCGAGTTGCTTGGTCACGTCGGCAGCATGCGTGTTTTGCGCATGTATGGATGCCGGCATCATGAGTGCTATCGACATAAGTTGTAATATTATGGTTCGTTTCATTGTGTGTTCAGCGTGATTTATGGCGCAAAGATACGAACTTTTGCTGAATAAGCGGCATGTAAACTAAAATATTTTTCGGGCATGCCTACAAATAGTTGTGGAAGGGGTGAAAAATGAGTGCGCACTCACAGGCCTGCGACCGCGCACTCACAGGGTCGCGAGTGCGCGCTCTCGGCCTCGCGAGTGCGCACTCGTTTTTCCGATATTGCATGCTCGTTGTCGTTTTGCTAAAAATAAGGGGTTAAAGCCTTGGTCGTTTTCCGAATAATTCGTACCTTTGCATCGCATAAGCAGAAATCCCTTAAACATTAACCACTATAACCATTCTTACTATGAAAACACGATTCCATTTCATGGCTGCCGTCATGTTTCTGCTCATGTTCGGCATGCCTGGCGCCAGCGCGTTGGCTGCCGAGAACTATGAATTAAAAAAGACTATAACATCATAACAACCGACCATACAACAAACAATTAATCAACCAGAGTCAATGACAGAATCATTCAACCGGCTGCACACATACGACAGCTTGCACACCATTGGCCATATAGAGAGCGGACGGCCCCTCATAGGCATCACCGGCAACTATGCCGACCAGACCACCACCCTGGCCGAGGGCTACTACCGCTCGGTGCTCGAGGCTGGAGGCATGCCGGTCATACTGCCCCCATGCGAGCCGACCGACATGTTCCTCGACCTGCTCGACCATCTCGACGGCATCATCTTCAGCGGCGGAGGCGACATCAACCCCATATATATCGACGAGCAACCCATACCACAGTTGCACGGGGTGACACCCCTTCGCGACCGTCAGGAACTCGTACTGGCTCGCCTGGCCTTCGACCGCCAACTGCCAATGCTCGGCATCTGCAAGGGCATACAAGTCATTGCGGCAGCCATGGGTGGAAAACTATATCAGGACATCAACTCGCAGCAACAGGGGGTGACCATCAAGCACAGCCAGGACATGGTGCGCACCGAGGCATCACACACTATCAGCATCGAGCCCGACACCTTATTATATAATATATATGGGGCCATAGAGATAGCAGTCAACTCCTTCCACCATCAGGCAGTGAAGGAGGCACCGGCCGGCTTCCGTGTCAGCGCGCTGAGCCCCGACGGAGTCATCGAGGCCATCGAGTCGACCGAATGGAAATCGGTCATCGGCGTGCAGTGGCATCCCGAGTGTTTCATACTCGGCGCCGACCGCAGCCACATGCCGCTGTTCCAGTGGCTCGTGGGCGAGGCACGTTCGTTCAGCGAAGCCAAACAGCTGCACAGCCACACACTCACACTCGACTCACACTGCGACACACCCATGTTCTTCGACCAGGACATCGACTTCACGCGTCGCGACCCACGCATACTGGTTGACCTACACAAGATGACCGAAGGCCACCTCGACGCATCAATCATGGTGGCATACCTCAAGCAGGAAGCACGCGACGAAGCATCGCTCCATGCTGCGACGGCAAAGGCCGACTCCATCCTCAGCCAGATAGAAGCCATGGTGGAGCGCACCCAGGGCCGCGCCGCCATTGCCCGCACACCGGCCGACCTCTATCGCAACAAGCGCGAAGGCAGGAAATCAATCATGATGGGCATCGAAAACGGATATGCCATCGGGCGCGACATCAGCCTTGTCAGCCATTTCCGCAGTCGTGGCGTGGTGTATATGACCCTCTGCCACAATGGCGACAACGACATCTGCGACTCGGCACGTGGCAACAACGAACACGGCGGAGTGAGCACATTCGGTGCCGACGTGATACGCGAGATGAACCGCCTCGGCATGATGGTCGATCTCTCCCATGCCAGCGAGCAAAGCTTCTACGACGCCATCGACATAAGTAGTACCCCGATTGTGTGCAGCCACTCGTCGGCGCGAGCCCTCTGCGACCATCCGCGCAACCTCACCGACGACCAGATGCGCCGGCTGGCCGCTACCGGCGGTGTGGCACAAGTCACATTCTACAACGGATTCCTACGCACCGACGGCCAAGCCACCATCGAGGATGCCGTACGCCATCTCGACCACATGGTCCGTGTCATGGGCATCGACCACGTAGGCATCGGTACCGACTTCGACGGCGACGGCGGAGTGCCGGGCCTGGCATCCGCATCCGAACTCATCAACTTCACCCGCAGGCTCCTGCAACGCCGCTATTCGCCACAAGACCTCGAACTCATCTGGGGCGGCAACTTCCTACGCGTCATGCAAGCCTGCCAGTCAGCAACCATCAACCCATAAGCGTCAGTGCTGTGAGGTTCGGCCTCACAGCCACCAACCATCAACCCATAAGCGTCAGCGCTGTGAGGTTCGGCCTCACAGCCAAGGTTTCCCCCCGCAGCCACCAATTATCCACCATTAAGCGTCAGTGCTGTGAGGTTCGGCCTCACAGCCCAAACCATCAACCCACAATGAAACAACTACTCCCACTCCTGCTATCACTCGTAGCCCTCACCGCGTGCCGCAACACACCGCAGCCCGACACACGCCCCTACACCCAAGTCTCGCCCGACTTCTCGGCCGACAGCGCCTATATGTATATCGCCGAGCAATGCGCCTTCGGTCCCCGTGTGATGAACAGCGCGGCTCACGACTCGTGCGCCAACTACATAGCATCCAAGTTCCGGCAATACGGAGCAACCGTCATCAACCAGGATGCCGAAGGAGCGCTCTACGACGGAACCAAGATACGTATGCGCAACATCATCGCATCCACCAACCCACAGAACCCCGTGCGCATCATTATCTGCTCACATTGGGACTCACGCCCATGGGCCGACCACGATAACGATAAATCCGTGCACCGCACCCCTATCGACGGAGCTAACGACGGTGCCAGCGGAGTTGCTGTCATGATGGAAGCAGCACGCCACATCCAGCAGCAAGCACCGGCTGTGGGTGTCGATTTCATCTGCTTCGATGCCGA
This sequence comes from uncultured Prevotellaceae bacterium, assembly GCA_947166155.1. Classification (GTDB taxonomy): domain Bacteria; phylum Bacteroidota; class Bacteroidia; order Bacteroidales; family Bacteroidaceae; genus Colivivens. The sequence continues at coordinate 14,904 of CAMVDC010000044.1, read as the reverse complement.
AGACTGCGGTACACCCTACTGGGACGAAACCGAAGACAACACAAACACATGGTGTCTCGGCTCGCAATACTGGGCAGGACACCACCACACCGAGGGCTACACCGCTCGCTATGGCATATTGCTCGACATGGTGGGAGGCTCAAACTGCATATTCGAGAAAGAGGCCTACTCCATGCACTACGCTCCAAGTCTTGTCGACAAAGTGTGGTCGCGTGCCCAGCGAATGGGTTACTCCGACCTCTTCCGCAATGCCCGGGGGGGCGCTGTGACCGACGACCACGTGCAGGTCAACCAGTCGGGCATACCATGTATCGACATCATCGCCCGCGACAAAGACTCCGACTCTTTCTGCAAGACATGGCACACACGCGCCGACAACCTGGCAAACATCAACAAATCGACCCTGAAGGCAGTGGGGCAGACCGTCCTCGAAATCATCTACACCGAGCAACCATAAGGCTGCCGCACACATTTTACATAGCATAAATACACTCAATCATGACAATAGAAGAACTGCAACAAGACGTAATCGATGAGTTCAGCGGCCTCGACGACTGGATGGACCGCTACCAACTACTCATCGACCTGGGTAGCGAGCAAGAGCCCCTGCCCGAGGAATATAAGACGGAGAAGAACCTCATCGACGGATGTCAGAGCCGCGTGTGGCTCGTGGCCGACTACCGCGACGGCCGCCTCCACTTCCGTGCCGAGAGCTATGCCCTCATCGTGAAAGGTATCGTCACACTGCTCATCCGCGTACTCTCCGACCACACACCCGACGAAATCCTCTCCGCCGACCTACATTTCATCAGCGACATAGGCCTCACCGAGCACCTCTCGCCCACACGCTCCAACGGCCTGCTCGCCATGTTGAAGCAAATGAAACTGTATGCCATGGCATATAAAGCTAAGGAAGAAGTGTGACCCCAACGCACTTCTTCCACATTTTTTATCCTTTTCGTGTAACTTCTTCCACATTTTTTTATCCTCTTCGTGTAACACCCGCGCCATTTTTCACGTTTGTACATATAGAGACGTCTTGAAAACTAAATGTACAAACAAATAAGGACAGACATGAGACAAACTTTGATTCTGGGAGTACTACTCCTGATGTCGGCCGCCATGCAGGCACAGACGGCTGCGAAACTGATTAAGAAATACAGGGCGATGCCTGGAGTGGAATATACCGACCTGACCGACTCCCTGCGCCTTGGTTTTATGGAAGACACGACCAATACGGATGTCACACTCACACAGGAGGAAATCGACCTGTACCTGAAGAACCTGAAACGCGTCGAGGCATTAGAGATGCAGCTCAGCGACGACCAGATGGCCGAACTGACTCGCGACCTCAAGGCACTGAAAGGCTACGAGATGCTGTGCGAGGTGAACGAAAACAAAACACCCGAGAAGGCCGACAACATGCTGGCACAGATGTGGAACAACTTGATGACTCCATCGGTACGGGTGCAGATATACGGCAAAGTGAAGGGAGACATCGTAAGCGACATGCTCTACCGCATCGACATTTGGGGAAAGGTCATGCTGGCATACATGGACAACAAAGTGCCGCTCACGTTGTTTCAGAAGATTACCAGCGACGGGATGATTGGCATCGTCGACACCTCCGACCTCACCGACCTCGACGACATTATCGACCTCGACGATGAAGACATAGTGGAGTGGAACGATGTGAAGGAGGCTATAAAGTCGAACGATGTACTCATTGTAATCAACGGCAAGGAGTACCCCGACCTGCACACAGCGGAAGAGGCATCCGAGTATATGAGAGCTAACGACATCTGCTGGAACCACGAGACGCTGGTAGTGGGCGGAGGCGTGAAAGAGCGCTATCCACACACCGACAAGAAAGTGGTCATAGAGTTCAGCGAGGGGGAAAACCTCCCCTAAAAACCTCCCCTAACCCCTCCCAAGGAGGGGGACAGACCCTCTCCCCAGCCCTCCCCCTTTATGGGGAGGGAGTGCCATTCGGAAGGTTATTATATATTATAAATTAAATATTATATATTAAATGCATGACGGCCCTCGAGTTTAAGCAACGATTCCTGCCCCACCACCGCCTGCTCTACCGCGTGGCATATCGCCTCACGAGCAATCAGCAGGATGCCGAAGACCTCGTGCAGGACTTCTACCTGAAGCTGTGGCAGCGACGCGACACCCTGTCGGCCGAGGCACAGAACGAAGCTTACCTCATCACCATGCTGCGCAACCTCTTCCGCGACCAGCAGCGGCTGAAGCACATCGCGACCGTTTCGTTTGATGATGCTGCGGTCGATGACCCTCCCGATGAGTCGCAAGAGTCGTATGAGACACGCGATGAAGCCATGCAGATGGCGGAACTCATCGCCCGATTGCCACAGAAGCAACGTACCATAATGCAAATGCATCTGGAGCAAGAAAGTCCATACGACGAGATAAGTCAGGCCACCGGCCTCTCGCCCGGCAACCTGCGAGTCATCGTATCGAGAGCCAAACAGACACTTAAACAGCAATTCAAACAACTGACACACACATGGAAGAACTGAACATACACGAGCTCGAACGCATCCCGATTCCCGACGGATTGGAAGCCCGCCTCAGTGCCAAAATCGACGAATGGGCACATGAGGAAGCCATCCTCAAGCGTCGCCGGATGGCAAACAAGCGCATTGCCGTCGCCATGGCTGCGTCAGTGCTCTTGGTGGCAGGCGTTGCGTTCATGCTCTACACATCCCGACCCAAACCCTCCGACACCTACACCGACCCGCAGATGGCATACGCCACAGCCGAGAAGGCACTACTGCTCCTGCAGCAGAATATAGAGAAAGGCATGGCACAGTATGACGCGATGAACGAGAAAGGGGAACGTGCCAACCAGATATTAACCCAACAACTAAGTAAATACGAATGACTATGAAACGTAATCATCAATCATACATCATGAATTATGCATTATGCATTAAACCAAAGCATCTGCTATTCGTTATTCATTGTTCATTATTCATCAACAACATACGCCGACTGCTCCTTGCGCTCTTCATAGGCATGACCGCCCTGACGGCAAGTGCCCAGGTGGAAGCATTTGAGAAATACTCCGAAGAAAAAGACGTGACCTACGTCTATATCTCGCGCGCCATGCTCCAGCTGGCAGGCAAGATAGCCGCACCCACCGTGCCGGGCATGAACATCGGTGCAGTGCTCAACAAGCTCGACGCCATACAAATCGTGACGTCGGAAAACAAAACGATGCGCACCAAACTGAAGACCGACGTGGCACAACGAGTGAAACACGACAAATACGAACTGCTGATGCAGATGGACGAGGACGGCGAACGAGTGCGCATCTACCACCGCGGCGGCAAGAAGCAATCGGTCATCATCATGTCAACCGACGAGGAAAGCGAGACCTCAATCATTATTTTCTCGGGAAAATTCACACTCGATGACGTACAGATGAAAAAAAAGCCGTAACTTTGCAGTCGATATGACAGCATTAGAGAAAGGACTTTTCAATCGCACCGAGCTGCTGCTCGGCAGCGATACCATGGAGCACATCGCCCGCCTCCGCGTCATCATCCTCGGAGTGGGTGGCGTAGGGTCGTGGTGTGCCGAGGGTCTCGTGCGCAGTGGGGTGTCACACCTCACCATAGTCGATAGCGACCGCGTCTGCATCACCAACTGCAACCGCCAGCTCATGGCCACCACCCAGACCATCGGACAGGTGAAAGTCGATGCATTGCGCACCCGTCTGCTCGAAATCAATCCCAAAGCCGATATCGTGGCGTTGCAGAAGATTTACAGTGGGGAAAATGCTGCCGATTTCCAGCTCGACACATACGACGTAATCATCGATGCCATCGACTCGCTCAAGGACAAAGCCTCCCTGATACTACATGCCACACAAATAGCAAAGCAAAACTCCGGATGCCTCTTTCTCAGCTCGATGGGCGCAGCACTGCGCATCGACCCCACACGCATCCGTGTCGCCGAGTTCTGGAAGATAAAGGGTGACCCGTTGGCACGCGCCCTGCGCAACAAATTCAAGAAGCAACACCAGTTTCCTGCGTCCAAATTCCTCTGTGTATATAGCGAGGAGCCGCCCATGCAGAACCTTGGCACGGCCCACACCTGCGGCACGGCGGCATGCATGTGTCCCAAAGCAAAACTACTCTCAGGCACGCGCGGCCAGGCCGATGCCCTCTACGATGCACCCGGCGATCAACAGCTCGTCGAGCACGAATGGTGTACATCGAAGGCACAAATCAACGGCTCGCTCGTCCACATCACCAGCGTGTTTGGCATGACCCTCGCCTCCCTCGTGCTGCAACAAATGCGCTGAGCGAAATTATTCAACCACACCATCACCCCCGATACTCGTAGAAACAACCCGTTCTACGAGTATTTTTTTCACCACCACACCACCACATCATCACAGCGCATACGAAGATATTTTCCCGAGAGTGCGCAGTAATTTGCCTGCGAGTGCGGAGTAATTTGCCTGCGAGTGCGCGGTAATTCTTTAATTTGCGACGCAAATTATTAAATTTGCGACGTAGTTTTATTAATTTTCCACCGAAAATTATTAAATTTGCGTCGCAAATTAAAGAATTAGTCCGCACTCGCAGAAGTTTTCTTGTGCAGGTGCATGTTTTTTTGTGTGCAGTCACAGCAAAAAATGGGTGGTTGGGTGTGTTTGTTTCAAGAATTATGCTTACCTTTGTGGCTGAAAAAATAGAGGAGAGGATTGATGCGCATGAAACAGCAGAAGAGGGTTCTTTCGCCCACCCGCTCGTTTGCGGCTCGCATAGGAGTTGGCAGCATTGTGTTGATTGTGCTGCTGGTGGTTGCCACGATTTACATGATGTGGCATGGCGGCGGTGTGGCCATAGCCGGCGGTTTGCTGCTGACGGTGTTGGTGGTGGAGCGTACGATTCACACCGAATACCGCATCGACAGGGAGCGGCTGGTGGTGCACAGCGGTCGCTTCGCCAGGGATCGCGTGGTGGAGCTCGACAAGATTGTGCGTATTGAGCGTATCAGCAGGATGCGCATTGGCGGCAGGGCGTGGTTTTCGTATCTGCTGCTGGTGTTGAACGATGGCGGTGCTGTGGCTGTAAAGCCAAGGGATGAGGAGGATTTTGTGGAGGCGATAAGAAAGATGAAATGAACAGACTTTATATCATATTCTTGACGGTGGTGGCATGGCTGATGCCGTGTCGACCGATGCTTGGCCAGGTGGCGACCGACTCGCTGACCGTGGCCGAGGTGGAGGTATATACCCCGACTTGGGGCGAACGGATGTATAACAGCCTCGCGCTGCTGGCGCAGGAGGCCGACCGCAACTATTATAATACGGGCATGAGTGTGTATGACCTCACGACCGACTCGCTCGTATTTGCCTATAACCAGCACAAGATGATGCGCCCGGCATCGACCCAGAAGGTGCTGACGGCCATTGCGGCGCTCGACGTGCTGGGGGGTGACCATGTGTATGCCACGAAGGTATATACGAAGGGCAGTGTGGCCGACGGGGTGTTGAAGGGCGACTTGTATGTGGTGGGCGACTTCGACCCTATGCTCGACTCGAGCCACCTGAGGCAGATGGCGTTGGCGGTGAAGGAGGCAGGCATCACTCGTGTGGATGGGTTGCTGCTGGCCGATGTGTCGATGAAGGACACGCTGTGCCTGGGCAACGGATGGTGTTGGGATGATGAGCAGCCGTTTCTCACTCCGCTCTCGCTCAGCGGCAAGGCTTACGAATGTAGCAGTTTCAAGATTAACCGGTATAGTCCGGCGCTCAACTTCATGGCATCGCTGGCGGCTGCGCTCGGGGCTGAAGGTATCGCTACGGGCACGGCAGGCACGGCTACGCTGAAGGTGGGCGACGACTGCACGCTCATCGCCCAGGTGACACACACACTGCGCGAAATACTCACACCTATGATGAAGGACAGCGACAACCTGATGGCGGAGTCGATGTTTTTCCAGCTGGGTGCCGAAAGGAAGCGTGGCGCCAGCTGGAGGGATTGTGCCTCGCAGGTGGAGAGCGTCATCACGAGTGCGGGTCAGCCCACGAGCCTGGCGGTAGTGGCCGACGGCTGCGGACTCTCGCTCTACAACTACATCACGCCAGGCCTGCAAGTGGCCATGCTGCGCTATGCCTATCGGAAGGAAGGGATATTCGGACCGCTCTACCACTCGATGCCTATAGCCGGAGTTGACGGCACGCTGACCAACCGCATGAGAAAGACTAAAGCGGAGAACAACGTACACGCGAAGACCGGCAGTGTGACAGGAGTGATCACCCTCACCGGCTACCTCACCGCCAGCAACGGCCACCTCATAGCATTCTCAATCATGTGTAACGGACAAAAAAAAGCCTCGGAAGCCCGTGCCTTCCAAGACCGTATATGTGAAGCGATGTGCGAGTGATAATAATAAATAATATATAATCGAGAATATATAATAGCCATCCGGATGGACGTGCAATGCACCACATGCCGGATGGCTATTTATTATAAATTCTCTATTATATATTATCGATTATATATTCTCGATTATATATTATATATTCCTATTATTTTCTAAAGATGACATAGCATCCACCTGCTGCCACCACTGCCAGCATGATTGGCAACAAGGTGTCAACCCCCATGAGGTCGGCAATAGTGATGTCGGGTTGATCTACATACTTGCTCATGAGGTAAACCGAGAAGCTGTTGTTGATGACGTGGCATACGATACATGGGATAATGTTGCCGGTGCGGACATAGAGCAAGCCGAGCAGGATGCCCACGATGAAGGCAAACGGAATCTGTGCCGGATTGCCATGAATGATGCCAAACACAGCCGATGAAATGAGGATGGCCGTCCACTGACCCACACCATTCTTCAACATTCCGCCAAGCATGGCACTGCGGAACACATACTCCTCGGCTATAGGGCCAAGGATGCCGATCGAGATGAAGCCCATCACGGTGAGGCTCATGCTGTTGAACATGTCTTCAGCAAGGTTTGGCAAATCGATTATCTCGCTGACAACATTGGTGGCATAAATGCCAAGGAAGACACCAAAGACGAGCAACAGCACCCGTGGGAACGAAGTGCGAAGCGTGGCAAGTTCGCCAACTATCACCTGATGACGAATGCGCTTCCATACCAAGATGAGTATGATTGCAACCACCGAGGCAATAGCCAATGCGGGCGACACTACCCCTGTAACCTGCGACATGAAGTCGGATGCTTTCGGATTCCAATTGTCTTTATCCATGGCACCAGTGGCAAAGCTTATTGACATATAGACTATGGAACACACAATCTGACATCCGAGGAGGATGCACAGAGGCACAATCACATCAATCAGAGTGTTTACGGATTTACTTGCTTTCATAATTTCATTTTCTTTTTTTAAAGGGGATGAGGGGAGATAAAGGGAGGGGGCCCTTCAATTTCCTTTCTATTCCATTTTATTTACTTTAATATTTGTACTTAAGAATATCGATGCATTCTCTCGGAAGCGCTCGGGCGACTCGGAGGTGAAATACTGCACGGTGCCGCCGCGGCCAAGCCGAGCGTCCATCTCGGGATGGCGGGCGAGGTAGTCCTTCAAGCTCGATGCTATATATCCGCCTTGGGTCATGATTTCGACGGTAGGCGGACAATACTTGCGTATCTTGTTGATGAGCAACGGATAGTGGGTGCAACCCAGGATGATGGTGTCAATGAGTGGGTCGGAGTGCAGGAGTGTCTCGATGCGCTCGCGTATGAAATAATCGGCTGCAGGCTTGTCGTATTCTCCATTCTCGACCAGCGGCACCCACATAGGGCATGCAAGTCCCGTGACCACGATGTCGGGGAAGAGTTTATGGATTTCGAGCGTGTACGACTCACTGCGTATCGTACCTTCGGTGGCCAGTATGCCCACATGCCGGCTGTGAGTGATGGAGCCCACCACCTCGGCCGTGGGACGTATCACGCCAAGCACACGGCGGTCGGGAGCCAGGCGCGGCAGGTCGTGCTGCTGTATGGTGCGCAGAGCTTTGGCCGAAGCAGTGTTGCATCCCAGTATCACCAACGGACACCCCATCCCGAACAACTTCTGCACCGCCTCGAGCGTGTATTCATACACCACGTCGAACGACCGCGTACCATAGGGCGCACGGGCATTATCGCCATAATATATGTAGTCGTATTCGGGCATCAAATGGCGAATTCCGTCGAGGATGGTCAGTCCTCCATATCCCGAATCGAAGACTCCGATTGCAGACATTGAGTCATTTGCTATTTAGCCATCTACTGTTTACTTCACCGCCTCCATCACGTCGGCAGTTATATCGTCGCCTAACTCTCCGTCGACAAAAGGTGCTGCATTGTTGTCGGTATTGAGCACGAACGCATAGCCGCGCTCCTTGGCAATCTTGGCAATCACCTCTTTCAGTTGTTTGTTCACAGGTTGCATCAGTTCCACTTCGGCTTGAGCCAGCAGTCGGCGTGCTTCCTCCTTGAATGCCAGACCCTGCTCCATCAGTTGCTGCAACTCCTTCTGGCGTTTCAGCAATATGTTCTCGGGGAATGTGCGCTGACCGTCGACATACTCGGCAAACTGTTTGCTAAACTCCTCGTCGGTGCGCTTCAGTTCGTTGTCGTAGTTGGCACGCAGGTCGGCAAGGCTCTTCTGAGCAGCTGCGTATGCCGGCATCGATTTCAATGCCTCGCCATAACTGAGATAAGCAAACCGGCTGAGCAGGCTCGCCTCCTGTGCATTGCATGCCATAGCACACAATGCAAACACAAAGGTGATGATGATTCTATTCATAGTTGTATCTGTTTTTATTGTTTAGTTCGGGAAAACGCTTGGCAACCGCATGACTTAGAAGAACTTCACTTCCTCGCCAGTGATGTCGCTCAGCAGTTTGTTGGCAAGGCTGCTGGTTCCGAGGCGCAGCATCTGGTTGTTGAGCCACTTCTCGCCCAGCACTTCCTTCACGATGGTGTAGTAGGTCAGTGCATCCTTCACGGTCTTCATACCTCCTGCAGGCTTGAAGCCAATCTGTATGCCTGTCTCGTCGTAGTATTCCTTGATGGCCTGACACATCACATAGGCAGCTTCGGGCGTTGCTGCCGGCTCGAGCTTGCCGGTCGAGGTCTTGATGTAATCGGCGCCGGCATACATGGCAAGGAGCGATGCCTTCTTGATGTTGGATGCAGTCTTCAGGCATCCCGTCTCGAGAATCACCTTCAGCTTGCGGTTGCCGCACACGTCTTTTATCTCCGCAATCTCGTCGGCCACGGTCTCGTAGTCGCCTGCCAGGAACTTACCCACCGACTGCACGATGTCGATTTCGGTTGCTCCGTCGTGGATGGCCATAGCGGTCTCGGCTATCTTTACTTCGATAAACGACTGCGACGAAGGGAAGCAGGCACTGACACATGCAATCTCAACGTCTTCGTTCTCGAGGGTGTCGTGGCAAATCTGTGCGAAGCAAGGATATACACACACGGTTGCCACGTGTCCCAGTTCGGGATACACGTCGTCAAACTTATTCACTTTCTCAACGAAACGCATCACGCTGTCTTCGCTGTCGTCGGTCTTCAAGGTTGTGAGTTCCACGCTGTTGAGCAGGAACTTCTTCACTTCCACAGTGTTGTTTTCCTCCAGGTGATTGGCTATCAGCATTGCCACTTCGCGTTTCACCTGTTCGTCGTCAAGCTCCAGGTTGTACTTCCCGAATGCCTGTTGCACTTTGCTTTCTGTAAATTCGCTCATGATATAATAATGAATAATTAATAATTAATAATGAATAGCGGGTGGCAGGGTGCTCAGAGAACCCAGAGTGTTCAGAGAACTCGGAGCTCTCTCCGGCGCGTGCTTCCTACTCTTTGTTTTTGGTATCAATACATATCGTTACGGGTCCGTCGTTGACGAGGCTCACCTTCATGTCGGCGCCGAACTCTCCCGTCTGCACCGTCCGGCCAAGGTCGGCCGAGAGCTGACGGCAGAAGGTGTTGTAGAGCGGTATGGTGATTTCGTGGCTGCCTGCACGCAGGTAGCTTGGGCGGTTGCCTTTCTTGTAGGAAGCCCACAGGGTGAACTGACTCACCACCAGTATGTCGCCTCCGCTGTCGAGGATGGAGCGGTTCATCACACCTGCCTCGTCGTCGAAGATGCGCAGGTTTACTATCTTCTTGCTCAGCCACGCAATGTCGTCGTCTGTGTCGGCATTTTCGCAGCCGAGCAACACAAGCAGTCCTGCTCCTATCTGCGACTTCACGGCTCCGTCAATAGTGACCGATGCCTCGCTCACACGTTGTAATACAGCTCTCATATCTCTCTTGGTTTGCTACTATTTCTTTGCCCTTTGTTTCTTTGCCCCTTGTTTCTTTGCCCTTTGTTTCTTTGGTAGCCTCTATGCTTCTTTCGTTTGCTCCCCTATGCTTCTTGGTTCTCTTGGTTTAGTGCGGCATGTATCGTGGCTGCTTTGGCTTTTCCCACCACGGCCTCCAGCTGTTCGATGCTTGCTTCGCGTATGCGTTTCACGCTCTTGAAGTGTTTCAGCAGTGCGGTCTTCGTGGCAGGACCGATGCCTCGGATGCTGTCGAGCGCCGATGCAACCTGATGCTTGGAGCGGCGGTCGCGGTGGAACTGTATGGCATATCGGTGTACTTCGTCCTGTATTCGTGTGAGGAATTGGAAGAGTGCGCTCTTGATGTCAACCCCGACGGTCATGATTTCGCCGTCAACGTAGGTGAGGAGTTCTGATGTGCGGTGGTGTCCGTCCTTGGCAAGTCCTGCAACGGGGATGCTGAGTCCCAGTTGGTCGTGCACCACATGGCGTATCACCTCCATCTGTCCCTTGCCTCCATCGGCTATTACGAGGCTTGGCATCTCGCCCCTTTCGTCCATCAGGCGGCGGTAGCGGCGGTAAACCACTTCGGCCATCGATGCGTAGTCGTCGGGACCCACCACGGTCTTTATGTTATATTTGCGGTAGTCGGCCTTCGATGGTTTGGCTTTCTTGAAGACCACACAGCCGGCCACTGCGTCGCTGCCTTGTATGTTTGAGTTGTCGAAACACTCGATATGTAGCGGCAGGTGCTGGAGTTGCAGCTTTTGCTGCAACTCGCGCAGCAGGTTGGTGGCGCGTTGTTCGGGGTTCAGCTTCTCGGCTTGCTTTGCTTTGTCGAACTTATATTGCCGTACATTGGCCAGCGAGAGGTCGAGCAGGTGACGTTTGTCGCCTCGTTGCGGCACGGTGATTGTGATGCCTTCCAGCTCCACCTCGATTGGGAAGGGCACGATGATTTCGCGCGAACGGCTCTTGTATCTCTCCCTCATCTCCACGATGCCCAGTGCCAGCATGTCGGCCGGCTCTTCATCCATGCGCTTTGCATATTCGAAGGTGAAGGCTTGGTTGATACATCCGTGGGTCACGTGCAGGTAGTTGATGAATGCCGAATGTTCGTCGTCGGCTATGGAGAACACGTCGATGTCGTGGTCGTATCCGGCTATCACCTCGCTCTTTTCGCAGAATTCGAGTGCCAGGTCATACTTGCGTTTCAGTTCCTGTGCCTCCTCAAATCGCATCTCGGCGGCCAGTTGCTGCATTTGTTGCATGAGTTTGGCACATACTCCGCGCGTGTTTCCTTTGAGTATCTCGCGCACTTCGGCCACACTCTCCATGTAGTCGTCGCGGCTTTGCAGGCCCACGCATGGTGCCTTGCAGTTTTTTATGTGGTATTCCAGGCACGTCTTGTATTTACCTGCCTCGATTCCCTCGGTAGTGACCGCCTGCCTGCATCGCCTGAGCGGGTAGATGCGGTTGATGAGCTCGAGCATGTTGTTGAGTGTGCCGGCGTGGCTGAAGGGTCCGTAGTATGTTCCTGCACCGGGTATTATCTTGCGGGTCTTGAACACTCGCGGGAAGTGTTCGTTGGTGACACACACCGACGGGTAGGTCTTGTCGTCCTTCAGCAGTATGTTGTAGCGTGGCTTGTAGCGCTTTATGAGGTTGTTTTCGAGCAGGAGCGCATCTTCGTCGCTGGGTACCACGACGTAGTTTATGTCGCATATCTTGCTCACCAGTATCTGCGTCTTCCTCGACGTCTGTGTCTTGAGGAAGTAGGAGCTCACGCGTCGTTTCAGGTTCTTTGCCTTACCTACATAGATTATGGTGCCGCTCTGGTCGAAGTACTGGTAGCATCCAGGACTTTCGGGCAGGGCAGAAACAATGGTCTTGAGGTGTGTGAGGCGGTCGGCAGGCATGATTGATTGTTGTGATCAGGGCAGCCGAACTGCCCTGCACTGACGTTGGGATATACTGATATCCAGGTTATACTGACGTTGGGGTATACTGATATTCAGGTTATACTGACGTTGGGATTATACTGATATCAATGTTGTTACTTCGATTCCGTCGCCAAGGAACTCGCGTCCTTTGAGGCCTTCGTCGCGTATTTCGATGATGAAGTTCATGTAGCACTTCTTTGGGTTGAACTTCCTGACGAGGTCCCATGCTGCCTTGATGGTGCCACCGGTTGCGAGCAGGTCGTCGTGGATGAGCACCACATCGTCCTGGCTGATGGCGTCTTCGTGCATCTCGATGGTGTCGGTGCCGTATTCTTTACTATACGACTGGCTCACCACGGCTGCAGGCAGTTTGCCCGGCTTGCGACACAGCGCCATGCCTGCACCGAGCTTGCGGGCAAGGATGGCACCCATCACAAAGCCGCGGCTCTCGATGCCCACCACCTTTGTGATGCCTTTGTCCTTATAGAGTTCATACATCTCCTCTTCCATGATTTCAAGACACTTGGCGTCCTTGAAGAGGGTTGTCACGTCGCGGAAGAGTATTCCCTTCTGCGGAAAATCGGGTATGGAGCGCAGGTGCTCCATGAGATAGGGGTTGTTCATAGTTTATATAAATTATTAACCTCTCCCCCGCCTCCCCCAAGGGGAGGAGCTTTGACCATTCGGATAGAGTTCCCCTCAGTCTTAATATATAATATTTAATGTATAATAATTAACCTTCCGGATGGAGTCCCCCTCCTTGGGAGGGGTTAGGGGAGGTATTGAGGGGTTAGGGGAGGTATTGAGGGGTTAGGGGAGGTATTGGGTTCGTTCTCATCTTCCCATCAGCACGAGCATCACATTCACGTCGCTTGGCGACACGCCTGGTATGCGGCTGGCTTGCGCCAGTGTGACGGGGTTGATTGCAGCGAGTTTCTGGCGTGCTTCGATGCTTATCTGCGTCATGTTGGGGTAGTCGAAGCGGCCCTGAATCTTTATGTTTTCGAGGCGCAGCATCTTGTCGGCCACTTGGTTCTCGCGCTCTATGTATCCTTTGTATTTTATGCGTATCTCGGCGGCTTCGAGGGTTTCATCCCTGCGGTCGTCGATTTTGTCCACTTCGGCGGCCAGTGCTTTGATGTGTGGGGTGAGGTTTTCGATGGTCACACCAGGACGTCCGAGCAAATCAACGAGCCGGCATCCGCGTTCGAGCGGGGTGGTTCCTATCTGGCTGAGTGCGTCGTTGATGAGTGCCGGCTTGATTGAAAAGTTTTGTGCAAACGTGATGAAATGCTCGATTTCATCGGCCTTTTTACGCATTTTTTCGTAGCGTTGGGTCGATGCGAGGCCCAGTTTGTAGCTGCGGGCGGTGAGGCGCATGTCGGCATCGTCTTGTCGGAGCAGGATGCGATACTCGGCGCGCGAGGTGAACATGCGGTACGGCTCGTCAACTCCTTTGGTCACGAGGTCGTCGATCAGCACACCGATGTATGCCTCGTTCCTGCCCAGGGTGAACGGCTGGCCGCCGCTGCAGTTGATGGCGGCATTGATGCCGGCAATGATGCCCTGTCCCGCTGCTTCCTCATAGCCGGTGGTGCCGTTCACCTGTCCGGCGAGGAAGAGATTTTTCACCATTTTTGACTCCAGTGTATGGGTCAGTTGTGTAGGGTCGAAGTAGTCGTATTCGATTGCATAGCCCGGCCGATAGACCTCCACGTTGCGCAGTGCCGGGATCTGTCGCAGGGCGTTGATTTGTATGTCGATAGGCAGCGACGACGAGAATCCGTTGAGGTACATCTCGTTGGTCGTCTCGCCTTCGGGTTCGAGAAAGAGCTGGTGCTCGTCTTTGTCGGGAAATGTGTGTAGTTTTGTCTCGATGCTCGGACAGTATCGTGGGCCTATGCTCTGTATCTGTCCGTTGTAGAGGGGCGAGTCTTTGAGGCCCGAGCGCAGGATGTCGTGCACAGCGCTGTTGGTCTTGAACATCCAGCATGGCAGTTGTTCCAGCGTGTGTTCCACATCCATGAACGAGAAGTGATGCCAACCTACGTCGCCGTCCTGCCGTTCGGCCTGACTGAAATCGACGCTACGGCGGTCTATCCTCACCGGTGTGCCTGTTTTCATGCGTCCGGCCCTTATTCCGTGGCGGGTAATCGACTCGGTGAGCCCATCGACAGCCGGTTCGCTTATGCGTCCGCCGGGTATCTGCTTGCGCCCTATGTGCATCAATCCGCCGAGGAATGTGCCTGCAGTGAGGACCACGCAACGTGCCTGAATCTCAACGCCCCAGATGGTGCGAACGCCTCTCACCTCGCCGTCTTCGACCACGAGTTCCGACACCTGGTCCTGCCAGATGTTGAGGTTGGGCGTGTTCTCCAGTATCTCGCGCCATGCCCAGATGTATTTTCCGCGGTCGCACTGTGCCCGTGGGCTCCACACCGCCGGTCCTTTCGACAGGTTGAGCATACGGAACTGGAGGCTGCAGCGGTCGGTCACGATGCCCATCATGCCGCCCAGTGCATCCACTTCGCGCACAATCTGTCCCTTCGCAATGCCTCCGACGGCAGGATTGCACGACATCTGTGCAATCTTGTTCATGTCCATCGTCACCAGGCAGG